>JBHIBA010000036.1:0-23231 GCA_046758845.1 Nitrospinota bacterium
GTGGCCAGAATTCCCAGGGCGGAAGTCACGCCGGGAAGCGGAGGGATGAGGACTTGGGGGATGTTGAGCTCCCGGGCCAGGTCCACAGCATGCAACGGTCCCGCCCCGCCGAAAGCGACCAGGAGGAAGTCGCGGGGGTCGTAGCCCCGCTGAACGCTGATCAGCCGGATCCCGTTGACCATATTCGCGTTGGACACCCGAAGTATCGCCTCGGCGGCTTCTTCGACACTCATGCCGAAGTGCTTTCCGACTTTCGTTTCGATGACCCGGCGCGCCAAGTCCGGCCGAATCGTCTGCTCCCCACCCAGGAAGGTCCCCGGGTTCAGCCGCCCCAAGACCAGGTTGGCGTCCGTATTGGTGGGCTCGGCCCCCCCCGCGCCGTAGCAGGCTGGGCCGGGCTGCGCCCCGGCGCTTTGCGGACCGCTCTTGAGGATCCCGGCGGGGTCGATCCAAGCGATGCTCCCTCCGCCCGCCCCGATGGCCTTGACGTCCACCACCGGCAGGGAGATGGGAATGTTGAACTCCACGGCATAGGCGTTGGTGAGGAGAGGCGCGCCCTGGTGGACGAGGGACAAGTCGGCGCTGGTGCCTCCCATGTCCAGCGTGATGAGGTTGTCAAACCCCGCCGCCTTCCCGACGAGGATGGCTCCCTGCACCCCGCCGGCGGGACCCGACTGGCAGATCCGGGCGGGCATCCGGCGCGCGGCCTGGCAGGTCATCAGCCCGCCCGCCGAATGGATCACCAGGACCTCTCGCTGATATCCCCACTCCCGGAACCGGGAGATAAGCTCGTCCAGGTAGCGGTCCACGATGGGGCCCAGATAGGCGCTGGCAACCGTGGTGCTCGTCCGCTCGAACTCCCGCATCTCCGGCAAGACCTCGTAGGAGCAACACACGAAGGCGTCTGGGCAGATCTCCTGAAGAATGGCCTTGGCCCGTAGCTCGTGGGCCGGGTTCATGAAGGAATTCAGGAAGACAACGGCGATGGCCTCCATCTCCCGCCGGCGAAAGATTCGACCGGCCTCCTTGACGGAGTCCTCATCGAGAGGAGTGAGGCTGGTTCCTTCGTAATCGATGCGCTCAGTCGCCTCCAGGATGTGGCGGCGGGGCACCAGCGGGGGAGAAGGCGACCAGGCGAGGTCGGCGATGTCCGCCCGGGTGGCGCGGGCCGCCTCAAGGACCGCTCGCATTCCCTGAGTGGTCAAAAGGCCGGTCCGGGCGCCGCGCCGCTCGATGATGGCGTTGGTGGCGATGGTTGAGCCGTGTTTCAGCAGATCGATGCTCTCGGCGGCGAGACCGGATTTGGCCAGGGCCTCCATCACTCCTTCGATGAAGTTCTGGGGACGTGAAGGGACCTTGTGGGCGGAGAGCGCACCGGAACCCTCGTCGCGGACGACCAGGTCGGTGAAGGTGCCGCCGATATCAATTCCTACGTGGCTTCTTCCCACCGCCCTTCCCTGGGAGTACGGGGAATCGACTGCTGGGGCCCGATCCTTGACCGCCTGCCGCCTTTTTCCGTCCCATCCACCTGGGATAGACGCTCTCTACGAGGGTCTGTTCCTTTTCGGCTCGACTGCGAGGCTACCGAAAGACCCGAATGATGTCAACGGCACGGCATCACCTGCAACCTCTCCATTGCTTCCCAACGGGGTCCACCACACCTAATCCAGCCCCTAATCCCTTGTACCAATGTGGGGTTATTTTGAAAATATTGTTGACATGTAGATACGGAATACCGTAAGAGAAAAAGCATCTGCGAATTTAAGAGGCTGAAGGAACTGGACTGTTGCCACTAGCCTAGGGATAAGGCGCGCGGCGACCGCAGGGAACAGCCAACGCGATTTGGGATCTACTTCTGACGGACCTTGGCGAAACAGGTCTATGAAAGGGCCGGGTTCCAAGAAGACCCTTCGCGCGGGTGTTCAACTTTTCGTTCAGTGTATCCAGGCCCTAGGGAGAGAACACGATGAAAAGGACGATAGGGGTTGCGCTGGCGTTGGTCATGGGATTTTTCGCATCTCCGGTTCTTTCGCAAGAGAAGGTGCGGTTTTTGTTGGACTGGGTTATCGCTGGGCGACACACCCCATATTACGTGGCCATTGAGAAGGGGTTCTGGAAGGAAGGTGGGCTTGACGTTAGCCTCTCCCGGGGTTTTGGAGGGGCCAGCACCGTAAAGTCCGTGGCTGCCGGCTCGGCCGACGTGGGCTTCGCCAGCTCGGGTCCGGCCCTGGTGGCTCGGGCCAAAGGAGCCCCGATCAAGATCATCGGCGTCATTTACGGGAAAGCCCCTTTCATGTTGGTCTCGAGAGCGAAAACCGGGATCAATGGGCCCAAAGACCTTGAGGGGAAATTGATCGGGGCCCGCGAAGGCGAAGTCATCCGCTTCATTTTTCCGGCTTTCGCCCGGATTGCCGGGATCGACACGGGTAAGGTGAAGTGGGTTGCAATAGACGCGCCGGCGTATGCCCCGTCGCTTTTGGCCGGAAAGATAGACGCAGCCACCTACTTCATCTTCGACAAGATCCAGTACGGCAAGCTCGCCGCCAAGCACGGTCGTTTTAACTTTTTGCTTCTCGCGGACCACGGCTTGGACATCTACAGCATTGGCCTCGTAGCCCAGGATTCCTATATCAATGGAAAGGCGAACGTCGTTCGAGCTTTCGTTCGCGGATCCATCAAAGCCTACGAATGGACTCTTAACAACCCCAAGGCGGCCAACGAGGTCTTCGCGAAACACCAGCCGACGCTTAACAAGGAGATCGCCCTCGGCGAGCTCGACATCATCCGGGAGCTCGTTGTCACCGAGGAGGCCAAGAAGCACTGCATTGGCTGGATCTCTCAGGAAAAACTCACTCGCACTCAGAAAATTTTGTTTACCGCCTTGAACGTAAAGGAAAGTCTTGACATCAATCAATCCTACACAACGAAATTCTTACCATGTGGGTAAGACAAAAGTGCGGGAGGATGTCTTCGGAGAAGCCAATCGAGGTATACTAAGACGCTTCCGCATTTCATAAAATCCCTCAAAACTCCAGGGTTAAAACAATGGCCGGAGCAAATCCAACGGCAGGCACAGGCCGAAAGCCTCGATCTCCGGACAAGAGACAATCGAAAGGGAGAAAGAATCAAAAGGATTCAAGAATTCGGGAGATCGTGGCGGGGCTCAAGGCCTGCGGCATTAATGTGGCCGTTTCGCTGCCGGACACCTGGTTGGGACCCCTGCTGGAGGAGCTGTCGCAGGATGAATACTTTCGTCATGTCCCAATCTGCAGGGAAGAGGAGGGACTGGCGATCTGCTGCGGGGTAGTCCTGGGAGGGGAGAACCCCGTCCTGCTCGCGCAGAACGCGGGCATCCTAAGCAGTGGGACGGGCCTCCTTACGTTGCCCCAGATGAATCGACTTCCCATCCTCATACTCGTTAGTTATCGGGGTAGCACGCGGGACCCCATCTTCTATCACGTGCCGAAGGGACTTCGCACCGAGCCCTTCTTGCGGGCCTTGGGGATCCCCTACGCAGTGGCGGAGTCGGAAAGAAGCCTCACCGAACAAGTCGTGACCGCTTTCTCGTATACCCAGCAATCTCAAGGGCCCTTCGTCCTCTTGCTGCACAAGGAGCACCTGAGTTGAAGCTGCCCCACAGGGAGGCATATTTGAAGACGCTGGCCTCCGTCGTCCGGGACGAGATTGCGATCACAAGTCTGGGGATGGCGACTCACGTGTGGGGTCGTCTGAAACCGAAGCCCTCCAACTTCCATTTGTCCGATTCCATGGGACAGACCATCCCCCTGGCCGCCGGCGTGGCCTTAGCCCAACCCGACACCCGGGTGGTTGTCATGGAGGGAGACGGGGGCCTCTTGATGAACCTCGGGTGCCTGGCGACCGTCGCCGATTTGGCACTTGATAATCTTCTCATTCTTCTTTTCGAGAACCGCGTGTACGAAGCCTCGGGGAATCAATTGTTGCCGGGCCGCACGGCGGACTTCGCCGAGCTGGGCAAGGCGGCCGGAATCCCCCATTGCGCGAACGTAGAGCGCGTGCGGGACTTTCGCCTGCTCTTGGATGAAGCGCTGAGACGGAAAGCCACAAGTTTTCTATCCCTTAAGATTTGCCAAGAGACTGAATTGGTGTTCCCCCCCTATTCGACTCCCCCGTGGGAGGTGGCCGACAATTTCCGGCGATGGGCAAGGAAGAAGAAGGATCAGAATTCCTAGATCCTCTTTGATCAAGGGACTGATGAATCTCTGAATCCGCAGTCCTTGAGCCTATCAGTGTCCGGTCCTTATTGCGGGGAATGAAACGTGCGCGCGGACCTGAATATCGTGGGAGGGACGCTTGTCCTCCCGGGATTGGGCCTCCTGCGAGCGGGAATCTCCCTCCGTAACGGTAAGATTTTCTCAGTGGCCCTCGAGGAAGCGCTCCCTAACGCCCGTGAGATCCTGGATGCGTCCGGTCTGCACGTCTTTCCGGGCGTCTTCGATCCCCATGTCCATCTAGGATTGTCGGGTAACTTCGCCGGTGATTGCCGGACGGAGACCCTCTCCGCACTGGCTGCGGGCACAACCACCCTGTCGGCATTTCTGCTGGAGCGGGAATCCTACCTGGAGCTTTTTCCGGATCTTCTTCGGAGCGCTGGGACCAATATCTACGCGGACCTTCTGTTCTCCTTTAAGCTCAGCAACGAGGAACAGGTGAACGAGATCCCTCTGTACGTGGACCAGTTGGGAGTCACCTGTTTCAAGATGTATCAGTGCGGGCTTCCCGGCGTTGTCGAGGCCGAAGACGACGGGCTTATGTGGACGGCTATGCAAACGCTCGCCAGGTTGGACTACCCGGCGTTGCTGGCCATCCACGCCGAAGACGAGTCCATCGTGGTTCGGGCAACCGAGCGCGTCCGGCGAGAACGAAGGCAAGGCACGCTAGCGGATTGGGCGGACACCCACCCCGATGTCGCCGAGGAGGAAGGAGTCGTCCGCGCCGCGTATCTGGCGGAGATCACCGGCGCGCGCGTGTACATCGTTCACCTCTCATCGGCCCTCGGGGCGAGACGGCTAGGGGAGCTTCGGCGGCGCACCCCCAATCTTTTCGGCGAAACGACCTCTCCGAACCTCTCGATGACCAAGTTCTCGGATAAGGGATTCCTGGCCAAGATGTCGCCGCCATTCCGGACGCCCGAGGATGTAGACGCTCTCTGGGAAGCCCTCCGGGCCAGCATCATTGACACCATTGGTACGGACCACACCCCCATCGCCCGGTCGGCCAAGAACGTCGGGGGGGGACTTTGGGAGTCCAACACCGGGATCGCCGCCGCTGGAACCCACCTGCCGGTCCTCCTCCACGAGGGGTACCACAAGCGAGGCATTCCTCTTGTCACCCTCGCAGAGGCGACCAGCCGAAACCCCGCACGCATCCACGGCGTCTACCCGAAGAAGGGCGTCATCGCTCCGGGGAGCGATGCGGACCTCGTGTTAGTCGATCTGGAAACCGAGAGGCGAATCCGACCCGAAGACCTTTACTCCTTCGCCGGGTTCAGTCTCTACGAAGGGGACATCCTAAAGGGATGGCCTTCGACGGTCATCAAGGGGGGGAAGATCGCCATTCAGGACGGAGACGTCCGGGTCGAGCCGGGTTCGGGCCGGTTCTTGCGACGGAGCCTTGCGAGCGGGCGACGCGCCAGCACCCTGATGGGTCGAGGGAAAGCCGTTCGGGGCTGACGCGCACGATGAGATAAAAGCCGCCGCCCCTCCTCGCGCAATTCGTGAAAGATTTGTTCCGCCGCGTAACATCTCTTAAGGAAGGAGCATCCCTCACCCGTCCCAATCGTCAACCTTGGGGCCAGGGTCTCGGACGAGGGGCATGGTGACGCACCGAAGGCCGTTGATCCCTGTGAGGAAGGGGGCCGTGTCTAAGTCGATGACTTCCACCTCGGCCTCTTTCAACTTCTTGATGGTCTTTTTGGCCCCGGCCGGCACGATGACCCGCCCGGGTTTGAGGACGATCAGGTTCGCGGGGTAGTAGTTTGCCTGCTCGTCCGGCGGAATCTCGATGATCCGGAACCTGTGATCCTTCAGCCATTTGAATACGCGGTAGTCCAGATGTCCCGGGAAGATGAGGGCAACCCCCAGGTCCGCGAAGCCCAGGACCATGTCCATGTGAAATTCGCCAGCCGAGCCGAAGCTCTCGTAGAGAATTGTGCTGTTTCCGATAACGATCTCACGGTAGCCCGATCTCATCAAGACAGGGGTGACCTGTTCGATCCCGTCGTCGTTGGCCGAGGCGCCGCGGTTTCCAATGATGACGTCATCTGCCGCCGCCACCCAGACCGCCGGCTCAAAGACCCCCTGCCCGTGCACCATATAGAGAACGGGGCATCCGATCTTGGCGAAGAATTTCTGGTAGTTCCAGTTCCGTCCCCGGACCCAGGAGGAGTAGCCGTAGCGGGCAAGAATGGCCCCCCCGTTGACGACGAGGGCCGACCCCATAAAGTTGTTCCTCATGGGACCGTAGGCCCCTGTCGTATGGTCGATCTCCATCCAGTGGACGATGACGCCCTCAGCCTTGAATATTGCCTCGTACTGCTCATACGCCTTGAACATCCGATCCCGGTCCAGGGGCCGTTTGAGCATGTAGAAGTTCAAGTCCTTTTCCCAGAGTGAACTGAACTCCACGTCCGGCGGTCGGGTGAGGGTGACCTCTCGAAGCGTTCCCAGGCCCTGGTTGCCCCACTTCTTTCCCCAGATCCGTTCGACCTCATCCAGATAGGGGATGCTGGCAATGGCCTCGGTGGCGGGGAGCTTATCGGGCCGGTAATCCGGGTAGTTCTCCAGGGGGTAGTCCTCGAGCTTGCTGTTGAATTCGCGCTTGGGATTTTCAAATTTCATGGTGTCTCTCCTCTTCGGGGAGCCGTCAAGCCCTAGCAGGCGTTATCCTTCTTCTCTCACACCGGCCGGCACAGCGGAGGTCTAGAGATAGGGGAGGTCCATGAGGAATTAGAATAATGAGTGGGCCCCTTTTTGATGCGGGTGCTAACCGTTATGATTTCCCCAAACCCCGGTGGGCGAAATCCCTCCGAACGCCTCAGCAGTCAACTCCCTCGCCGAAGCTGTGACCCCTTGCTAATTGATATCCAATCCATCGATCCGGGCACATTGTGAGGGCGATTGCATTCTCCATATGCTCCCCCGGAAATTCCCAAAAGCCATCGGCCGCGCCAACAACGGGATTGGAATGCCCTCAGGGAAGGAGCGGTCCCGGGTCGCGGATCAAACAGCCCGTTGCGCAGTGGGGACCTCCGCCCGTCTTGACGTACTCACTCATTTCAAGCTCGATCACGGTCACGTTTCGTTCTCGCAGCGCTTCGGCGGCCCGAGGGTTCCCTGCGACCATGAGCACCTTTCCCGGTTCCAGGGCCAGCACATTGCACGCGGAGTTCCGATGCTCCTCGTCGGAAACCTCTATGAGCTGAATCCCCTTGCCTGTCAGGTAGTCCATCGTCTTCCCGTCGAAACCGGGAGGGTAGACCAAAGCCAACCAGGCATCGGCAAGACCAAACACCAGATCCAGGTGAATGTCGTCCTTAAACTGAACCGGGTGAATCTCCCTCACGCCGTTTTCGGAGAGGACGGCCTTGATCTGCCTGAACCCTTCTTCGTTCCCGCTTGCCCCCGTGCCGACGAGAGCATGGTGCGGGTCGAGGAAGATGACGTTCCCCCCCGATTCCATCACGCCGCCCCCGCGGATCGTGTGTAGGATGGGGCAACCGAGGGACGCGAGCTTCTTCGTCTTGAGGGCCTCATGCCCATGCCGCCAAGGGGCCAGACCATTGCGGGGGATGATCGCTCCGCCGTTGATGACGAAGCACGAAGCGGGAGCCCAAAGCAGGCGCATTCGGCTATAGGCGCCCTCCGCCACATCCGGAAGTTCCCAAACCTCCAACTCGACCCCGTTCTCCCGAAGAGCCTTCTCAAACGCCTTGTACTGCTTTTTCATTTTAGGGAGGTCGGGTGGGCCGTCGGGCAAGAGATAGAACGCAGGGTCTTCGAAGGTTTCAGGAGATGCCTCGTTCTCCGTGGGAGGACACACCAACGCGTAATCCAGCTTTCCTATCTTCGACTGAGCCCCCCAACGTCTGCCCCAGATCGCTTCCAGCTCATCCATAAACGTGAGCTTGCTCATGGCGGTCCGGTCGGGCGGCTGGCCCTTCACGTAGCCTGGGATTCTGGAAGGGTCGAGAGGCATGGTTCGTCTCCTTATCTTTCACAATTTTTCGGTTGCTGATGGGTAAGCAAAGGAACCGCCAGAACAACTTTGCGTATACCGCCCAGACATCATGACAAGATGGTTAATTATTTTTGCCTGTGCCCCCGACGGGCTTTCACAGACCGCCATCCACTCTGCTATGGGCGTCTTCCGGACCCGCCCGCAAGGCACGCCCTCATGGCCCGAACCTTCCGACACGATGATGCCTTTCGCCTCAGACGCCTGCCTTTCGGTACACATTGGTCGCACCCCGGCGGCGCCCTCTCCTCAGGCAAGTGGCCGAAGCACTGGCAGGTTATCTTAAAAGAGCTGTCTTGGCTCTTCTTCTCGGTGAAAAATCCCGGCCAACGACTCTGCTCACAGACATGGGTTATGCCGGTGATCTGCCACCCCCCAGCGGGCTTGAGAGCTCGTTGACCGCGCCGTTTCACGGGCAGAACGGAAACTCCCGCTTTGGGGAATCGGACCCCAGCGGGAGCGCCGCCTTGTCGGGTTCTTATGGGCGGTTAACGCCCATCGCCTCCTGCGTACTGACCTTTTTCAGGATGACTCGCTTACCCCCTCGCACCTGAGAGATGTACATCACGGGATAAGCCTGATGTCTGGCGTCGAAAAAGAGCTCTGCCCCGGAAACGCTATAGTACACAGTCTTTTCCATCGCGTCCCGAACGCCTTTGGGGTCCGTGCAACCGCACCGGGCGATGGCGTCCGCCACGATGTAAACGTTGTCGTATCCCCCCTGGGTGTACTGATTGGCGGTGGCGGCCTTGGGGAACATCTTCTTGTGGTCGCGGACGAACCGACGGCTCCGGGGAAGGTCGATGGTCGGCTCCCAGCGGGTGATGAGGTACATTCCCTCGGCAGCGCCCTCCGAGACCTGGATGAACTCGTCGGTGACCTGGCCGTCCGAACCGAGCAGGATAGGCTTCCAATTCAGGTCGCGCATCTGCTTGACCATGGCCGCCCCGGAGGAAGAAATTTCCACCATGCCGAAGGCCTGAGGATTCGTGGCCTTAAGCTTGGTCAAGAAGCCCAGGTAGTCCTTCGCGCTGGGCCGCGCATACTCCTCGGCCAGCACCTTGGCGCCCCTCGCCTTCATCACCTCGATGTAGGCCTTGATGGTCTCCCGGCCCCAGTCGTCGTTCCGGGCCAAGAAGGCGGCGTTCTTCACCCCTACCTTGTCGATCCAGAAATTAACGAAGACCTTGGCCTCCATGACGGTGTCGTGGTTGGAGCGGAAAAACCATTTCCAGCCTTTTTGCGTAATGCTGGCGGCGGTGGACACACCCGTGATGAGGGGCATCCGAAGATTTTCAACCACGGGCATGGTCGCCAGAGTGGAGGAGCTGAAGAAGCAGCACAGCAGCGCCGAAACCTTGTCTTGCGTGACGAACTTCCTGGACACGTTGATGGACTCGGCGGGCTTGGCCCGGGTGTCTCCCAGAAGCAATTCGATCTTCCGTCCCAGGACGCCGCCCCGGTCATTGATCTGCTTGGCGGCCACTTGCGCCCCCCGCACGAGAGCCAGTCCGTCGAAGGCCGCAGGTCCGGTGTGAGGCCCGACGACGCCGATCTTGATGGTTTCCGCGGCGGTAACCGATGTCGCCAAAAGGCCCAGCGCCAGGACCGCCATGAACGCGATTTTCAGCTTTCTCGCCATGATCTTTCCCTCCAGCTAGATTTGTCCTCCGGCATCTTGGATTGAGATGAACTGTCACTCCGAGCGGAGTTCGTTCCGTCCTCTCACCTCCTTTCGGAAAATACCCCCCCCCTACATGCCCAGATAGGCCTTTTTGACCAAGTTGTTGGAGCGGAGTTCCCCAGAGGTTCCTTCGATAACGATCTTTCCAGTCTCCATTACGTATCCTCGGTCGGCGAGTGTCAAGGCCATCTTCGCCCTTTGTTCAACCAGCAAGATCGTGATCCCTCTCTGGTGGACCCCCCGGACAATTTCCGCCACCCGGGCCACAAACAGGGGCGCAAGACCCAGGGACGGCTCATCCAACATGAGGAGCTTCGGCTGGGACATCAGCGCCCGGCCGATGGCCAGCATCTGCTGCTCACCCCCGCTCAGGGAACCAGCCGCCAGCGCTCTTCGCTCCGCGAGGATCGGAAAGTGCGCGATGACTTCCTCCAGCGTTTTCTGGACGGCGTCCCTGTCCTTCTGGAGGTAGGCCCCGATCTTCAAGTTTTCGAAGACCGTCATGTCTGGGAAGACCTTTCGGCCCTCCGGAACCTGGACGATCCCCCTCTGAAGCACCTGGTGCACGGGAAGTCGGTGGACCGCCTCCCCTTGGAACTCGATCCTTCCCTTTGTGGGTCGCACCAGGCCGCTGATCGTATTGATGAGAGTGGTCTTGCCGGCCCCGTTCGCGCCGATGACCGCCACGATCTCTCCCTCCTCAACCCGCAGGTTAATCTCCCGGAGAGCTGGGACACGCTCATAGTGGGTAATCAGACCTTCAATCCGAAGCAAGGTGAACCTCTTCACCCAGGTAGATTTCGATGACCTTCTCGTTGCGGCTCACTTCCTCGGGCGTTCCCTCTGCAATCTTTTGCCCGTAGTCCAGCACCGCGATGCGCTGGCAGACCCCCATCACCATCTTCATGTCGTGTTCGACGAGCAGGATGGTCACGCCCCGGCGGTTGACCTCCCCGACCAGTTTCATCACGTCCTGGATCTCCTCGGGGTTCAGGCCCGCCACGGGCTCATCCAGCAACAGCAGTTCCGGCTCTCCCGCCAGGGCGATGGCCACCTCGAGAATCCGCTGTTCCCCGTAAGAAAGGTTCCGGGCCTCCATCTCCGCCCGGTCCGAAAGGCCGGTGAACTCCAGGACCTGATTGACCTTCTGGTCCCGGCGGGCCTCCTCCAGGCGCTTGGCCGGGGTGTTGAGCAGCGCGCCCCAGAGACCCGATCGCGTCCGGATATGGGCGCCGACGCTGACGTTGTGGCGAACGCTCAGCCCCGGAAACAGGCTCGTTTTCTGATAGGTCCGCAGAACTCCCAGCGCGGCGATCTGATGGGCGGGTTTTCCCGTAATGTCGTTTTCTCGATAGAAGACGCGCCCGCCGGAAGGGCGATAAATGCCCGTCACCGCGTTGAAGAAGGTGGTCTTGCCCGCACCATTGGGGCCAATGAGCCCGCAGATCTCCCCTTCCCGGATTTCGAGGTCGACCTCCCGCAGGGCCATGACCCCGCCGAAATTGTGAGTGAGGCCCTCGGTCCTAAACAGTCCCATGGGCCGGAGTCCTTTTCCTCAACAGGCCGAGCTTTCGAATCGCCCCGTCTATCCCTTGGGGCATGAAAATGATGGAAATCACGATCAGGAGGCCGAAGGCGCTCAAGCGCCAGGCGGCCGCCGCCCGCAGATATTCCGGCAGCAAGTAGAAGAGCACCGCGCCGATCACCGTTCCCCGAATGCTTCCCCGTCCGCCCACCAGCACCATCGCGAGAGGGGTCACGGTGTAAAAGAACCCCATGTGATCGGGATCGGTGAAGTTCGTGTAATGGACATAGAGGCTGCCCGCCGCGCCGGCGAACATTGTCCCGATCACGAAGGCCAGCACCTTGAACCGGAAGGCGTTGACACCCATGGAGCGGGCCAGTTGTTCGTTCTCTCGAATGGCGACGATGGCCATCCCCGTCCGGGACCGAACCAACCGGTGCGTCACGAAGATGCAAATCAGTACGACTCCTAGGACCAGATAGTAGTTGGCCATCTCGCTCTGGAAGGTAAAGCCGAATATCCGGGCCTTCGACACCCCGGGAAGACCCATGGGTCCGCGCGTGAAATTCGAGTTGAGGGCGATGAGCTGGAGGATCTCCGCAAACCCGAAGGTCACGATGGCGAAGTACGGCCCCGTCAGCCGGAGGGAAGGGAACCCGATGAGAAAGCCGAAAATTCCGGTCACCAGAACCGCCCCGATGAAATCCACAAGAAAAGGGGTGTTCCATTGAAGGGCCATGAGGGCCGACGCGTAGGTCCCGATTCCGAAGAACCCGCCGTGTCCCAGGGAGAGCTCTCCCACGTACCCCACCACCATGTCCAGGCCCAGGGCCAGGATGATGAAAATCCCGGCGAACACGAAAAGGTTTCGCTGGTAGAGACCTTGTACGTAAAGCGGAAGGGCGAGAGCGATCGCCAGCCACAATCCGTTGAGGATTCGGGTCTTGTTCAAGCCAGTCCTTTCCCCGTCGAGAAGATCCCGCGCGGCCGGAAGAGGAGAACCAGGATGAGAATGGTGTAGCCGACGGCGTCCTGATACCCGGTCGGGAAGAATACGATGCCGATGTTTTCCGCGAGGCCGAGAGTGAGTCCGCCCAGGATGGCCCCGGGCACGTTGCCCATCCCACCCATGATAACCACGCAGAAGGCCTTGATGACGGCCCATTCCCCCATCGTCACGCTCAGGTCCAGAACGGGGCCCAGAAGCGATCCCGCGACGGCGGCCAGGGCCGTCCCAAACGCGAAAGTGAAACCGAAGATAAAGTTTACGTTGACGCCCATCAGGGACGCGGTTGCCGGGTCTTTAGCCGTTGCCCGCAGGGCCATTCCCAGCTTGGTCTTCTTGATAAACAGCGTGATAAGCCCGATGAGGAGTAAGCCGACGACAAAGACGAGAAGCCGCTGCTGCGTGATGTGGACGCCCAAACCCAAGAGGATGGGCTTATGTGCAAAGGGAGAGGACAGGGTCCGGGGATCGGGACCCCAGATGAGCTGGGCGGTATTCTGCAAAAAGATGGAGCCCCCGATGGTGGAAAGCAGCAAAGTGAACTCGTGGCGGCCGCGGATGGGTCTCAAGCTCAGGTATTCAAACAGGATGCCGAGGAGGGCGACCACAACCAAGGCGTAGAGGATCGAGGCCCAATACCCGGCGCCCAAGACCCGCTGGGCCGTGAACGCCGCAAACGCCCCGAGCATGTAGAATTCACCTTGGGCGAAGTTGATGACGCCGAGGATGCCCAAGATGAGGGTGAGGCCGATGGCGATGAGGGCGTAGATGACCCCGATGGACAGCCCATTCACGGCCTGCTGGAGTAAAAGGTTGAGCATACCGATTCCCTTGCGCGTGTGATCCCTTCAAAGGCCGACGGCGTTCTGCTCCTTCGTCCGGTTGCCGTTTGCCAGAATCGGCTTTTCAACCGGACATCGTACGCTTTCCTTTGGCCCGAGGAAGCTCGGAGAAGGCCTCGGGCACCTTGTGGCGGATTTCCTCGGCGGTCCGCTCAAGGTGGTCGAGGGCCTCCCGAAGGTCCACGCGCGCATATTGACCGTCTCGGTACAGCGCCTCGCCATCCACGATAGTCAAGCATGCGTCACGCCCGCTTCCCGAATACACGAGGGCGTCCACCGGGTCGTAGACAGGAGCCATGCTCGGCCCGATCCGGAAGGCGGCCACATCGGCCGTCCAGCCGGGCTCAAGGCGCCCCAGCCGCTCCGCCCCAAGGACCCGGGCGCCCGCCTCGGTGCTCATCCGGAAAGCGTCGCGGGAGTGAAAAACGGTGGCATCCAGCGTGTTCACGCGATGCAGGAGAACGGCGGCCTTCATCTCCGCGACCATGTCGAGGCTGTCGTTGCTCGCCGGCCCGTCCGTGCCGAGGCCCACCGTAATGCCGAGGTCGAGCATCTTCGGCACGTTTGCCACCCCCGACGCCAGGATCATGTTGGAAGAGGGATTGTGAATGATTTGCGCCCCTGACCTCGCCGCGAGAGCGAGCTCCCCATCCCTCGCCCACACGGCATGGGCGATGGAGGTGCGCTCGTCCAAAAGGCCGATGCGGTCGGCCTGCGCGATTTGGCCGACGAAACCCTCCCGGCGGGCGAGTTGCGCCTGAATCTGGGTCTCGTTGAGGTGGATGGTGAAACGCGCGTCGTAATCCTTGGACATGTTCTTGAGGCGCCCGAGGAGATCCGGCGTGCAGGAAAACAACCCGCTGGGGCCCAGCCAGGGGGACACCCTTTTCTGCCCGGCCCAGCGCTTCAGAAAGGCCTCGGACGCCTTCAGATCCTCTTCCTCCGGCCGCTCCTCACGGGGATCAAGGGTGGAGCGGTTGGTCGACGCCCGCGCCACCGCCCCCCGGATACCGCACTGAAGGTACGCCTCTACCTCCCGGTCGGCGTGAAAGCGGGCGAAGTTGGTCATTTGTTCGATGACGGCCGTCGTCCCCTGGCCAAGACAGTCCGCGAGGGCCACCAGCGCTCCATAGTAATAGTCATCTCCTTCCATGAACTGGTTAATGGGGTATATCGCATTCGTCAGCCAGCCTTCGGTCCCGAAGTCTTTGCCGAGACCACGCGACAAGACTTCATAGAGGTGGTTGTGCGCATTGATGAGACCGGGCGTCACGATACAACCGGAGAGGTCAATGGACTCATCTGCGCGGTAGCGCCTCTCCAGCTCGGCCGAGGGGCCCACGTCGCGGATGACGCCCTCCTCGATGTAGAGGGCGCCTCCTCGAATGAACCGCTCCACGTCCTGGACGAGGAAGTCGGCGCTATGCAAGAGAAGATTCGACATACGAGAAAGCCCCCCCTGTTGAAAACCGGCGCCCTTGGAAAACCTTTGCGATTAGCCCCTTTGAATTTGCACCAGAGAGATGACTATTATCGCAGGCGTGACCCCCCGAGGTCGTATTCCCAGCTATCTTCAAAAAGTGGGTAAGGAGTGCGAAGGCAGTGTACCCTTCCTGGATTGAAGGATGCATCTGCACGGAGCATGCAAACACACAGGAGAGTGCGGAGTCAAGGGTCGGCCGAACCGCCCCGGTCAGGGTCAATCAGGCCCCGGATCAGCCGGGGAGATGATCCGCAAGGTCCGCCTGGGCAAAGAGGCGGGAGCGCACAATCTCATCCACGACATCTTCTTCGCCTGCTTGAAGGCCCAGGACCTGAGCGCCTCCGCGGCCCCTCGGGGACGACGAAGTGATCAACTACGCAAGGACTTCCTTCGACCAGGCCGCGATGGACCTTACCGGGCGAAGGGGCATGGATGTTCGGACCAACGCATGTTCGAATCGCCGGCCTGCGGCGCTACACTTGGTTGTAACGGTAAGCGGTCGGCTGACTTAGGAGTGGAGGATCCTCCCACTGACGGTAGAACCTCTTAATTTCGCGATCAAGTTCTTCAAAAAATCGGCGCTCTGGATTCATTCGCTCGAACTTCTGATGCTTTAACTCCGACAGGCGCGCTCGGACACCCTCTTCGTCCACTGTCTGAAATTTTCCATCTTTGAGCACAGGTCGCCCATCCACCAAAACAGTCTGCACATCCCGGCAACAGGCCCGATGAACCAAACCCTCCACCGGATCGATCCAAGGATTGACCGCGGGAGAGTCAAAAATCCGGTCTTTCCTGAGAAGGACGAGATCCGCTTTCTTCCCCGGGCTCAAAGAGCCGAGGTTGTCCGCCTCTCCCATGACCCGACTCCCTCCCCGATAGAGAAGCCCAAGCCAATCTGCACCAGAGAGGGCTTTGGACTCAATTCCAGGCGCCCGCTGAAGGAAACAAGCCAGCCGGAGGTCAGAAAAGAGGTCGTTGTCGTCGTTGACCCCGGTCCCGTCCGTTCCAAGGGCGATCTGAACCCCTCGACGGAACATCTCCGACACCGGGGCAACGCCGCTGAAAAGGCGCAAATTGACCGACGGATTGTGGACGCAAACAGTCCCCGTGTCCGCCAAGATGGTCATGTCTTCGCCGTGTGTCCAGACCATGTGGGCGAGGGAGAACTGAGGCCCCAGAACGCCGAGTTCCAACAGGTGGCGAACGGCAGATTTCCGCCACACTCGTTCGGCGAAGAGGGCTTGATAGCGGGTTTCGAGAGCGTGGGTCTGCAGACCGGTGGACCGATCCTCGGCCTCGGCTTTCATCCGCCGGAGAGAGGCTTCCGAAGTCCGCGTCACCCCGGTGGGGGCCAGATAGACCTTCAAGCGTCCTCCCCGCCCATGCCATGTGTCAAAGACGCCCCGCCAGCGTTTTAAGTACTCGTCTATGTCGAACCCTTGGACCTTGCCCGCGAGCTGAGCCGCCAGGTCCGGGGAGAGACGACGGAGAAAGCTTTCGTCCTCCTCATAAGCAAAGTGATACCTCTCCCAGAAGAGCGGACCGAGACAAGCCCGCATGCCGAGATCCCAATAGGCCTGAAGGGCCGTCCCGGCCCCGAAGTCCGGTAACGAAAGCGTAGGCATAAGGTTCACGACACTCGTCACCCCGGCGCGGATGAGCTCCATGGCCGCCCACTGAGTTTGAAGATAAATCTCCTCGAAAGAAAATCCTCCCTCCGCCCCGGCGGTCAGATAGGGCAACCAGAGCTCCAACGGGATATCGGCTATGCCATCGCGGAAGGTGCCCCGACCATGGTGATGGGCGTCGATGAGGCCCGGCAGAAGGATTGAGGACCTAAGCGAACCCAATTCCTCATCGAAGGGACCTTCGCGCTTCAGCCGTTCGTGGGGGCCGACATCGGCAATCCGGTCGCCCTCGATGACGACCGCCCCCTCGGAGAGAACCCCCAACTCCTCATCCATGGTCACCATAAGGTTTGCCTTCACTAGAATTCGAGCCATGTGATTCATCCTCGTTGGCGGAGGGAGGCTTCCCTCAGCTTCCTTCTCTGCCTTTGACGGGTCAGATCCCGTCAAGACCTCTTGGGAAACAGATTCGGGAGAAATTCGCCGGTGTAGAGGTCGTCCACCGCGAAGTGCGGGTTCCCTACACCAGGCGCTGGATAGAGTCAGATGACCCTTGTCCTGGTAGAAAGGTCACGAACAGGTTCGCCTCCCGGAAATAACCCTGACCCTGTGCCGCAAAAAGTCCTTGTCCCGGACATAAGAGATCCGGTCAAGGGTGAACACTACCTTCTCTTGGGTGAGGCCGGAATTCTATCCGAAGAGAAGAACCAGGACAACGAAGATGGCGAGCAAGGACAGAGGGGCCTTCGACCGGGCCTTCACGGCCGGCTTCTTTCCCCTTTTCCAAGGGCCCTGCCTCCTGCAGCGTAGTCTTTGCGAGTCAGGTAGCGGAGGGCCTGGACCCCCTAACTCGGCCAACTACCTGTCTGCAGGGCGAGGAGGACCTTCTCGGGGGTGATTGGCAAAGAGGTGACGCGAATCCCAATGGCGCGGGAGACGGCGTTGGCTATGGCGGCAGCCGAGGTGTTGTTGGCCGCTTCGCCGATGCCGCGCGCTCCGAAGGGCCCCGCTCCCTCGCCGGACTCGACGATGGCCGTCCCGATGGCCGGGGCGTCCATAGGGGTGGAGAGGATATACTCGGCGAAATCATGGGCATCAGGCTTGCCCTCTTTTACGCAGCAGTCCTCAAATAGCGCCAACCCCATGCCGTATGAGGTGCCCCCCTCGAACTGACCTGTCACGGTCTGAGGGTTGACCGCAGTTCCGACGTCGTGGGAGACACCGAGGCCGTGGAGAGTGACCTCTCCGGTTTGGGGATCGACGGAGACCTCGGCCGCCGCCCCGCCGAAGGTGTAATCCACCCAGCCGGCCTCGTGGGCCGTGTCGGAGCCCGGATAGGGCTCGGGGCCGATCTTGAAGGCACCCAGGCTCGTAAGAGAGGCTCCGGAGGCGGTGCACGCGGCAACAAGCTGGGCATGGGAGACACTCTGATCCGGGGCCCCGCGCACGAAGGCCCTGCCCTCCGCCAGGACGACATCCTCCGCCCGGGCTTCCAGAAGGTTGGCCGCTGAGTCCTTCAAGGCGCGCACGATGGGCTCAGCCGCGCGTTCGATGGCGCTGCCGGTGTTGAGAAACTGCCTGCTGCCCGCCGTCATCCCCACCAGGGGGGTGGTCTGGGAGTCGGACAGGAGCACCGTCACCCGGTCCATCGGAAGGCCCAGCAATGAGGCGGTGAGCTGCCGGAAACCGGCCCCCTGTCCAGCACCCAGATCAGGCGCACCCGCAGCCACAACGGCACTACCGTCCAGCTGCACCCCAACATAGGCTTCTGCCACAGCCCCATGCCGGCCGTAGCCAGTCATGTTCGAAGCAAAACCACTGGCCCGAAGCCGCCGCTCGGAGTTCCCTTTCTCCTCAGGAAATCCACCATTAGGGCAGTCTGCCTCCTCAAGCGCCCGTCGGGCCTCCTCCAGGGTCTCGGCGATGCGGACGGCGTGCTTGAGAGGCTGTCCCGTCGTGAGAGCCTCGCCCTTGGAGAGGTAGTTCCGCTTGCGAAGCTCGAAGGGGTCCATCCCCAGCCTTTCGGCCAGGGTGTCCATGAGCCCCTCCAGGGCGAAAGTGATCTGGGGGGAGCCTACGCCGCGCATGGCGGTGGCTGTGGGGTTGTGGGTTAGGACCATCCGCATGTCTACTTGTACGTTGGGGCAACGGTAGGGGCCCGAGGCCTGAACCATGGAGTATTTGCAGATCACGGCGCTGAGGTCGGTATACGCTCCCGCATCGCCGACGATGTCCGCCACGAGGGCGGTGAGTCGTCCGTCAGCGTCGGCTCCAACCTTGTAGCGCATGACATAGGGGTGGCGCTTCGTGGAGGAGAGGATGGATTCCTCCCGCGTGAGAGACATGCGCACCGGCCGGCCTGTCGCCTTCACGAGTAGGGCGAGGAATGGCTCGATGGTGAGCATGATCTTGCCGCCGAAGCCGCCGCCCAGTTCCGGGCTCTCGATGCGCACCTGGTTGTGCGGCAGGCCCAGGATCCGCGCGACGAACCGGAAGTTCTCGATCATCTGAGTCCCGCAACGGATGTGCACGACGTCGCCCGGGTCGAGCCACGCCAACCCCGCCTCCGTCTCTAAATAGGCGTGTTCCACGCACTGGGTGTCATAGGTCTCCTCGACGATGGCTGCGGCCCCGGCGAAGCCCGTCTCAACGTCTCCGCGCCGGAAGCCATAGTGCGCCACCACGTTGCCGCGCTCGTCCACCTGGGGAGCGGTGGATTCTGCCGCCTTGAGGGGATCTTCAATGAGGGGGAGTGTTTCGTACTCGACTCGGATCCGAGAAAGGGCCTCCTCTGCTATCTCCCACGACTCCGCCGCGACGAGGGCCACCGGGTCCCCCACTGCTCGGACGTAACCCTCGGCGAGGACGGGCTGGTCGTCGCGGGCGCCCAGGAGGTTTCCGCGCAGCTTGGCCCCCGGAATGTCCGCAGCAGTCAGAACGGCGTGGACGCCCGGAAGGTCCCTGGCGCCGCGGACGTCCAACTTGCCGATGCGCGCGTTGGCCACGGGGCTTCTCAGGGCGCGGCCCCAAAGCATCCCCGGCAGCGAGACGTCGTCGCTGAATCGTGTCGCGCCGGTGGCCTTCTCGATGGCATCGGCCCGGGTGGGGGACTTGCCGATCAGAGAGGAGACCCTATCAGCGGCCATCTTCTCGACCTCCTTGGGAGGACCTTTTCAGAGAATTTTTCTTTCCCATCCCTCTTCTATGAGTAGCGGCTCCGCAATCCCCCCGGCGACGAGGCTAGATACCCAAGTGGCGGTCAAGGGTCTCCGTCTCCTGGGCGAGTTTATCCGGGGTGCCGTGGTAGACGATGCGCCCGGTCGTGATGATGTAGACGTAATCCGCCACGGCCATGGCCAGCGCGAAATTCTGTTCCACCAGGAGGAGGGAGTGTCCCTCTCGCCGGAGTCCCTGCATGATCTCCTCCAGCTCCCGAACCAACACCGGCGCCAGACCTTCCGATGGCTCGTCCATGAGGATGAGGTCGGGGTTCGCCATCAATGCCCGACCGATGGCGAGCATCTGCTGCTCCCCGCCGCTCAGAGCGCTGCCCAGCTGCCTTGTCCGCTCGGCGAGCTGGGGGAATCTCTCCAGTACCGTGGACAAGTTCCAACGCCCGGATTTGTTGTTGCCCAAGGCCTTGCCCCCGGCCAGAGGGCTCGTGGGGAGAAGCAGTGTTTCGCGAACAGTCAGCGACGGGAAAATGCGGCGTCCCTGCGGTACCAGTGCGATCCCGAGCTGTGCGATCCGATAGGGGGGATATCCCAGGAGCGAGTGGCCTTTGAACGTGATTTTGCCCTCGCGGGGCGGTGTCAGGCCGGCAACGGATCGGATGAGGGTGGTTTTGCCCATCCCGTTGCGCCCCAGCAGCGCCACAATTTGCCCCTCCGACACTTCGAGGCTCAGCCCCTGCAGGACATAACTGTCCCCATAGTAGGTGTGGATGTCCTCGACACATAGCAAGGGCTCAGACGGTGCCAAGGTAGACCTCCCGGACCTCGGGATTCGCCCGAACCTGGTCGGGCGTGCCTTCGAGGATGACGCGACCGCGATGGAGCACGGTGACTTCATCGGCCAGTCCGAGGGCCACGCTCATGTCGTGCTCGATGAGGATGACCGTGATCTCGGGGGGCAGCTGAGCGATAATTTCGGCGATCCGATGGCGTTCGCCAGGAGAAAGCCCGGAGGCCGGCTCGTCGAGCAGGAGCACACGGGGCCGGCTGGCCAGCGCCAGTGCAATCTCCAGTTGCCTGCGCTCGCCATACGAAAGGTGGCGAACGGAGTCGGACGCCCGGTGGGCGAGTCCGACGCGGGCCAGCTCCTCATCGGCGCGCGCCCAGTTCTCCCGGAAGGCCTCCACCGGACGATGCAGCACCCACTTCTGCCGGTTCGTTCCCTGTACGGCGAGCAGGACGTTCTCCATCACGGTGAGCTCGTGGAAGACGTTCGTGATCTGATAGGTGCGACCCATCCCGATGGCTGTGCGGTGATGCTCCGCCAGGGACGTGACGTCGTTTCCGAACAGGAAGACCCGCCCCGCGCTCGGGGCCATGCTGCCGGTGACGCAGTTGAACAGGGTGGTCTTGCCCGCGCCGTTGGGGCCAATGAGGGCGCGGCGTTGGCCGGCCGGCACCCTCATCGATACCCCGTCCACCGCGCAAAGCCCCCCGAAGGCCTTGGTGAGGTCCACCACTTCCACAGCGTTCCGGTCCATCGCAGCCTAGTCCCGCGCCGCCGCCACGCCGAGCCCCCGCTCAGGGCGGGCTGTTCGGGAGCGGGCCCGGAAGCGCCGGAGCAAGCCCAAGAGTCCATGGGGCGCCCAGAGCACCGTGACGATGAACACCAGGCCCATCACGGTCATCCATTGCACCAGGTAGGCGCTCACGTAATTGCGGATGCCCAGGATGATCGCCGAGCCGATGAACGGCCCCAGGATGGTGCCCGCGCCGCCGAGAATGACCATCAAGGCCGCCTCGGCCGAGACGAGGAAATGGGCCGTGGCCGGAGAGACGAACCGGTTCCAATAAACGTAGAGAACACCGGCCACGCCGGCGAACAAGCCGGAGAGCAAGAAAGCGGCAAACTTGTGGGCCACTACATTGTAGCCCAGGGCACGCATCCGGCTCTCGCTCTCCCGGATGCCCCGCAGGGCGAGTCCAAAAGGCGAGCGGACCAGCAGGTGATAGCCCATCGCGCACACTGCCACCACGATGAGGACCACGTAGTAGTACGAGGACAGGCCCGTGATAGACAGGGAGCCCAACGCCGGCAGGGGCACGTTACCCACACCGTTGTCACCGCCGGTGAAGGACGCCCAGCGCAATGAGACCCCCCAGACAATGTAGCCCATCGCCAGCGTCACCAGGATGAAGTAAACCCCGCCCGTCCGGACCCCCAAGCCGAATACCGCGGCCAGGATGACCGCAGCCACCACACCCGCCGGCGCCGCCAAGAGGGTGGGGAACGCATGTCGGGCCTCCAGAATGGCCGTCGTGTAGGCCGCCACGGCGAAGATGGCCGCATGGCCAAGAGGAAAGAGCCCCGTGTGTCCCAGCAAGAGGTCCACGGACAGGGCGAGCAGACCGAAGACGAGGATCTGGATGAGCAGGCTCGTCCAGAAGACGTCCAGGAACAGGGGGGCGAGAACCGCCACCACAGCCGCGCCCACCCATGCCAGCCGGCCGGCAGTTCCCATTCCTAGGCCTCGCGGCCAAACAGGCCGATGGGCCGGAAGAGCAACAACAGCGCCATCGGACCGAACACCATGAAGTACGAGAACTCCGGGAGCAGCCACCGGCCGTAGGCGTCCACCAGCCCGACAATGAGGCTCCCAACCATCGCGCCCTCCAGGCTCCCCAGGCCGCCGACGATGACCACGACCAGCGCCAGCACGAGGATGTCCCACTCCGCGCCGGGGTAGAGCGTCAGGAAGGCCCCCCCGGCTACACCGCTCAATCCGGCCAGGAAGGCCGCCAGCGCGAAAACCAGGCCAAAGAGGCGGTCGACGTTGATCCCGACGGCGTCAACCATCTCCCGGTCGTCAACGCCCGCGCGCACGATGGCCCCGAGTTGTGTCTTTGAATAAAGAAGCCAAAGGACCACGGCGACGATGGCCCCGAATACAATGAGGAAGAACCGGTACCGCGGGTAAACAATACCTCCTGGCAGGTCTATCGGCCCGCGCGCGAACATCGGGGGCGGGACGCGGAGCGGGTTTCCCCCCCAGGTGACCAGCGCGATGTCGGCGAGCACATAAGCGATTCCCACGGTGAGAAGCACCTGGGCGAGTATGTTGTCGCGGACCCGCCGGAAAAGGAAACGCTCGCTGAAGTGGCTGACCACAATGATACCGGCGCCGCCGGTCAGGAGGGCAAGCCAGAAGTTCCCAGTGGCCCGCAGGACAGTCAGCCCAATGTAGCCGCCGAACAGATAGAAGGCGCCGTGCGCCAGGTTGATGAACCGGGCGAGGCCGAACGTCAGCGTGAAACCGCTGGCCAGGAGGAACAGGAGCGCTCCCATCGAGATGCCGTTGAGCGCCTGAAGTATCCAGTTCATCAATCCCACCCTTTGGCGACTGGGATGGCGCGCGGACTCATCCTCAACGTCATCCGACGGCAGAGAATCTCCCCCGCCCCGGCCGACGCTGGATGGGTCGACCGGGGCACAGCGGCTAGGAGATTATCGTTTGTACGGGCCGCGGGCGAGATATTCCTTCGGCGACCACTTCCAGAACTGGGAGACCGCCTCGTAGGTCTTCACCGGGACGTTCATCAGGACGTCGCCGAG
>JBHIBA010000037.1:0-23081 GCA_046758845.1 Nitrospinota bacterium
GATTTACGCGGGCGGGGGGGTCATCATTTCCGGCGCGTCGGAGGAGCTTCGCAAGCTGGCGGAGAAGACGCAGATCCCGGTGGCCCTCACGCTGATGGGCCTGGGGGCGCTCCCCGGCGACCATCCCTTGTTCCTGGGCATGCTGGGCATGCACGGGACCGCATACGCCAACTACGCCGTGGCGGCCTGCGACCTGTTGATTGCGGTGGGGGCCCGCTTCGACGACCGGGTGACGGGGCGGCTCGACGGCTTCGCCCCACACGCCGAGATCGTCCACATCGACATCGACCCGACCTCCATCAGCAAAAACGTCCAGGTGGACATCCCGGTGGTGGGGGACGCCCGGAACATCCTGCGCGAGCTCAACAAGGTGGCTCCCAAGAAACGATACAAGCGCTGGCTGGACCAGATCCGGCTGTGGAAAGAGGAAAACCCGCTCTCCTACGAGCAGGTGGAGGGGGAGATCAAGCCGCAACAGGCCATCCGCGCGCTTGTCGAACTTTGCGACGAGGACACCATCGTCACCACCGACGTAGGGCAGCATCAGATGTGGGCGGCCCAGTACTATGCCGTCAAGAAGCCCCGGACCTTCATCTCCTCCGGGGGGCTGGGGACCATGGGGTTCGGATTCCCGGCGGCGATGGGCGCGCAGGTGGCCAAGCCGCACGCCCGGGTCGTGGCCCTGATGGGCGATGGCGGCTTCCAGATGAGCGCCTATGAGCTGGCCACCACCGTGCAATACGACCTGCCGGTGAAGGTCCTGATCATCAACAATTTCTTCTTGGGGATGGTCCGCCAGTGGCAGGACCTGTTCTGGGACCGCCGTTATCTGTTCACCGACCTGAGGGTGAATCCGGACTTCGTCAAGTTGGCCGAGGCGTACGGGGCCAAGGGGGTGGTCATCGACCGGCCCGAGCGTCTGGAGGCGGATTTGAAGGAGGCGCTGGAAGCCCCCGGGCCGATGGTGATCGACTGTCACGTGAGTAGAGAGGAAAACGTTTTCCCCATGGTGCCGGCCGGAGGCGCCATACGGGAGATGATCGTTTCCGGCGAAGGTCTCAAAAAACCCGGGGGGAGCAAGCGCCGCAAGAAGGTAGGGGCGGGCTGACGCGACCGACCGGCAACCGGGAGGACTCCGACGGTGCGGAAGACCGGATCGGAAATCGTCATTGAGGAGCTCAAGGCCCAGGGTGTGGAGGTCACATTCGGGATGCCGGGGGGCACCATCATGCCTTTCTACGACGCCCTATACGGAAGCGGCATCCGTCACATCCTGATTCGGCACGAGCAGGGGGCGGCCATGGCGGCCGACGGATACGCCCGGGCGACGGGCAAGGTGGGCGTTTGCATGGCGACCTCGGGGCCGGGGGCGACCAACCTGTTGACGGGCCTCATGAATTCTCTGATGGATTCGGTGCCCATCGTGGCCCTGACCGGACAGGTTGCCACCAACATGATCGGCAGTGACGCCTTCCAGGAGGCCGACGTTTACGGGATGAGCATCCCGTGCACGAAGTACAACTACCTGGTCAAGGATGTCGCCCAGCTGCCCAGTGTCGTCCGCGAGGCCTTCCAGATCGCCCGAACCGGCCGGCCGGGGCCCGTCCTGATCGACCTGCCCAAGGACATGCAGGTGGGTGTGGCCGACTATGATCCCAATGAAAAGCACGAAACCATGATGGTGCAGTACGAACCCCCGTTCGAGGTCGACCCGGAAGGCATCGCCCGGATGTGCGAGGTCATCCACAGCGCCCGCAGGCCCATCATCTACGCCGGTCACGGCATCGTCCTGTCCGGGTGTTCGGATCTCCTTCGCCAGTTCGTCCAGAAGACGCAAATGCCCATCACCACCACCTTGCTCGGGTTGGGGATTTATCCCCTGAAGGACCCCCTCTGCCTGGGGATGCCGGGGATGCACGGAAGCCACACCGTGAATTACGCCCTGTCGGAGTGCGACTGCTGCATCGCGCTCGGCGTTCGTTTCGACGACCGGGTGACGGGCGACGTGCGCAAGTTCGCTTCCAAGGCGACCATCTGCCACGTGGAGATCGATGCGGCCGAAATCGGAAAACGCGTCCGGCCCCACATCTCCTTGCATGCCGATGTGAGCAAGGCCCTCGAGGTTCTCGTCCGGGAGGTGGAGCCCGGGAATTACTCCGCATGGAGGGAGGAGCTGGCCGAGGTGGATCGCCGATACCCCCTCAAGTACAATTGGGACGGGACCATCAAGCCCCAGTACTTCCTCGAGCAGCTCCACGAGGTGGCGGGCTCCGACATCATCATGACGACCGGCGTCGGCCAGCACCAGATGTGGGCGGCCCAGTTCTATCCCTTCGACAGGCCCAGGACGTGGCTGACCTCCGGCGGGCTCGGGGCCATGGGCTACGGCCTTCCCGCGGCCATCGGCGCGCAGATGGCTCATCCCGATAAGCTGGTCATCAACATCGACGGAGACGGCAGCTTCCAGATCAACATCCAGGAGCTGGCAACCATCGACCAGTACTCGCTGCCCGTGAAGACCATCATCCTGAACAACCAGTACCTGGGGATGGTCCGCCAGTGGCAGGAGTTCTTCTTCGAGAAGCGCTATTCGGAGAGCTACTACACCCGGAATCCGGACTTCGCCAAGGTGGCCGAAGGGTTCGGGGTCCGGGGGATGCAGATCAAGGAGGTGGACCAGGTCCGGCCGGTGCTGGAAGAGGCCCTGGCCCATGACGGGCCCGTGGTGTTGGACGTCTTCATCAAGCAGGAGGAGAACGTCCTGCCGATGGTTCCCTCGGGGGCCGGTTTGATGGAGATGATCGAGGAGAATTACGCCGGATGAGGCGGATGCTTTCCATCAAGGTCCGCAACCATCCGGGCGTCCTCTCTCACGTGGCGGGCCTGTTCACGCGGCGGGCCTTCAACATCGAGAGCATCGCCGCCGGCCCTACCGAGGACCCCACCATCACGCGCATCCACCTGGTGGCCCAGGGGGACGAGCATCGACTCGATCAGGTCACCAAGCAAATCCGCAAGTTGATTGACGTCTTGGAGGTCGAGCCCCTCAGCTACGCCGGGGCGGTCACCCGAGAGCTCGTCCTCATCACGGTGTATTCCAGCCACGAGAACCGGCGGGACATCCTTCTGCTCTGTGAGGCCCTGGGGGCCCGGGTGGTCGACCTTTCCTCCAAGGTCATCACCATCGAGTTCACCGGCAATGAGCGCCAGATCAACAACGCCATCCGAATCATGGAGCGGTTCGGCATCAAACAACTGGCCCGCACGGGGATGATCGCCCTTCCTTTCGAGAGCATCGTGGAAGAGGGGCGGGAGACCATTAGCTGAGGGGATGAGCACGGAGGCAAAAAGGCACACCATCGCGATCCTGGTGGAGAACCGGTTCGGCGTGCTGGCGCGGGTGGCCGGACTGTTCAGCGCCCGGGGGTACAACATCGAAAGTCTTTCCGTCGGTGAAACCCATGACCCGGGCGTTTCCCGGATCACCATCGTCACCACCGGGGACTCCTTCATCATCGAGCAGATCATCAAACAGCTCCACCGCCTCATCGACATCATCAAGGTCGTCGATCTGACGGGCACCTCCTTCGTGGACCGGGAGATGGTCCTCATCAAAGTGAACGCCGGTCCCTCCACCCGGGCCGAAGTCCTTCGGATCTCCGATATTTTCCGGGCCAAGGTCGTGGACGTCTCTCCCAAGACGTACACCGTCGAGGTGACCGGCGACGAAGGGAAGATCCGGGCGATTTTGGGGATCCTTCGTCCGTTCGGCATCCAGGAAATTGCCCGCACCGGGAAAGTGGCGCTCTCCCGGGGGATGGTGACGCTCTCGCCATGAGGGAAGGTTTCAAGAACAGGGATCGCCCGCGGTGGGTTTTTCGAAGGCGTCTGCCCGTGGCGCGGGACGCCGTTCCCTACGTGGCCGTCGGGGCGACCCTCACCCTGGGGGCCGCTTTGGCCGGCTGGGTGGCGGCGTGGCCGCTGGGCCTGCTGACGGGGTTGGTCGCCTTTTTTTTCCGGGACCCGGAACGGATGCCGCCGCCGGAGCCGAAGGCGGTTCTGGCGCCGGCGGATGGGAAGGTCGTCCAGGTCCTGCGGGAAGAACACGGCGGCACTCGCGTTAGCATCTTCCTTTCCGTCTTCGATGTCCACATCAACCGGTCCCCGGTGAAAGGGCGCGTGCTCGCAACCGAGTATCAAGGAGGGAAATTCCTGGCGGCTTTCCGCAACGAGGCCTCGAGCCGGAACGAACAGAACATCATCCGCATCCTCCCAGAGGCGGTCTCTGGACAGACAATGGGCCAGGTGGTCGTCCGGCAGATCGCGGGCGCGATCGCCCGTCGGATCGTTTGTTGGACGCGAGCCGGGGACGAGCTTCAGGCCGGCGAGCGGCTGGGACTCATCAAGTTCGGCTCGCGGGTGGACCTGTTGCTTCCGGCGGAGGCCCGCGTCTTTGTCTCCGAGGGCAATCGGGTCCGGGGGGGAGTGGACATCGTCGCCCGCTGGGAGGAAGCGCATGGGCCGTAGACGGTATCGGATGCGCCGCAGGCCGGAGCAGGTGCGCCGGGGTGTTCTGTTGGTGCCGAGCCTGTTCACGACGGCGGCGATGGTGGCGGGGATTTATGCCTTTCTGGCGGCGGTCAATGGATTTCACTACCGGGCGGGGGCGGCCGTCCTCATCGCCATGATCCTCGACGGGCTGGACGGGCGGATTGCCCGTCTGACGAGCAGCAGCACGCGCTTTGGGATGGAATACGACTCGCTGGCGGACCTGATGGCCTTCGGCGTCGCACCGGCCGCTCTGCTCTACACCTGGGCGCTTCGTCCTTACGGGAGGATCGGATGGGTCGGGGTGTTTCTGTTCGTCATTTGCGGGGCGTTGCGGCTGGCGCGGTTCAACGTCCAGGTGGAGTCGGCCGACAAGGGACGCTTCACCGGATTTCCCATCCCTGCGGCCGCCGGGCTGGTGGCGTCCGCCGTCATGCTGGTGGAGGAATTCAACCTCTTCGAAGCCCCCCCGGCGCTGGCGGTGTCCATCCTGGCCTATGTCCTGGCCTTTTTGATGGTGAGCAACGTCCCTTACCGGGACTTTAAGAACGCCGGATGGAAAGGCCGCAGACCCTTCGACTTGCTGGTGGGTGCGGTTCTGGTGCTGGTGGTGGTGGCCACGTTCCCCCACGTCTCTCTGTTCTTCGGATTGACGATCTATGCCCTGTCGGGACCGGCGGAGGGGCTCTTCCACCTGACTCGTCGGTGGCGTCACCAAGAGGAGGCTGAACGGACCGGCCCCCCTCCAAATCTGTAAGGCGAGCGCCGACTCCTTTACAATCCCTTCGTTTTCCCCTACTATCTACCTGAAAGTTCAAAGCTTATAGGGGTTGAACCGGCCCCGAAGGGACGGTTCTTCGTTCTGTGACCCAGAGGGCAGGAATTCCGAGCGGGCCTGTTCGTCGTGAGAAAAATCTACTGGACGGGCGCAGGGATACTATTGGCCTGGGTCTGGGCGGCGGCGCCGGCATGGGCCCAGGCCCCTTCTAGTAGTGACGGTCCTCCCGCTTCGCGCCTGGAACAACAAACCCTCCCATCGTCCCCCCTGATTCCTCTGGCGCCCCTTATGCCCCGGACAGCCCAAGGGACTCCCGCGCCCCGGGGAGTCCCTCCGCAGATTCTCCTGCCCGGTGAAGAGACCCGGATCCGGGCCGATTCCCTGTCCGAGGACGCAGAGCGCCAACTCATCATCGGGCAGGGGTTCGTGGACGTGCAATACATGGGCAACCTTCTTCAGGCGGACCGCGTCCAGATTAACGTGGAGACGGGCGAAGGGGTGGCCGAAGGCAATGTGGTCTTCCAGGACAAAGGGAACCGCCTCGTCTGTGACCGGATCGAGTTCAACATCCGACGCCAACAGGCCGTCCTGTACGGCGTCCAGGGCGAGCTGGGGCGGCAGTACAGGATTTCCGGAGAGCGGGTCGAGCGTCAGGATGAAAATTCCTACCGCATTCAGCAGGGAGCCATCAGCACGTGCACCGACCCGATTCCGGAATGGCAAATTCGTTCCCGTTCCATGGACGTCACGTTGGAGGAATGGGCCTATATCCGCCAGCCGATGTTCTGGGTGGCGGGCTTCCCGGTGGGTTTCCTTCCCTATTTCGTGGCGCCGGTGAAGACCAAGCGTTCCACCGGATTTCTGGTGCCCACCCTGGGCGTCAGCGACCGGGACGGATTCAAGTACGACCAGGAGTTCTTCTGGGCGTTTTCCCGATACGCCGACGCCACGTTCGGGGTGGAGTATCGGCAGAAGCGGGGGTTTATCTCGAAAGCGGGACTCCGCTACCGGCTCAGCTTGACGACCGACGGGTCGGCGGATTTCAAGTACCTGGATGATGACCTGACGGAGGAGACGTTTTTCCGCTTGCGGGGGGAACACCGCCAGGAATTCGGCGAGAAGTTCAGGGGGTTCTACCGATTCGAGCAGGTTAACAACCTGGACTTCGACACCAGCGTGGAAGAAGACCTGGACATCCGCACGCGGCGCGACGTCGAATCCATCGTGGACGTCAGCAAGAACTGGCCCAATTCCTCTTTCCAGGCCCGCGCGCAGTTCGTGGATTCGGCCGAAGAGACCCGGAAGGACTACTTCCAACGCGCCCCGGATGTCACCTTCAGCTTGAGCCCCAGCACCCGAGAGCTGGGAGCCATCCCGATCAGCCCTGCCGTCAGCACGTCGGTTGTCCGGTTCAACGCACAGAGAGATGCTCGACTGGACGAAATCTGGCGGCTCGATGCGGCCCCCAGGTTGTCACTGCCGCTCACGAGCTTGCAGTGGTTCACGCTGACTCCGTTTGTCGAGGGCCGCCTCACGTATTACAGCCGGGGCCGAGAGCCGATGGACCCAAGCCGAAGAACCGGGGGGTTTTCCCGCGAGCTTTGGTCAGCGGGAATCAACGCCGAGGGCCCCCGGTTGTTCCGCACCTTTTCCCTGGGATTCGAGAACTTCCCCGCCATCAAGCACCTGACCCAATTGAACATCGGTTATTTCTTCCGCCCGGACATCGATGTGGAGGACCGCAGAAAGATCGTGGAGTTCGACTCCCTCGACTCCATCGAACGCCAGCACACCCTGTCCTACACCTGGCAGAACAGATTTCCGGCCAAAATCCGCACGGGGCGAGACGTCTTCGAGAGCCGGGAGGTCTTGAGCGTTTCGATCTCAAACGCCCTGGACATCCGGAAACTCACGGAGGGTGAAGACAGACCCCTGAGCGAGGTGACTTTGCGCGTCGAGTCGAAACCCTTTCGCCTTTGGCGGATCGGCATCGATACCGCATACAACATCTATGATAAAGAGATCTCCTCTTATGGGTTCAGCCTGGACCTGCGGCAGGGGCGGGAATGGTTTCTGCGCGATGAGGTCCGGTTCGTCGATCGGAAGGACGGAGAGGAGGACGAGCTGAACCACAACTTCTCCGCCGGCGTCCGTTTCTTGAAAATCTTTTTCCTGGAGGGCGGGGCCCGGTGGACCGGCGAAGATTCCGAACTCTTGGAGAAGAACATCCGCTTCCGCTACCGGGGATGCTGTTGGGGGTTCACCCTGGAGTTCCTGGAGCGGGAGGATGAGACCTTGTTCCAGTTCGGTTTCAACCTGGTCGGCCTGATCGGCGATGATGACGCGCCGGTTTTCAAGTTCGGCCGGGCGGTGGCGAATGAGTGAGAAAAGGACTCGCCCCGGCCTCAAGCCGTCTTGACTTGAACGGGAAAGCCGAAGTATCGTGTCGGCGCCTGCCCGGGAGGAGGAGACCTCGGCGGTGCGTTTTGCGGGGGTCGGTGCGGCCGAAGGAATGCAGTCCAGCGAAACGTCTGACGATATCCCTACATAAGAGGCCTTTGATTGGGAAGAGTTCTGTCCGCGCCCCCTCGGGGATCCCGTTCCGGACAGGGGGAATGACTCGGTGAAGGGACTCATTTTGAGCGGGGGCCGGGGAACGCGGCTCCGTCCGATCACCTACACCAACGCCAAGCAGCTTGTCCCCGTTGCCAATAAGCCTGTCCTGTTCTACGGAATCGAAGCCATCCGAGAGGCGGGGATCCGTGAGATCGGAATCATTGTCGGCGACACGCGGTCTGCGATTGAAGAGGCTGTGGGGGACGGATCGCGCTGGGATGCGGAGATAACCCTCATCCCCCAGGAGCAGCCTCTGGGGCTGGCGCACGCCGTTCTCACCGCGCAGCCCTACCTGGCGGGCTCGCCGTTCGTCATGTATCTGGGCGACAACCTGATCATGGGGGGCATCCGGGACCTCGTCCAACAGTTCCAGGAGCAGGCGCCGAACGCCATGGTGCTGCTTTGCGCCGTTGCCAACCCGAACCAATTCGGGGTGGCGGACCTCGAGGGGGGCCGCGTCGTCCGGCTGGAGGAAAAACCCGCCCGACCCAAGAGCGACCTGGCGCTGGTCGGGGTCTATATGTTCGACCGGCACATTTTCGACGCGGCCCGCTCCATCGAGTACTCGGCCCGCGGGGAGCTGGAGATCACGGACGCCATCCAGCGGCTCATCGACGACGGCCGGGTGGTCCACTCCCACGTGGTCCGCGGCTGGTGGAAGGACACCGGCAAGCTGGAGGACCTGCTGGAGGCCAACCGGCTGGTCCTGGATACCCTGGATGAGCGGCGGCTGGGCCAGGTGGACGAGGAGTCGCGGATCGAGTTTCGGGTGACCCTCGAGGAGGGCAGCCGCGTTGTGCGCAGCACCATCCGCGGACCCGCCGTGATCGGCAAAGGGGCCGAAATTCAGGATTCCTACGTCGGTCCCTTCACCGCCATCGCCGATGGGGTGCGGATCACCCGGAGCGAGATCGAGCACAGCATCGTCCTGGAGGGAAGCGCGATCACCGACATCCAGCAGCGGATCTCCGACAGCCTGATCGGCCGGAACACGGTGATCGAGCGCGCGAACGCCAAACCCACCGCCTGCCGGTTCATGGTGGGCGACTTCTGCCAGGTGTACATCCAGTGACGGATCGAACCGGACTGGACGGGCGCGTCACGTCCGAGCGAATCGACGGGGTGTGCGTGAAGGTCTTGAAGCGCATCGCCGATGAGCGGGGTTGGCTCATGGAAATGCTCCGCTCCGACGAGGAGCTGTTCACGAAGTTCGGCCAGGCGTACGTGACGGCCGCTTATCCGGGCGTCGTCAAGGCCTGGCATTATCACAAGGTCCAGACCGACCATTTCGTTTGCCTGCGAGGGATGGCCAAGGTGGTCCTGTATGATCCCCGGGAGTCCTCTCCCACCCGCGGGTTCATCAACGAATTCTTCATGGGGGAGCTGAATCCTTTGCTCGTCCAAATTCCTCCTCTGGTCTATCACGGATTCAAGGCCGTCGACCCTGACCCGGCGGTCATCCTCAACATCCCCACAGAGGTCTATCGCTACGAGGCCCCCGACGAGTACCGCGCTCTCCCCCACGGCGGTCCCGTTCCGTACGACTGGGCCAGGAAGGACGGCTGAAGGTGGAGACCTGGCTGGTCACGGGCGGTCTCGGCTTCATCGGAAGCCGCTTCGTGCGTCGGGCCCTGGCGGATCGCCAGGACGTCCGCATAATCAACCTGGACAAGATCACCTATGCCGGCGTGCCGGAGAACCTCGCGGAAGTGGAGGACCATCCCCGTTACGAGTTCCACCGCGGGGACATCGCCGACGCCGACGCCGTCGCGCCCCTGGTACGGCGCTCCGATCTGATCGTGAACTTCGCCGCCGAGACCCATGTGGATCGCTCCATCGGAGACGCCGCCGATTTTCTGCGGACCGATGTCATCGGTGTCTATGTCCTCCTGGAAGCCATGAAGGACTCGGGCGTCAGGCGGTTGATCCAGATCTCCACCGATGAAGTCTACGGCGAGGCCGCGGGCGGGCCTTCCACCGAGCGGGATGCGTTGATGCCCAAGAGCCCGTACGCCGCCAGCAAGGCCGGCGGCGACCGGCTGGCCTATTCCTACTGGGCCACCCACGGGACTCCGGTTGTGATCACGCGCTGCTCCAACAACTACGGCCCGAACCAGTACCCGGAAAAGATGCTCCCTTTGTTCATCACCAACGCCCTGGAGGACAAGCCCCTTCCCGTCTACGGGGATGGCCTGAACACCCGCGACTGGATCCATGTGGAGGATCACGTCCTGGCGCTTCTGGCCCTGATCGATGCCGAGGGTGTGGAGGGCGAGGTCTTCAATATCGGAACCGGCGAGGAGAGGACCGTTCTTCAAATGGCCGAAGCCGTTCTCAACTGTCTGAACAGGCCGAAAGACCTGATCCACAGGGTCCGGGACCGGCCCGGCCACGTCCGGCGCCACGCGGTGTCGGCGGAAAAGCTGAAGGCGGCGACGGGGTGGTCCCCCCGGCGGGCGCTGAAAAGCGGAGTGTCCGGGACCGTCCGCTGGTACGAGACCCATACCCAGTGGTGGCGGCGGATCAAGGAAGGAGAGTACCGGGAATATTACGAGAAGATGTATGCCAACCGCTGATCACAAACCCCCGCGTGTGGCGGTGACCGGCGCCGGGGGGATCCTCGGGACAGCCCTGAGGGAAATCCTGCCGAAGGGGCCGGAACCGATGGAGGCCGTCGGCCTCACCCACGCTGACCTGGATGTTACGCGCCCCGAGGACGTCCGGGAAGGACTGAGTGAGATCCGTCCGGACGCCGTTATCCACGCCGCCGCCTACACCCAGGTGGATGCCTGCGAAGAAACGCCTGACCTGGCCCGTGAAGTCAACGCGGTCGGGACAGCCCACATGGGCCGGACGTGTAAGGAGCTGAACTGCCGGCTCATCTATCTGAGCACCGATTACGTGTTCGACGGAAAATCCGACCGGCCTTACCGCGAGGACGATCCCGTTTGCCCTCTCGGGGTGTACGGGCGCACCAAGTGGGAAGGGGAGGTGGCTGTCCGGCGGGAAGGCCCGGCGGATTCCCTGATCGTGCGGACCTCCTGGGTCTATGGCCGGGGGGGCCGGAACTTCGTCGACGCGATCCTGGAGAAGGGGGCGCTGGGGGAACCCCTGCGCGTGGTGAACGATCAGCGGGGCTCGCCGACCAACTCGGTGGACCTGGCGGACGCCTTGAAGGCCTTGCTTCGGACCGAGGCCCGGGGAGTCGTTCACGTCTCCGGCGGCGGCGAGTGTTCCTGGTATGAATTCGCCCGGCAGATCCTGGCGGCCGCCGGACAGGACCCGGACCTGGTGGAGCCGATCCCCGCGCGGGGTCTCGGCCGCCGGGCCCCGCGTCCGGCTTATTCCGTCTTGGACGGAACGGCCTATCAGAGGTGGACGGGGCGCGACATGCGGCCCTGGCCCGAGGCCCTTCTGGATTATCTTGCCCGAAGAGGGGCCGTCATCGAGGGCCGAAACTGAAGGGGGCTTTCTGGAGAACTGAATGGAAATCGGAGTCATCGGAGTCGGCTACGTAGGGCTGGTGACCGGCGCGGTTTTCTCGGACCTCGGCAATGACGTCATCTGTGCCGATATCGACGAGGAGAAGATCGAGAAGTTGACCCGGGGCGAGGTCCCCATTTATGAGACCGGCCTGGAGGAGATGGTGCACCGCAACGTGGAGGGCGGCCGCCTTTCCTTCACCACGGACCTGGACCATCTGGTTCGGGGCTCAGAGGTGATCTTCATCTGCGTCGGCACGCCCCCGAAGGACAACGGGGAGACCGACCTGTCCTTTGTGGAGAGCGCGGCCAAGGCCGTCGCACGCTCCATCGACGGCTACAAAGTGATCGTCAACAAGAGCACCGTCCCCGTGGGGACCGGCGCCTTCGTCGCGGACATCATCGAGCGCCACAAGCGCAAGGACGTCAAATTCGACGTTGTTTCCAATCCCGAGTTCCTTCGTGAAGGTTCGGCCATCCAGGACACGCTGGCGCCGGACCGGATCGTCATCGGCGCGCCCAACAAGCGCGTCGCCATGAAGCTGCTTGAACTCTACTCGCCCCTCCAGCGGCCCATGCTCATCACCGACGTCCCCAGCGCAGAGATCATCAAGTACGCCGGCAACGCCTTCCTGGCCATGAAGATCTCCTTCATCAACGCCGTGGCCAACGTTTGCGAGCTGTCGGGAGCCAACGTGGACGACGTGGCCAAAGGGGTGGGATACGACAAGCGTATTGGGATGGATTTTCTTCACTCCGGGCTCGGCTTCGGAGGCTCCTGTTTTCCCAAAGACTTAGAGTCCTTTATCCAGAAGTCGGGGGCTCTGGGCTATGACTTCAAGCTCCTGAAAGAGGTGTTGGAGATCAACCGCGAGCGGGCCCCGCACCTGTTGAACATCATTCGCCGGAACATGGGGGACCTTCGGGGCAAGGTCATGGGCGTTTTGGGGCTGGCCTTCAAGGCCAACACCGATGACATGCGGGACGCCAGGTCAATCGACGTCATCCAGGCGCTGCTCAAGGAGGGCGCGAAGGTCCGGGCCTACGACCCGGTGGCGATGGAGAACGCCAAGAGAACCCTGAACGGAGTGGACTTCTGCCCGAGCGCCTATGCGGCGGCCAAGGGAGCCGATGCCCTGGTCATCGTGACCGAGTGGCGGGAGTTCCGCCAGCTGAACCTCGGCCGGTTGAAGCAGTTGATGGCCAACCCCGTCATCTTCGACGGACGCAACATTTACGACGCCGAGCGGACGAAGAAAATCGGGTTCGAATACCACGGGATGGGAATGCCCTGATGGGGGTTCCAAGGAGCCTGGTGACGGGGGGGGCCGGCTTTCTGGGCTCGCATCTGTGCGAGCGCCTCCTGGCCGAAGGCCACGAGGTGATCTGCATGGACAACTTCCTGACGGGAAGCGACGGGAACGTCTCCCAACTCTGTAGCGGCCGCTTCCATCTCATCCAATACGACGTCACCCACTTCCTCGCCGTCCCGGGCCCCTTGGATTACGTGTTTCACTTCGCCTCCCCGGCGAGCCCGGTGGATTACATGGAGTATCCCATCCAGACCCTCAAGGTGGGCGCCCTCGGGACGCTGAACGCCCTGGGACTCGCCAAGGAGAAGGGGGCGACGCTCGTCCTGGCTTCTACGTCGGAGGTGTACGGCGACCCCCTCGTCCATCCCCAGAAGGAGGATTACTGGGGAAATGTGAACCCCATCGGTCCGCGGGGGGTGTACGATGAGGCCAAACGCTATGCGGAAGCCCTGGCGATGGCTTACCACCGGTTTCACTCGCTGAAGACCCGAATCGCTCGGATCTTCAACACCTACGGACCGCGGATGCGCCTGCGGGACCGACGGGCGGTTCCCACCTTCCTCACACAGGCCCTTCACGGTGAGCCGCTCACGGTCTTCGGGGACGGGAACCAGACGCGCAGTTTCTGCTATATTTCGGACATGACTGAGGGGATCGTTCGCCTTTCGCGTTCGGACTGCGCCGAGCCGATGAACTTGGGCAATCCCGACGAGATCACTATCAACGAGCTGGCCCGAATCATTCTGGAGGTGACCGGAAGTCGGAGTTCCATCGTCCACGATCCTCTTCCCGTCGACGACCCCAAGGTTCGCCAGCCGGACATCACCCGGGCGCAGGACGTTCTGGGATGGACCCCCACCGTGGCCCTGAGGGAGGGGCTCAGGGACACGCTGAAATATTTTCAGGGGAAGCAATCCTCTTCCTGAGCTTTTTTCGACGAAGGGGAATACGAGGAAAAGGACGGATGTGCCCGCCCGACCCTTCCAAGACCTACCCCACTTCCATTCGCCAATGGCCCGAGACGGAGCGTCCCCGGGAGCGGCTCCTGGCCCGGGGCGCGGGGGAACTGGGCGAAGCGGAGCTTCTGGCCATCATCCTGCGCACGGGGGGCGGGGCCGGGGAAGGCGGCGGAAGCGCCCTGGACCTGGCGCGGTCTCTTCTTTACCGCTTTGGAGGACTTCGGGGGATCGAGAACGCGGGGCTGAATGAACTCTGTACGGTCCGGGGGATGGGTCCCGCCAAGGTCGCACAGCTCAAGGCCGCACTGGAGTTGGGCCGGCGTTTCCTCGCCGAGCGGGCTAAGGAATACGTGTTCAGCTCGTCCGAGGACGCGGCCGCCTATTTCGCCCCCCGGCTGCGGGTCCGCCAAAAGGAACTGTTCCAGGTGGCCCTTCTGAACACAAAAAATCAGCTCCTGAAGGTGGAGACGGTTTCCCAGGGGTCATTGAACGAGAGCGTCGTGCATCCGCGCGAGGCCTTTGCCCCCGCGCTGAAGGAATCGGCGGCCTCCGTCATTTTCGTCCACAACCATCCCAGCGGAGACCCCGCGCCCAGCGAGGCGGACCGTCGTTTGACCCGGCGCCTCCGGGAGACGGGGGAACTCCTCGGCATCCGGGTCCTCGATCACCTCATCGTCGGCGAAAGCGCTCACTACAGCTTTGCGGACCATGGAGAGATCTGACGGTTTGAGGAAGAACCGGCGGGCGCCCGGACGGAAGCCAAAGCCATCCGTCGTTGCCGCGCGGTGACGGTGAGCAAGGGGACTGAAATGGCCGACACCGCGCGCCCTGGACCGGAGTTTTGGCGCCGCGCCCTGTCGCGGAGGGAGACCCTTTTCAAGGCGCTGATCGAGAGCGATTTGGGTCGGCAGTTGGACCGTCTGGCGGGCGCCGTGGCGAACGCCATGGCCGGGGGGGGAAAGGTCCTCCTCTTCGGAAACGGGGGCAGCGCCGCCGCCGCCCAACACGCCGCCGCCGAATGGGTGGGCCGGTTCCTCACCAAGCGCAATCCCCTGCCGGCCATCGCCCTCACTGCTGACACCTCCATCCTGACGGCCGTGGGCAACGATTATGGGTTTGATCGGGTATTCGAGCGCCAGGTCCAGGCCATCGGGCGCCCGGGGGATGTGGTCATCGGACTGAGCACCAGCGGCGAGTCGGAAAACGTGATTCGCGCCCTCCGCGCAGCCAGGAGACGCGGGGCGCATGCGGCGGCCTTTCTGGGCGGCGATGGAGGCCGGGCGAGGCGGATCGCCGATTCGGCCCTCATCGTCCCCGCCTCACAGGTCGCCCTGATCCAGGAAATCCATGGATTTCTCCTCCACGTCCTCTGCGAGGAGGTGGAACGTCGCCTCCAGGGGCGTCGCCTCAGAAAGGGCACAGGCGGGTCTTCGGGAAGGAAGAAGTGAGTCGGCCCGAGGTAAGCAACTTCTTAGCAGGAGCGCGTAATCGCTGACACGTCGTTTTTAGTGCGGGTCATCGGTCAATTCCTGCCAAAGCTTTCATGAAGGGACCCGAGGAATGAAAGATGGGCTAAGCTTTGGAATTGGAATTTTTCCCCATGAGGAGCGGCGGTCCACGCTGGAAGTGGTGGAAGCCGTCAAAGCGGCCGAGGAGGCCGGGTTTTCTCACGGCTGGAAGGCCGACACGCAGGGAATCTTTCGAGATCCCTACGTGACCCTGACCCTTTGCGCCGTGGAAACTTCGACCATCAAGCTGGGAACCGCCGTGACCAACCCCATCACCCGGCATCCCGCCGTGACGGCTCGGGCCCTCGGCACGCTGGATGAGATCTGCGACGGGCGAGCCATCCTGGGCATCGGAGCGGGCGACACGGCCTTCCTCCACCTGGGTCTGAAACCCGCCTCCACGAAAGTCCTGGAGGACGCCATCACGTGCATGCGCTGCCTCCTGGATGGAAAGGACGGAGCGTATGGAGGCCGTAGGGTCCCAGCCCTCTCACATTTTGAACCCCGAAAGGTCCCCATCTACCTGGCCGCCAACGGCCCGAAGATGCTTGCATTGGGGGCGAGGCTTTGCGATGGCGTCATCGCGTCGGTCGGCGCCACCTACAAGGTCCTGAGGTACGTCGTTGAGACTGTCCACCAGGCCGCCGAAGGGGCCGGACGCGACCCCAAATCCGTCGACATCGTGGTCCAGATCGGTTGCGATGTCTCCGAGGACAGGGAACAGGCCCGGCGAAACGTCCGGACCTACGTTGCCCGGCGGCCCATCGCGGCGGTCCCCTTGGAGAAGACCGGCTTCACGGCGGAGGAGGCCCGGCGCTTCAAGAAGGCTTACAACTACCAGGAGCACATGCGCATCGACGCGAAACATGCCGACTTAGTCCCCGAAGAATGGATCGACCACTTCTCCCTGGCCGGGACCCCGGGAGAGGTCGTTGAGAAGCTCGATCCGTTCGTCAGGGCCGGTGTGAACCAGGTGTTCCTCCTCTCGACGACCAGGGAATCGAAATCGCTCATTCGGACTTTCCAGGAAAAGATCATGCCCGCCATCGTGTGATCGATATGGTTTGAAATGTTGAAGCTGAACGAGCCTGTGAAACCCGAGTCTCAGGTGGGAAATTTGCCGATTTGGATGAAACCCGTTAGCAGATTTAAGGGGCGCGGGACCGCCAAGCGGCCGAGAGCCGGTCAGGCCGAGGCATCCCTGCCGCCGATCGACCCCCGCCGGCTGGGTCCGGTGCTCGTCGTGGGGGACCTCATCCTGGACCACTACGTCTGGGGGGACGTGGAACGGGTTTCGCCGGAAGCGCCGGTTCAGGTCTTGCGCTGGGAACGAGAGGCGGACGCCCCCGGAGGAGCGGCCAACGTCGCCCTCAATCTCGCCTCCCTGGGATGTTCCGTCCGGCTGGCCGGCGTCGTCGGCCAGGACGCCGAGGGCAGGCGGCTCCTTCAGAGCCTTCGCGCCAGGGGCGTGGACGCGTCGGGCGTCCTGACGCTGGCGGACAGGCCCACCACGCGGAAAATGAGGGTCATCGCGCGCGGCCAGCACATGCTCCGTATCGACCGGGAGAAGGTCCTCCCCCTCGGGCGAGACGACGAGCAGCGTCTCGCGGCGGCCGTGAGGCGTTTCGTCCGGGGCGCCTCGGGGGTCATCTGTTCCGACTACGCCAAAGGGGTGATGAGCCGGGCGGTGTTAAGCGCGGTCTTCGGCGCGCTGCCGGGTGGAGAGAAGAAGCGGCCCGGCAGGCCTCGCCCGCTCGTCCTCGTGGACCCCAAAGGACGGGATTTCGCGCAATACCGGGGGGCCGACATCCTGACGCCCAACGAAAAGGAGGTGATGGAGGCGACCCGGGAGATAGACGGCCGATCCTTCCGGGGGAGCGGCCTGGAGGAGCGGGCGCGGCGGCTGATCCGGCAAATCGGCCTCAAGGCGCTTCTTGTCACGCGGGGCGCTGAGGGAATGGACCTGTTTGAGATCCGTCAAGGAAAGATCCGCAAGACCCACATTCCCGTCGCCCAGGCCCACGAGGTGTATGACGTAACGGGGGCGGGGGACACCGTGGCCGCCGTCATGGGAATGGCCGTTTTCGGCGGGACGCCCTTGGCGGAGGCGGCGCGTTGGGCCAACGCAGCGGCGGGCATGGTTCTGGGGACGGTCGGGACGGCGGCCGTGGAACTTGGGGCCCTCGTGCGCGTGGTGAACGGAGAGCTTTCCCAGTCCGGTGTCAAGATCCTCTCCCGCGAGGCGCTCAAGAATCGGGTGGCCGAGGCCAAGGGCCGGGGCGAACGGGTGGTGTTCGCGAACGGTTGTTTCGACCTTCTGCACACCGGACACCTCTACTTGTTGCAGCGGGCACGGGCGTTGGGGGATTTGCTCGTCGTGGGTCTGAACGACGATGCCTGCGTCCGAAGAATCAAGGGGGCGGGCCGCCCCCTCATCGGGCAGGAGCAGCGGTCCGAGATCATCGCCGCCCTTCGGTTCGTGGATTATGTGACCATTTTTTCCGAACCTACGCCCCTTCGCCTCATCCGGGCGGTGCGGCCCGATGTCCTCGTGAAGGGGGGAGACTACAGGCTGGACCAGGTCGTGGGGCGGGACGTGGTGGAAGGCTACGGGGGCCGCGTCGAGTTGATTCCGCTGCTGTCCGGGTTCTCCACCTCCTCCCTCGTGAATGCCATCCGTCAGGGGGGCGCTGAGTCTCGGTGACAGGAAAAGGACCACACAAGGCGCTGGACCTTTCGGGGGCGAAGATGTACCCGCTCGCGACCCGGCAGAGCAAGGTGGACAAGGACCTACTGGCAGACCCCGATGCGTACCGGCCTGCCGACCCCGGCGGTCCCGAACAGAGAGTGGAGAACCTCATCCCCTCCATTTTGAAGGGGAGGGACATCAAGGAGTTGGCCGATGCGTGGGCTTCAGCGGTTTCCAGGAGGCGGGCCGTGATCCTCGGGATGGGGGCCCACCCCATCAAGGTGGGGCTGAGCCGGCTCATCATCGACCTCATGGAACGGGGGTTCCTTCACGTCCTGGCGGCGGGGGGAGCGGTCGCCATTCACGACGTCGAGATGGCCTTACAGGGGCAGACGTCGGAGGAGGTGGCCGAGGGACTCCCGGAAGGGTCCTTCGGAATGGCCGAGGATACCGGGCGGGCCTATTGGGAGGCTGTGGCGCTGGCCGAACGGGAAGGCTACGGGTTGGGCCAGGCGGTGGGCCGGCTGATCTCGGAAGGGGAGTTCCCGTATCGGCGCCTGAGCGTCCTGGCCGCAGCGTACGAGCGGGAGGTTCCGGCGACGCTTCACGTGGCCGTCGGGTCCGACATCGTCCACATGCACCCGGCCGCTCAGCAAAGCGACAGGGTCGCCGCCTTGGGCCGCGCCGCCTTCCGCGATTTCCAGGTGCTGTCCGAGGCGGTGAAGGGTCTGGACGACGGAGGGGTGTACATCAACCTGGGCTCCGCCGTCATCCTGCCCGAGGTCTTTTTGAAGGCCGTGAATGTCGCCCGGAACCTGGAGGGAAAGCCGCAGAAGATCGTGACGGCCAATCTGGATATGATCCAGCATTACCGGCCGGCGGTGAACGTCGTTCAGCGTCCCACCCAACCGGACGGCCGGGGGTATCAGATCACCGGGCACCACGAGATCCTCTTCCCGCTTCTTTACGCCATGGTCCGGGATCGGCTCTCGTGACGCAGTCGGGGGGTGGGAACTCGTAAGGTAGTCGTCGATATCTTGATCTCACATGCGATAGCGGTGTAGCGCGGGGGCGCGGGTCGGTGACCCTTAGCCCCTGCCCATGAGGCAGAGACGATAGATGAACTGACAGGCGCGGGCTAAAGCCCCCGCGCTACACCCCGAAGTGGATGTCGTTAATCTTGTTCGGCGGCGACAGGCGGTGTTGCAGCGTCGGAAAAGAAGGTAACAGAATCATGGAAGGGTGAGTCGCGGCCTGAAGTCTCAGTGAACCGTGGCCGGTCTCATCGATGCTGAGAAGGAGGCTGAAAATTCGTATCGCGGTTCTGGCGAGTGGCAGCCGTGGAAACGCGATCTACGCCGAGACCGGGGGAGAGGCCGTCCTGGTGGACGCGGGGATCTCCCGCCGGCAGATCGAGCGGCGGCTTTCGTCCGTCGGCTTGTCCATGGGAAACGTGAGGACGCTTCTCGTGAGCCACGAGCACGACGACCACGTCAAGGGCCTTCCGGGATTGATGGGGCGGTACCCCGTGTCGGCCTTCATGTCGAAGGGCACGCTTCGAGCCCTTTCCGGACGACTGGCGGAACTGAAAGGGGGTTCCAGGGTCGAGACGTTTCGGGCCAATGGGTCCTTCCAGGCCGGCCCCTGGACCGTCCAGGCGTTTCCGACACCCCACGACGCGGAAGAGCCGGTCGGTTTCATCCTCGAGGCGGAAGGAGTCCGGATCGGGATCGCAACGGACATGGGGGCGGCGACGCCGGAGGTCGTCTCCGCACTCCGTGGCCTCCACGCGCTGGTCCTTGAGTTCAACCACGACGCGGAGATGCTGGCGTCTGGCCCCTATCCCGCTTACGTGAAGGCCCGGATCGCGAGCCCAATCGGCCACCTGGCCAACGAGGAGGCGGGAACGCTCCTGCGCAGAGTCGTGCACAAAGGCCTTCGAGCGGTGATCCTCGCGCATTTGAGTGAGGTCAATAATAAACCGGAACTGGCTCGCCGGGCGGCTGACGAAAGCCTAGGGGGCCATTCAACAAAGTTTGAAGTGGCAGGCAGAATGAGCCCTAAGGTACTTCGCCTTTTCAAGAGGTGAGGTGATGCATCACTCAACCCACCGCGAGTTTTAATGATTCCTCGTTACACCCGGCCTGAAATGGCCGCCATCTGGTCGGACGAAACCAAGCTGGGCCATTGGCTGGAGATCGAGTGCCTGGCCTGCGAGGCGATGGAAGAACTCGGCCTCGTCCCGGCCGGAACGGCGGAGAAGGTTCGCAAGAGCGTCGTCCCGGACCCGGTCCGCGTGGGCGAGATCGAGAAATCCACCCGCCACGACGTCGTCGCCTTCCTGACCCACGTCGAGGAGCAGGCGGGCGAGCCGGCCCGTTACCTGCACCTGGGCATGACTTCGAGCGACGTGTTGGACACCTGCCTCTCCTTGCAGATGGTGGGGGCGGCGAGGCTGATCCTCCGGGACCTGGCGGCGCTCAAGGATGTACTTCACCGGCGCGCCTGGGAGTTGAAGGACCGTGTGATGATCGGCCGAACGCACGGGATGCACGCGGAGCCGACCACCCTGGGCCTCAAGCTGGCCCTTTGGTACGCGGAATTCGCCAGAAACGAAGAGCGGGTGGAGCGGGCGATGGAAGGAATGCGGGTCGGGATGGTCTCGGGAGCGGTGGGAACCTACGCGCACGTCTCGCCGAGGGTGGAGGCCTACGTCTGCGAGCGGCTGGGGCTGCGGCCGGCTCCCGCCTCCTCGCAGATCATCCACCGCGACCGGCACGCCGAGTATCTCTCCGCCCTGGCGCTGGCGGCGGCGTCGGTGGCCAACGTCGCCACGGAGATCCGGAACCTTTCCCGCTCGGAGGTGGGGGAGGTCGCCGAAGGCTTCGGAAAGGGGCAGAAAGGCTCTTCGGCCATGCCCCACAAGCGCAATCCGGTGGTCTCGGAACAACTGGCGGGGCTGTCCCGGGTGGTGGGCGCCAACGTCGCGGCCGCCCTCCAGGACGTTCCCCTCTGGCATGAGCGGGACATCAGCCATTCCTCGGTGGAGCGGATCATTTTGCCGGACTCGGCCGTTCTGGTGGATTACATGCTGGTGAAGTTGACGGGGTTGCTGGACGCGCTGGAGGTGAACGCCGATGCCATGGAGCGCAATCTCGCCATGAGCCGGGGTTTGATTCACTCCGAGCGGGTGTTGCTGGAGCTGATCCGCACGGGGTTGCCCCGCCAGAAGGCCTACGAGGTCGTCCAGCGGTGCGCCTTCCGGGCGATGGCGGGAGAGGATTTCCATGCGGTTCTCGCCGCGGACCCTGAGGTGCAGGGGCGGTTGGATGACAGAGCCCTGAAACGATGCTTCGACATGAAAGCCCATGTGGCCCACGTAAACCTCATCTTTGAGCGGGTATTCGCTCAAAGGTCTGAAACGGGATGACGGCGCGGTGAAAAGGCTCGAGAAGTTGTATGAGGGAAAGGCGAAAATCCTCTACGCCACGGATGACCCGGACCGGCTCATCCTGTACTTCAAGGACGAGGCTACGGCGTTCAACGCGGCGAAGCGGGGCCTCATCACCGAAAAAGGCGTCATGAACAACGCCATCTCGACCTTCGTCTTCCAGTACCTGGAATCGCGCGGCGTGAAGACTCACTTCATCGAGAAGCTCAGCGACCGGGAAATGCTCGTGCGGCGGCTCACGATGATTCCGCTGGAGATGGTCGCCCGGAACATCCTCGCAGGCAGCCTGTCCAAGCGGATGGGACTGGAGGAGGGAAAAGACCTGCCCACCCCCGTCATCGAGTGGTATTACAAGCGCGACGACCTGGGCGATCCCATCCTCAACGAAGACCACGTCCTGGTGTTCGGGCTGTGCGATGAGGAGACGTTGCGGCAGATCCGGCGAACCACCGCTCGCATCAACGAGCTCCTGCGGGAATTTTTCCTCGCCCAGGACATCCTCCTGGTGGACTTCAAGGTGGAGTTCGGCCGAAGCCGGGACGGGGAGATCCTCCTGGCCGACGAGATCACCCCGGACGGATGCCGCCTTTGGGACAGCAAAACGCGCGAGAAGCTGGACAAGGACCGTTTCCGCAGGGACCTCGGCGGGGTGGAAGAGGCCTACCGGGAGGTCCTGAGCCGCGTTCAGAACGTTGCCTTGGCCGAACCGAAAAGGAGGGGCTGATGGTCAAGGCCCAGGTTTACGTGACGTACAAAGAGGGCGTCCTGGAACCGCAGGGCCTGGCGGTCAAGGGGGTCCTCGCTTCCCTGGGGTTTGATGAGGTGAAAGGGGTCCGCGTGGGCAAGTACATCGAGGTGGAGTTGGAAGAGCCGTCGGGGGAAAAAGCTTCGAGCGAAAAACTCCGAGAGCGGCTTCAGGAGATGTGCCGGAAGGTCTTGTCGAACCCTGTCATCGAGGATTTCCGCTTCGATTTTTCGGAAGGTCAGTAGGCCGCGCCCCTTCCCTCAAGAAGATTGGCCTGGTCGTGAAATTCGGCGTCGTAACGTTCCCCGGCTCCAACTGCGATCACGACTGTTATCACGCCCTCAAGCACGTCCTGAATCAGGAGGTCCGCTTTCTCTGGCACAAGGAGGGGGACCTCAAGGGCCTGGACTGCGTCATCCTGCCCGGGGGCTTTTCCTACGGCGACTATCTACGGACCGGCGCCCTCGCCCGGTACTCCCCTGTGATGGATGCGGTGGGAGACTTCGCCAGAGGTGGCGGGCTCGTCCTCGGCATCTGCAACGGGTTTCAAATCCTTCTGGAGGCCGGCCTTCTGCCGGGAGCCATGCTGCGTAACCGCTCTCTTCGGTTCCACTGCCGAGACGTCTACGTCCGCGTCGAGTCGGGGAAGACGCCCTATACGCGAAACCTGAAAGGGCGCGCGCTCAAGATTCCCATCGCCCACATGGAAGGGAACTATTTTGCGGACCCTGAGGCCCTGCGTCGGTTGGAAGGGGAGGGACGGATCGTCTTCCGCTACGCCGGCCCGGACGGAAGCGTGACGGAGGAGGCCAATCCCAATGGTTCTCTCTCCAACATCGCGGGCGTTTGCAACGAAGACCGGAACGTCATGGGGATGATGCCTCATCCGGAACGGGCCTGCGAGGCGGCCCTCGGGAGCGAGGACGGCCGGTTGCTGTTTGAGTCCCTCATCGGGAGTTTGCGGGCCAATGACCCGCACCCAGAATGACATG
>JBHIBA010000038.1:0-22951 GCA_046758845.1 Nitrospinota bacterium
TACAAAAAGCGCCCCCCGCAAAGAAGTTTCCTCTCAAATCTCCCTCGCGCCAGTGCCCAAAAAGCGCCCCCTGCAATCTCTCTCTCGAGGTGTAAATGCCTAAGGACCTTCGACAGTTCATCGAGTTCTTGGAAGAGCGGCACCCGGAAGAGGTCATCCGCATCCGGGAAGAGGTCGATCCCCTTTTCGGCGTCTCGGGGATCCTGAGCCGCCTGGAGAAGGCGGGCAAGGACTCGGTGGTCATTTTCGAGAACGTAAAGGGATCGGACATCCCGCTGGTCTCCAATGTCCATGGGACTGTTCGACGCCTTCAACTGGCGCTGGGCCTCCGGGACGGTGGATTTAGAGAGTTCCTCCAGGAATACGGTGAGCGCGAGAGCCACCCAATCGCTCCGAGGAAGGTCGAAACCGGCCCCGTCAGAGAGGTCGTCCTGAAGGGGGGGGACGTGGACCTGGGGGTGCTTCCGATTTGCACGTACCACGAAAAAGATGCGGGCCCTTACATCACAGCCGGTCTGGGCGTCACGCGGGACCCCGAAACGGACGTCAACAACGTGGGCATCTACCGCTTGATGTTGAAAGGCCGAGATCGCCTCAGCGTTTTCATCTCTGCGACCTCTCACGCCTATGGCATCTGCCGGTATTACGAAGACCGCGATCTCCCCATGCCCATCGCCATCGTTCTCGGACACCATCCTGGCTTTTTCCTGGGCTGCATGAGCTTCACCCCTTATGACGTGGACGAATTTCACGTCGCCGGGGGGATTCTTCAGGAGCCCGTGGAGATGGTTCCCTGCGAGACCCTCCCGCTGGAGGTCCCGGCCTATGCCGAGATCGTCCTGGAAGGTGAGATCCTGCCGCACGTCCGGGAGGAAGAAGCCCCCTTCGGCGAGTACCCGGGGACGTACGGCCCAAAAAGGATGAGCCCCGTCCTTGAGGTCAAGTGTATGACGATGCGCAAAGCCCCGCTCTATGAAGACGCCTTCCCTGCGCACCCGGACCACCTCCTGTTGGCGGGCGTGACGCGCTCCAGCTTTATTCTGAAGACTGTGAGGATTGCCTGCCCGACGGTTCGAGCCGTTCACATGCCCCCTTCGGGGAGGTGCCGGTTTGTTTGCTACGTGGCCATCGAGAAGATGATTGAAGGGGAGGCGAAGCAGGCGGCGATGGCGGCCTTCGTGGCGGACCCGTTTTTGAAGTTCGCCGTGGTCGTGGATGAAGACGTGGACATCACAAAGGACAGCGAGGTGATGCACGCCATCGCGACGCGCGTCCGGGCCGACCGGGACATCTTCATGGCCACGCACGCCAAAGGCTCACCCCTGGATACGGCGTCTTACGACCCGCCTGGGGGCTCGCACATTGTGACGAAGACGGGGATCGACGCCACGCGCAAGCCGGGCTATCCCGAGGAGGTCCGCGTTCCGGGGGAGGAGACCATCGACCTCGGCCGGTATCTACCGTGAGGTCTTATCTCTTCGCTAGGCTCTTACCGAAGGCATTAGGCAAGTGCCTCCTTTGAAGGAGACCGCTGGGAACCAGTATGTCCCATGGCCGCAGGAATCCCCTCACCTGAACGATTTTGTGACCAAACGCCGAAGTCCGAAAAGGTAAAAGGGTTATTTTTCTCTCTCATTCCTCGGAAATTGTTGGATCATTCACTTTATGCTAGCATCTAGGAACGAGCAGCGGCGTTTCTTTGTTCGGCCCATGTGGCTCCGAAAATCCACGGACGCCTGCGGCAATACCCTGCGTGGAGGACAAAACATGCCCAAGAGCAAAATCAATGTTGTTCTGGAGGGTGGGGGAATTAAGGGCATTGCTCTCGTGGGCGCTTTGGAAGCTCTCTCGCACGACGAACGGTTCGAGATTGCCGGTATCGGCGGCACATCTGCAGGCGCAATCGTTGCAACATTATTTGCCGCCGGCGTCCCCATGAGCGACTTAAAGGATGAACTTTATAGAGGGTTCAGTGAATTCCTTACGACAAAAAGCAGACTTACACAACTGAAGAACCTTTACTTCAAATTCGGCTTACATGAAACTGCCCGTTTTAGAGATTGGATCCGAAATTTATTAGCCAAATATGAAGTATCTACATTTGACGATGTCTTTCAAGCTGCAAAAGTCTCCGATCTTGCCATTGTCGCTACGAATGTCCGGGCACGCCAATATTCTGTTTATAGACCGGGTGCTTCCTCAACGCCGGACTTGGCCGACGCCGTAATTAGATCCATGTCCCTTCCTTTTTTCTTCGTCCCTTCCTTTGCTGACGACTCTTATTACGTTGACGGCGGGATCGTGAGTAACTACCCGTTCTGGCTATTTGAGAACAGCGACCATCCAACAGTTGGGATAAGGCTTCGGCAACAAGGACAATCGAATCCCCCGATCCGCTCTCTCTTCGCATATGTTGTGGCCCTTGTAGAGACAATGTGGCTCTCTCATGATAAAGAACAAAGAGGTAAACCAGAGTACTTTAAGACCATCCACGTTGAGATACCCGCAGAGATTTCGTCAACAGATTTCGATATTGGGAAAGTTGAGCGTGAAAATCTCTATTTCCGAGGCAAAGATGCAGTAAGAGAAGCAGATCTTGTTTGGATAACGCGAATTCCCAGAGGCGGGATTTCTTTTCAGGAAGAACATAGTGATTTGTTGTTGGAGGAAATAGGAAGAGCAGGGCAAAACCTCTACGCAAATTTAAGAGGGAGCAAGAAAAAGGAATATGATTATTATAAGGTTATTTGCACGGTAGAAAAGGACGGTACACAGAGATACTTCACAAAGGCAAAGCTAAAAAACCTGGATGCGAGACCACTGAATTTTTTGGGTGAGGGAATATGGCCGATCAATAACGAGAAAATAGGGATTCTAGATATGGACTTTCAATTTGGGCGAGAGTCGAACGCTTCCTTTTTGCCAATAAAGAGCACACGACAGGAGAAGCTGGGTCTTATTCTGTTCATTCCCCCGATTCCCCCGGGGGAAAGTCGGGAAATAAGTTGGTCTTACAAGCTGCCGGCGGAGCTAGTTGAATTCGTGCGCAGTGGGAAGACAGAGGAATTTTGGGTCAGTTTGGAGAGTGACGGGGTGATTCGTGAAATGACTTTCGATATCTTATTGAACCCACTGCTTGGTGAACTGGTAACTGTAGACTATATAGGCCAGACAAGTGTTGAAAATAGAAGACCACTCGGGGAAATAGATTCACCCACCGGATACAGAAGATACTCTTGGAGAGCAACGGAGATTCAGGACCGGGTCGGTGAGATCAAGCTCCACGCTCGTCTAAAATAAGCTCGGAGCGGATATGGGGACCTTCCTTTAACCGGACTGCCCCGTTCCCTTGCCACCCATAATCGACACTCCTCAGTCTTGAGCTCAACTCATCTTTGGACCTTTAATATACGTTCTCCGGGACGGTTAATCAAGAGTTGGTGCGCTGAAATTATTGAGAAAACGAGCCGCGGAGGCGACCCATCAGAATAAAGGGGAAGGGATGAGGACCACCGATCCTGGCCCCTGGTCATCGCTATCCTCGTCTTTTTCGAGTTGGATGCCAATTGATCGTCAAGTCATCGTTGAGGACGACGCCGTAGTGACGCTCGGCCGCCTCGCGGCTGATGTATTCGTTCACCACGTCCTGGCGCACAAGCTCCGGGTCCCGCTCCGTGGGGGAATAGAAGCCCCCCCCGCCCGGCAAATTCAGCGTGACTTCCCCGTCGGGATGAAGCTCGTATTTCTTCTTGGAGTGCAGAGACTCTCCCGTTGACAGGGCCAGGCTTCCCGCCTCGCCGTCCATGCCGCCGGCCGCGCCCTTGGCCGGGTGATGGAACCGGTCGTACATGGGCGAGTGGTGGATGGGCGTCGTCGTCCTGGGCTTGAGCCCGATGCTCTGCCCCAATCCGCCCCGGAATTTGCCCGGCCCGCCGGAATCCCGCCGCAGCTCCTTGCGCGTGAAGAGAATGGGGAGAACGTTTTCCATGATCTCCACGGGCGTCCCCTGGACCCCGCTGGGGAAGGCCGTAGCGGAGAGGCCGTCGGAGGTGGGCCGCGCCCCGGTCCCCCCCGAAGAGAAAAAGATGTAGCTGAAAGTCTTGCCCTTCAGGTCCGTGCCGGCAAGCTGCGTGAGCCAGAGTCCGGTGGAGCCTTCAGCCAGGACCCTGTCCGGGATGGCCTTGGACAGCGCGTCGAAGATGACCGCCGCCACGAAGTGTCCCAGGATGTGCCGAGCGCCGACAGGGGCGGGATGCCTTGGGTTGAGGATGCACCCTTCCGGGACGGACATGGTGATGGGCAGGAAGCTCCCTTCGTTGTTTGGGATCTGTGAGCCGACGGCGCACTTCACGGTATAGGCGCAGTAGGCGTAGGTGTAGTTCAGAACGACGTTGATCCCCCAGGCGCTCTGGGGCGAGGTCCCCTGGAAGTCGCAGTGAATTCCGCCGTCTTTGGCCGTCAGGGCCACGGCCAGGCGGATGGGTTCGTCGAAGCCGTCGGCCATGACTTCTCCCGGGTAGACGCCTTCGGGGATTTCGCGGATGGCGCGGCGCATGGCGGTCTCGGATCGGTCCAGGATGATCTCCCCGATAGGGTCTATCGAGTCGATCCCGGCCTCCTCCATGAACTGGACGAGCTTGGCGCCCCCCACCTCGTTGGCCGCCACTTGCGCATAGATGTCGCCGATGACCTCGTCCGGCATCCGGACGTTGGCGCGGATCATGGATTCCAGCTGGCGGTTGGGCTCTCCGGCATCGACGAACTTCATGACGGGAATGAAGAGTCCTTCTTCATATCGGTCCCTGGCCTCCGCCCCCAGGGGGCGGCCGCCGAAGTCGCAGGTGTGGCACGTGGAAGCGAAGAAGGTGGTCAGCCTTCCGCGATAGAAGACGGGAGTGAAGATGGTCACGTCGTTCACGTGACCCGAGACCATCCAGGGATCGTTGGTGATGATGTGGTCCCCCGGCCGGTAAGTGTCCAGGGGATAATGCTTCAGGAAATGCTTGGCCGCCGTGGCCATGGAGTTGATGTGGCCGGGCGTCCCGGTGGCGGCCTGAGCCAACATGCGGCCCTTGGTATCGAACATGCCAGCCGAGAGATCTCCGGCCTCCCGGACCACCGTTGTGAAGGACGCGTTCACCAGGGCCGCGGCCTGTTCATCCACGATGGAAATCAGGCGGTTCCAGATGACCTCCAGGCGGATGGGATCGATCTCGGTCGTGACGCCCCTCATGATTTCCTCCGGAGCACGACGTTATAAAACTCGTCCACCTGCGCGTCCCACCCGGGCGAGAGGACCACGGTGGATTCCGATTCCTCGACGATTGCCGGCCCCCGGATGCTCATGCCCGGCGCGAAGCGGAGCCGGTCGTAGATGTCGCATTCCCTCTTTTCTTCCCAGGCGGGGAAGTAAACGGGGCGCGCGCCTTTTTTCACACTCTCGGACTGGGCTGCCGCTCCGTTGGTGGGCCGGAGGTCCAGCTCGGGCGTCCCGCCGGAAGCCACCAGCCGCCAGTTGAGAGTCTCCACCGGGACGTTCGGTCCCAGCCGCTGGTAGATGGCCTTGTACGTTCGTTCGAAGTTCTTACGGATTTCCTGAAGGCTCCCGGAGGAAAGCCCCCCGGCCGGGACGGGAACCTGGATTTCGTATCCCTGGCCTTCGTACCGCATGTCGGCGGAGCGCAAAAACGTCATCTGGTCTCCGGCGACGCCCGATCGTTCCAGCAAGGCGCGACCCTCGGCTTCCATCTCCCGGAAAATCGCGTTCAACAGACCGAGGTCCAGGGAGTCGAGCTTCATGATCTTCGTCCGGACGAAATCGAAGGAAATGGGGGCCGTGAGCATCCCGAGCGCCGAGAGCGTCCCCGCCCCCGGAGGGCTGATGATCGTATCGATGCGCAGCTTTTCCGCCACGTGCGCGGCGTGGATGGGTCCTGCTCCGCCGAAGGCCATCAGGGCGTACTGCTGGACGTCTTTGCCCTTTTCGATTCCGTGGATCCGCGCGGCGTTGGCCATGTTCTCGTTGACCACCTCGTGGATGCCCCAGGCCGTCTGAAGCCTTTCCAGGCCAAGGGTCTGGGCCAGACGGTCCACCGCGGAGTTAGCCGCCCCGAGTTCCAGGTCCATCTCTCCGCCCAGGAAGAAGTCCGGATTCAGGTAGCCCAGGAGCAGGTCGGCGTCGGTCACGGTCGGCTCTGCGCCTCCTCGTCCGTAGCAGGCGGGGCCGGGGTTAGCGCCCGCGCTCTCGGGTCCGACCTTCAGCAGGCCCAGCTCGTCCACGTGGGCGATGCTCCCGCCCCCTGCGCCGATTTCGATCATGTCGATGACGGGCACCTTGACGGGAAGCCCGCTGCCTTTCTTGAACTGATAGACGCGGGCCACCTCGAACTCGGTCACCGTGGAAGGCCTTCCCTCCTCGACGAAGCACGTCTTGGCCGTCGTGCCCCCCATGTCGAAGGAGATGAGCCGGTTGAGGTTCAGTTGCTTGCCGTAGTAAGCGGCCGCCATGGCCCCGGCCGCCGGGCCGGACTCGATGAGGCGGACGGGGAAGACCTCGGCGGTCTCGGGCGTCGCGATGCCGCCGTTTGAGAGCATGATGTACAGGTCTTTTTGGACCCCCTCCTCGCGAATCCGCCGGCACAGCAGATCCAGGTACGCCCTCACGATGGGGCGGACGCAGGCGTTGGCCAGGGTCGTCGAGCTCCGCTGATATTCCCGGATCTCCGGCGTCACTTCCGAGGACAGAGAGGTGACGAACCCGGCGTCCCTCTCCCGGATGAGCTCCTCCAGGCGCCGCTCGTGGGAGGGGTTCATGAAGGAGTGAAGGAGCGATATGGCTACGGTCCTGACGCCCTGTTTTTTGAGCGTTTCGATGACCTCCAGGGCGCCGCCCTCGTCCAGGGGGATGAGGACGTTCCCTTCCGGGTCGAGGCGCTCGGTCACCTCCAGCCGCAAGGCTCGGGGCGCCAGCGGTTCGGGCTTCTCCATGAAGATGTCGAAGAGGTCGTAGCGCTTTTCCGTGCCGATCTCCACGGCGTCTCGGAAACCCTTCGTTGTGATGAGGGCGGTCACAGCCCCCTTCCGCTCGATGAGGGCGTTGGTGACGAGGGTCGTCCCGTGGATGGGATGGTCGATGGCTCCCGGGGGGACGCCGTGCTCGGCCAGGACCTTGCGGAGCCCTTCGATCACTGCCTCTGCGGGGGATTCCGGGGTGGTCAGGACCTTCCCCACATACGTCTTACGCTCCTCCAGGTCCAGGAGGACCACGTCGGTGAAGGTCCCGCCGATATCCACGCCGAGCCGGTACCGGTAATCGTCCGCTGCATTGGGGCTCAATTGCGGCCTCTGCAAAGTCGTGAGAGATAAAAACGGGATTCCGCCATCAACCCTCAGACCTGAGAAGCTCATTATATACGGGCGGGCGGAGAATTCGGCAAGCCTCCCGCCCTCGGGGTCCCCCATCTGCCGAAGCGGACCCCAGCGGGGTCAGACCGGAGAAGAACTGAGCGGCAAGGAGAAGCTTCACGCCCAAGCGGGCGGACGCGCGGCGTCAGGTTTCCGCACTTGCGTGCCTGGTCAATCACCCCTCGGAAGGTGTGCGCTAAAGATGCAGTCTAGAAGGGAGGGACGCCCAACCGCAGCTTAGCTGGCACGCAGTGCCCAAAGGGCGTCCCCCGCGGGGGGACAAGAGTCGTCTATCATAGAACGGCGGAGCAGGAAAAATGGTTTCGGCACCGAAAGGCGTGTCAAAATTCTCAAAAACCGGTATCATACCGGGTCAGTCGGCCGGAACTTCAAGATACAACATCCCGCAGGCAACTTTCCTTCTGGAAACGAACCGTGACGATCGTTGATACGCATGGGCATTACGTTTCTCGTTCCGCCATCGCCGAGGTCGAGAAGCACCCGGAGCGTTTCGGCATCCGGGTGGGGAAGGATGAGGGAGGAAATCCGCGTCTGGGTTTCGGTGAAGGGCCGCTGACCCGCCCTCTCAGGCCGAAGTTGACAGAACTTGAAGAACGTCGTTCCATCCTGTCCCGCCAACGGGTGGACCTGCAGGTGGTTTACACCTGGCTGGACGTGGTGGGATACTCCCTGCCCGTCGAGCAGGGCGCCGCCTGGTGCCGCCTTCAGAACGAGACCATGGCGGCGGACCTGAAAGGGAAGGACTGGCTGGTGGGTCTCGCGACGGTCCCCCTGCAATCGGGAAAACATGCGGCCGAGGAGCTTTCGCACGCCGTGGGGAAGCTGGGGCTGAAAGGGGCCAGCATCGCCTCTAACGTCGAGGGCAGGAACCTCGACGACGCCGAATTCGCTCCGTTTTGGGAAACGGCCGAAGCCTTGGGGGCGCCCGTCGCAATCCATCCCTACAACGTCGCGGGGCGAGACCGCATGGAGACCTACCTCCTGCATAACCTGATCGGGAACCCGCTGGAGACCACCCTCGCCGCCGCGAGTCTGGTCTTCGGGGGAATTGCGGACCGGCATCCGGCCCTGAGGGTGATCCTGGTTCACGGGGGCGGTTGCCTCCCTTACGTCATCGGCCGCCTCCAATGGGGGTACGAAAGGTACCCGGCGCAAATGGGGAAAGGACTCAGGAAGGCGCCCGTCCACTACCTGTCGTGGTTTTATTACGACACCCTCCTGTACCACACGGCGAACATCAAACACATGATCCAACTGGTGGGACCGGAGCGCGTCCTGATGGGAACAGACTATCCATTCCCCATCGAAGACCCCGATCCCGTAAGTACGGTTGAGAAGCTTGGGCTTTCGGCGGTCGCCCGGGAGATGATCTTCGAGGCGAATCCCAAGGTGCTGTTCCGGTTGTGACATGAAACCCGCCCCGTTCGCATACCGCCGGGCCGAAACCGTCGAAGAGGCCCTCCAGCACCTGAAGGAGCACGGCGAGGAGGCGAGGCTCCTGGCGGGGGGGCAAAGTCTGGTTCCCCTCCTGAACTTCCGGCTCGCGAGACCGGCCTGCCTGGTCGATCTGAACCCGGTGACCTCCCTGAGTTACATCCAGCGGAACGGGGGGCCGCGCATCGGAGCGATGACCCGCCTGCGGGCATTGGAAGACGATCCACAAACCAAGGATCTCTCCCTTCTTCCGGACGCCCTCCCTCTGATTGGCCATCCGGCCATCCGGAACCGGGGGACGGTCGGGGGAAGCCTCTGCCACGCCGACCCTTCGGCCGAGCTTCCCGTCGTGGCCGTCGCCCTGGAGGCGACGTTGCACGCCGAGGGACCGGGCGGGAAGAGGGCCATTTCGGCCGATGAGTTCTTCGTGGATTATTTCGAGACGGCGCTCGGGCCTGGCGAGGTCCTGACCGAGTTCTCCTTGCCCGCGCCCCTTGCGGGGTGGGGGTGGGCGTTCCTGGAGATGAGCCGGCGATACGGGGACTTCGCCGTCGTCTGCGTCGCGGCGGGGATCGCTATCGATGAGGAAGGCAAGTGCGCCGACGCCCGGCTGGTCGTCGGAGGCGTGGGACCGGCCCCGCTCCGGCTGCAAGAAGGCGAGGAGGCTCTGCGCGGGAAACCCCCTGATCCCAACCGTCTTCGGGAAGCCGCGCGGATAGCGGCGTCGACCGTCCGTCCCGCCTCCGACGTTCATGCGTCGAGCGGGTTCCGCAAGCACCTCTCGGGCGTGCTGACGGAGAGGGCGTTGCGGGCGGCGCGCCAGAGGGCGCAATGATCGAGCGGCACGAGATCCGGTTGAAGGTGAACGGTTCTGAAGTCCGGGCGACGGTAGAGCCTCACCGGACGCTGGCGGACTTCCTGCGGGAGAACCTCGGCCTGACGGGGACGCATCTGGGGTGCGAACACGGGGTGTGCGGGGCCTGCACGGTTTTGCTGGACGGGGCGACCGCGCGCTCGTGCCTGATGTTCGCGGTCCAGGCGGAGGGTGGCGAGGTCACGACCGTTGAAGGTCTGGCGCGAGACGGGGAGCTGCACCTTCTTCAGGAATCCTTCCACGAGCGGCACGCCTTGCAATGCGGGTTTTGCACGCCCGGTATGTTGATGACGGCCTGCGAGCTTCTCGACCGGAACCGGGAACCCGATGAGGCGCAGGTCCGCGAGGCCCTGGCGGGTAATCTCTGCATGTGCACGGGCTACGTCAACATCGTGCGGGCCGTCCTGGAGGCCGCGCGGAAGATGGGCAAGAGAGGAGTCCCGGCCCAGGCGGGATCGGAGGCGGCGAAGCCATGAGCGGCGAGGCCAAGGGCTGGATGGGAAGGCGGGTCCTCCGCAAAGAGGACCGCAAGTTCCTCACCGGGAAGGGAAACTACGTGGACGACCTGTCCTTCGCCGGGATGCTGCATGCGGCCATCCACCGAAGCCCGTATCCCCACGCGCGCATCGTATCCATTGACAGCTCTCGAACAGAAGACCTTCCGGGGGTCGAGGCTGTTCTCACCGGCCGGGAAGTGAGGGAGCACACCATGCGTTCCCTCATTCCCGTTCCCGTCAAACTTGGATACAGTTGCCTGGCTATCGACCGGGTCCGATACGTGGGGGAACCCGTCGCGGCGGTGGCCGCCGCGGACCGCTACGCGGCCGAGGACGCGGCGGAATTGATCCGGGTGGAGTATGAGCCCTTGGAGCCGGCTGTGGACCCGGAGGAGGCGACGAAACCGGATTCGCCCCTTCTCTACGAGGAGATGGGGACGAACGTCATCTGGTCCGATTCATTCACCTACGGGGATGTGGACCAGGCGTTCGAAGAAGCGGAACTGACCCTGAAGAAAAGATTCTCCATCCACCGGTATGCATCGACCCCCCTAGAGACCTTCGGATGCATTGCCCGCTATGACCCTGGCAGCGACAGCTACTCCATCTGGTCCAACGACCAGCGCCCCGGCCTCACCGCCGGCCTCCTGGCGGATGCCCTGGGGGTTTCCCAGGCCCGCATCCGCCTGATCATGCCGGACATCGGCGGCGGATTCGGCAACAAACGGCGCGCGCCCTACCTCCTGCTGGTCGCGCTTCTGGCGAAAAAATCCGGCCGACCCGTCAAGTGGATCGAAGACCGGCGGGAAAACCTCATGGCCCTCATGCACGCCTGCAACGGGGTGATGGAAGTGGAGGCGGCGTTCGACCGCGACGGCAAGGTGTCGGCCTTGAAGATCCGGGACTGGGCGGACGAGGGACACAACCTGGCCAACCCCACCGTCCACTGCCTCCTCAAGATGGGGACCTTGACCAACTGCTATCGGATTCCCGCCGTGCGCTTCGAGGCGCATTCCGTCCTGACGAACAAGTGCCCCTCCGGCGCCAACCGGGGGATCGGAAAACCGTTCATGTGCTTCGCGGTCGAGCGCATGATGGATTTGATCGCGAAGCGATTGGGCCTGGACCCCGCCGAGATCCGTTTTCGGAACTTTATTCCCCCCGAGGCCTTTCCCTATCGCATTCCCTCCGGGACGGTCTTCGACAGCGGTGATTACCCCGAAACCCTTCGCCGGGCGCTGGATCAGGCGGATTACAAGAGACTGCGGGCGGAACAGGAGGCGGCCAGGGCGGCGGGGCGACATGTGGGCATCGGGATCGCCGCCGCCGTGGAGCCCAGCAGCTCGAACCTTTCCTCATACATTCTGACCACGGGCAGGCGACTCGCATCCGGCATGGGCGAGGCGGCGTTGGTGCGTATCGAGGCGGACGGCTCCGTCCGGGTGGCCGTGGGCGACGTGAGCAGCGGACAGGGGTATGAGACGACGGTGGCCCAGATCGTCGCCGACGAGCTGGGAGTTGACCCGGACTCGATCCACGTCGCGCCCTGGTTCGATTCGTACACGACGCCCTGGCTCTACGCCTCCGGGAATTACTCGAACAAGTTCTCGGGGACGAACACCGCCGCCATCGTGGGCGCCGCCCGGAAGGTCCGACAGAAGTTGCTGGACCTGGCGGCGCACCTGCTGGGAGCGGAGCGGGAAGGGCTGGTCATCGGGGGGGGCGAGGTTCGTGAGAGCCGCGAGGCCGGCGTGACCCGCGAGAGCGGAGGAGACGGCAAGAGCATGCCCCTGTCGGAGATCGCGCGGATCGCTTACCGCGACCTGCTCATGCTTCCGCCGGGGATGGAGGCCGGCCTGGAGGCCAGGCACTACCACGTGAACCCCCAGGCCGACCTCCCGGACGCTCAGCGGCGGGTGCGCGCCCAACTGTTCGCCAGCAATTCCGTCCACATCGCCATGGTGGAGATCGATCCGGGGACCGCCCAGGTGAAAATCTTGAAATACGGGATGGTCCATGACTGCGGGACGGAGATCAACCCGATGATCGTCGAGGGCCTGGCCCACGGCGCCACCGTCCACGGCATCGGTGCGGCTCTTTACGAAGAGTTCATATATGATGAAAAAGGGCAGATTTTGACGGCAAACTTCATGGATTACTTGAAGCCTACGACGATGGAATCGCCGCAGATCGAAGTGAGCAGCCTCGAGACGCCTTCTCCTTTCACTCCCCTGGGGTCCAAAGGGGCCGGGGAGGGGGGCGCAATTCCTGCCCCCGCCGCGATTGCCAACGCCGTGGAGGACGCCCTCTCCCCGTTGGGAATTGAGGTCAGCGCCCTTCCGCTCAGTCCCAACCGCCTTTGGGAATTGATTCAATCGGCCGCAAAGACGCCCTCTTCGGGAGCCTACGGCCAGAGAGGGGCTGATTGAAAAACCCAACCTTGACGCCTTCCAGACCGATTGTATACCCTCAAATTAAGGCTCCCAAGGAGGGAGAAACGAAGCGGGTGGCCGAGAGTTTCGGTTGATTGCGCCCGGCCGACCAAAACCAGAAAGGGGCCAAATCGATTAGAGTTCCGATGAATCTCCATCCGGATACCCGGGGGCTCTCCTTGCGGGGGATTTTTCTCCGATCCTTCATGCCCCTGTTTGCCCTGTGGCTCTTCGTCCACCTGAGCCTCGCTTTCGGGCAGGTCCCCAAGCTCCCGGTGGGACCCGCAGAGCCCGCCGCCGCGGCGGCGGAAAAAGCGGCGGCTTCCGAGACGGAACTTCTCTTGAAAACGCTGGAGGACCCCAAGGAGCGGGAGAAGCTGGTTCGCCAGCTCCGGGCTCTCATCGAGCGCGAGCGCCTGGAGGCGGGCGCCAGGCCCACGAAGGATGCCGCACCCGAAAGTGTGACGTTTGTCCAGGTCTACGAACGCCTGCTCGGCGGGTTCGAGAGGGTGGTGCGGGGGGCGTCGGCCAATCTCAGGGCAATCCCTAAAAGCGTGAACGACACCCTTGTTCGGCTGAAAGAAAGGGACGCGGTTCTCGCACTGGCGGACGCCTTGTGGAAGATCGCCGTGGCGCTTTTCTTGGCGATCATCCTGGCGCGTGTCGTCCGGCGGTATGCCGTGCGCCCAGGCGAGCGCATCCCTGTGATCGCTGAATCCAGCCGGGGCCGCAAATTTCTTGTCTCGTCCGCCCGGTCCATTCTGGGGTTGCTCCCGCCGGCAGCCGTCCTTCTGGTGGTTTTCATCGCCCTGACATTTCTGCGCCCCGCACCGCTGGGCGCGGCAGTCGTCTTGACGGCGGTTTGGGCCTACTTTTTCCGGAAGGTCCTGATGGCCGGGGCGAGGATCCTGATTGCCCCGGACCGGCCGGCCGCTCGGTGGCCGGATCTGAGGGACGAAACCGCCGCCTATTGGAACATCTGGTTGAAACGGCTCACAGGTTATGGAGTCTACGGCTACTACGCCGTGCGCATCATCCAGACCCTGGGCGCCCCAAGGGCCTGGATCGACGCCCTCTTCGGTCTTTACGGCGCGGGTTGGGTGATCCAGGGAATTGCGCTCATTCTTCAGCAGCGAAAGGGGGTGCGGTCGCTCCTGACGCCGGACAGGGGCGCGGAAACGGGCTTTTGGAGAGCCGCCTGGGTCGGCTGGACCGTGTTGGCGGCCTACTGGCACGCGATTGCCATCGCTTACCTGGTCGTGGCCTATGGCCTGTGGGGCCTGGATTACCCGCACGCCCTGAGTCTCATGGTTCGGGCCTCGCTCTCCACCCTCTTCCTGGCGGCCTTGTGCATCGTCGCCCGCTATTTCCTGGGGGTTCTCCTGGGGAAGCTGTTCCGCGTTCCGGAGCGGGTCGCCAAGCGGTTTCCCGGACTGGATGCGCGGGTGAACCGCTACATCCGGATTCTCCACGTCGCCGTTTTCACCATCCTCTACGTCCTCACGGGCATTCTGATTCTCGAGGCGTGGGGGGTGAATTTCTTCGCGCTTCTTTTCTCGGACCTGGGCGTCCGCGTCATGGTCCGGATATTCGCCATCGGGGTCGCGCTGGCGATCGCGGCGGCCGCGATCGAGGCGGGGAACTTCGCGGCGGAAGCCATCCTGCAACCCCGATTGGGTCGGGGTGGACAAACGATAGCGCCCGCCGCTCGGCTGAAGACGCTTGTCCCGCTGGGTCGCACAACATTGAAGATCGCAGTGATCGTCGTCGCGGTGCTCGTCTTGATGGATCAAGTCGGCATCAGCATCACGCCCATTCTGGCGGGAGTGGGGATCTTGGGGCTGGCCGTGGGTTTCGGGGCTCAGTCGCTGGTGAAGGACATCATCTCGGGTCTTTTCATTCTCCTGGAAGACAGCATCTCCGTGGGCGACGTGGTAATCCTGAAAGGGACCGGCGGCTTGGTGGAAAACATCAACCTGCGAACCATCCGCATGAGGGACCTGTCGGGTAACGTCCACGTGATCCCCCACAGCAGCGTGGACATGATCACGAACATGACCAAAGACTACTCGCGATACCTCTTGGAAGTGGGCGTGGCCTACCGGGAGGACTCGGATCAGGTGGTCGAGGTCCTGAAGGAAATCGGCGCCGAGATGCAGGCCGACTCGGTCTACGGCCCGGACATGTTGGCGCCTATCGAAATCCTGGGCGTGGACAGGTTCGAGGATTCGGCCGTTATCATCCGAGCCCGGCTCACCACGAAGCCGATTAAGCAGTGGAACGTCGGCCGCGAGTTCAACCGCCGGATGAAGAAGGCATTCGACGAGCGGGGCATCGAGATCCCCTTCCCCCACCGGACGATCTTTTTCGGGGAGCCGAAGCAGGGGACTCCGCCTCCCCTGTACATGGAACAGGTCGCCCGGGCCTTCGAAAAGCGCAACGACTGAGCGCCGCCCGCGCCGCCGGGACTCAGGTCTGTCTGCAACCCGATACAATCGCGCCAAGCGCCGGAGGTGAGCGCCGGAGGGCTTCGCCCGGGATGTTTCCTTCTTCCCACCGAAAGGAGGGGCCATGAAATACCAGGCACTCAAGTGGTCGGTCCACCCCAACCCCAGGAGACCGGAGGAAAAATGCATCGGCCTCATCCAGATGAACCGGCCCGAGGCCATGAACGCCGTGGACGTGCGCATGAGGGTGGAGCTGGACATCCTCTGTGATGAGATCCGCTGGAACAGCCACATCAAGGCGGTCATCCTCACGGGAGAAGGCCGAGCCTTCTCCGCAGGCGGAGACGTCGTCACGGAGGCGGGCCCCCTGGGCGCCACCGAAGAGTACGATATGGGCATCCGGGGGCCGTACAAGGAGATGGCCCACTTATTCTTCAACGACCTCAGGCATCAGATCCTTCAACGGTCCTTCCGCAAGCTCGAAGACCTGCCGCCGGTGACCATCGCCGCCATCAACGGATGGGCCGTCGGGGCCGGTCTTGAGATGTGCACCCTCTGCGACCTTCGGATCGCCTCGGACCAAGCCCAACTGGGGGAGGTGGCCGTGCCGGCCGGCTTCGTGCCGGAGGCCGGGGGTTGCCGGAACCTGCCGAAGCTCGTCGGCGTCGGCAAGGCGCTGGAAATGATCCTGACGGGAAAGCGGATGGACGCGCAGGAAGCGCTGCGCACCGGCCTGGTGGACCGAGTAGTACCTCACGACCGGCTCCTGGACGAGGCGCTCGACCTGGCGGGACAGATATCGTCCAACCCCTATCTGTCCGTTCGACATGCGAAAAACTTAGTCAAGATGTACTGGAACGCCAATCGCTCGGACGAAGGCTACCGAAGGGAGCTGGAAGCGGTCATGGAGATCACGCGCACCAAGGACTGCCAGGAGGGTATCCGCGCGTTCCTGGATAAGCGGCAGCCCGAGTATCGGGGTCCATACTATGACAACTGGCCCTTCGGAGACGGCGATGGAAGCTGAGGGAGCGGACCTGGCCCCGGGTTACAGGGAGATCCCGCCTCGTGTGAACATCGCTCGGGAGGTTCTGGACCGGCTGGTTGAACAGGGCCTCGGCGACCGGACGGCCTTCGTTCATGAAGGCGGAAAAATTTCTTACAGCCATCTGAGATGCCGGGTCGATCGGCTCGCCCGCGGCCTCCTGACCCTGGGCATTACACGGGGAACACCCGTTCTCCTGCGTATGCCCAACTGCCCCGAGTTCGCTCTTTCTTTCCTCGCCCTGGTGAAAATCGGCGCGCTGCCGGTGCTCCTGAATTCTCTTCTGGGACGCGAGGAGGTGGGCTACGTCCTCGAACACAGTGACGCCGAGGCGGCCATCGCCCTGGCAGGCGCGGCCGGTCCCCTGCGCGAGCAGGGCGCCAGGCTCACGAAGGGCCTCGTCGTCGCAAGAGGTGCGGAAGGGGACATTGTCCCAGGAGAGGCCCTTTCAACAGGCGAGTTTCCTTTTGAAGACCTGCTCGACCGGGCCGACGAAACGCCCGTCGAGACGGCCGACACGTCCGCAGACGGACCCGCCTTTTTCGTCTATACGTCCGGGACGACGGGACGGCCCAAAGGGATCTGCCACGCCCACCGCTGGATCATCGCCCTGGGGGACGCGAACCGGTTGCGGCTGCCCCCCGAGCCGGATGACGTCGTCATGGCCACGGGCGAGTGGAGCTTCATCAGCGCCCTGGGGCACAACGTCCTGTTTCCCCTCAGAAACGGCGTGACGGGCGCGATCCTGGAGGGGAGGGCGCTTCCCGAAAAGGTGCTGGAAGCCATCGAGCGGTATCGGGTCACGGTCCTCTATTCCGTCCCGACGGTTTATCGGCGGATTCTGGCGATGGAGGGCGCGGAGAATCGGTATGACCTCTCCTGCCTGAGGTGCTGCAACGCGACGGGCGAGCCCCTCCAGGAGGCCACGTATTTCGAATGGAAGAAGCGATTTGGGTGCGACCTCTACGAGCACTACGGCGTCTCTGAGATGCAGATGGTCCTGGGCCAGGGGCCGGGTTATCCCGTCCGTCCGGGTTCCATCGGAAAGCCTCTCCCCGACGTAGAGGTGGAAGTCCTGAACGAGGACGATGAACCGCTCCGCCCTGGCGAGGCCGGCCACCTCGTGATCAGAGCGGACGACCCCGGCTTCTTCCTCCGCTACCACAAGGACCCCGAGCGGACGGCCGAAGCCGTGCGAGAGGGCTGGTATCACACGGGCGATTTGGCCCGCCGGGACGAGGACGGCTACTTCTGGGTGGTGGGGAGGAGCGACGAGTGCTTCAAGAGCCGGGGGATCTTCATCTCGCCCGTCGAGATCGAAGGCGCGCTCCGCCAGCACCCGTCGGTCGTCGAGGCGGCCGTGGTCCCGCTGGCCGATCCCGAAATCGGCAACCGCATCCGGGCCATCGTCGTCGTTAGGGATTCTGCGAAATGTTCGGATGACCTCGCCGAGCAGATCCGCGAAGACCTCAGGGCGCGCATCGCCCCCTTCAAGATCCCCCATGTCATTGAGTTCGCGGAATCGCTCCCGAAAAGCGCGGTGGGGAAAATCCTTCGCAGGGAGTTGATATGACAATTTTTTCCAGGGGGCGCTTCCCTCGACTTCGCTCGGGACAGGTTTTGAAAGCCGCCCCCCTGGACCCCCCGGAAAACTTTTGACGGACCGCACGCGCTCCGCGCTGGCGTTCCTGCCAGGCATTCGGGCGGGTACGGGGACCCGCCCCTACAGTGTGGAGCCTTGCCGAGGTTTTAACGTAGGGGCCGGGCGGAGCTTGCACTGAGCGAAGCCGAAGTGTACCGGCCCGCTGACTTGTCATCCCAAGCAGATTGGTGCCATTCTGAGCACAGCGAAGAATCTCTTTGTGGGGGCGCTTCCCTCGACTTCGCTCGGGACAGGTTTTGAAAGCCGCCCCCCTGGACCCCCCGGAAAACTTTTGACGGACCGCACGCGCTCCGCGCTGGCGTTCCTGCATGGTGTTCGGTCCACGCCGATCGCGCGAATTTGTAGGGGCGGGGCTCTGTACCCGCCCAAGCGGATAGGCAGACCGGGAAAACGGTGAGGAACCAGCGGGCCTGGCTTTTCCTAATCCCAAAGACAGGGAGAAAGACCGAGGAAGGCGGGGTAATCCGCGAAGGGCGAAGAAGTCCAAAGACCCCCTGGGGCTCCTGGGAGGTCTATCCGCCGCATGTCTTACCTCTGGCGGAACTTCGACGTACCTTTTGATCTCGGGGAAGGTACTCACCGGGAGCGTCGCCGTGACGCGTTGGTGCCTCTACCGTGACGGGCGCTGGTAATGGTCCCGATCCCCGCCCCTACGGAAACGGTATGCGAAAAAGGGGTGGCTCCTTTTTGGGCCGCCCCTTTTTCGCGAAAGAAAAGTTTTCCAGGGGGTGCGGGAGGGACGCGCGGCGTCGCGTTTCCGCACTGGCGTGCCTGGTTAACCACCTGTCGAAAGGCGCGCGCCAAAGACGCCCAGCTTAAGCGTACGCACTTCCAACCGCAGTTCGGCCGGCACGCAAGTGCCCAAAAAGCGCCCCCTGGATTATCGCCCCTACTCCGTCACAGCCGTTTTCAGCCGCCCCTCTTTGGCGATCCAGTGCTTGATCTATTCTTTTTTCATCTCGAAGAGGGACTCATTCTCCTCGATGCCGTTGGGGACATCGATGGAGTGGACGACGTGGGCCGGGACGCCGAAGACGAGGATCCGTTTTCCGAGGACCAGCGCCTCCTCGATGCTGTGAGTCACCATCAGGAAGGTCATCTTTTGCTGGTGGGCCAGATCCAGGAAGTCTTTCCGCAGGCGCGTCGCCGTCACCTCATCCAGTCCGCCGAACGCCTCGTCCAGGAGAAGAATGTCCGGCTGCGTGGCGAAGGCCCGGGCGATGTTCACCCGTTGGCGCATGCCGCCCGAGAGCTCGTTCGGGTATGAGTTCTCAAAACCCCACAGGCCGACGGCCTTGAGCCATTTATGGGCGGTTTGAACTTGCTTCTCTTTGGGAGCGCCCTGGATCTCGGGCCCCAAGCAGACGTTTTCCGTCGCCGTCCGCCAGGGCAGAAGGCGGTCCTCCTGGAAGATGCGGGTGATCTTTCCGACGTTGGATTTCCGGTAATCCAGGGCCGGGGTGCCATCGATGAGGATCTCGCCGGAGGTCACGTCCTTGAGCCCCAGGAGGCAGTCGAAAAAGACCGATTTCCCCGCTCCCGTTTCGCCGACGATGACCAGGTATTCGCCCTCGGTGACGGTGAAGTTCAGGTCCTCGATGGCGTACACCTGGCGTCCCTGCATCTTCTGGTAAAAAATCTTGTGGACGTCTCGGACAACGATCTTTTCCCGCCCGTCGGAAGATGCTCGAGGACCCTGGGCCGTCACAGTTTGCCCCCTTCTTCCGCTCGCCATCGCAGGACCTTGCTTTCCAGTCCCTCGACGACGAGTTCCAGGATGAGCAGCACGATGATCATCCACAGCGTCCAGGCGAGGATGAGGGGCATTTCGAAGAGGTTCTTGGCCAGGTCGAGCTCTTTGCCGATACCCGTGGGCGCTCCGACAAGCTCCGCCACGATCACGACCCGGACGCCAACGCCGACGTTGATCTTCGTGGCCGTGAAGGCGAAAGATTTTACGTAAGGCCAGAGCAGGATCTTGATCATCTGCCAGGGGTTGGCCCCGAAGGTCTTCACCATATCGGTGGTCTTTTGATCGATGGACCGGATCCCGTCGTACACGTTGAAGATTGTGATGGGGGCGCAAATCATCAACAGGACGAAGCCGATCCGGACCTCCGTCGCCGAAAACCAGATGATGACGATGATCACCCAGTTCAGGGCGGGAACGCCCATGACGAACTTGATGATGGGGCGGACGTAATCGTCGATTCTTGCAGAGAGGCCCATGAACAGACCGATGGGCACGCCCACGACGACCGAGGCCAGGATGGCGGCGACCAGCCGGGCGAATGAGATCAACCCCTGGTAAAGAAGTTCCCAAGTCGTGACGATGTCGAAGAGGGCTTTCAGGATCAGGTGAATGCTCGGGAACAGATAAACCGGGCTGAAGAGGGATATGATCTGCCAAGCGGCTGCGAGCCCCAAGAAAGCGACCACCGCTTTCCAGGAAAACCCTTCAGAGATGAAGGTACCGATACCGGCCCGCTCGGCGGAGTCCACGGGCACGCCTGCGCCCCGCTGTTTGGTTTCAACGGCTGCCGATTCGGTATATTCCGCCTGCGTCATGGCGTCCCTTTCCGTCAAATTGCGGGCGCGGCCCGTCCTGCGGGAAGGACCGCGCCCGCCTAAACTTCTCCCTACCGTTCAAAAACAGGGCGAAGCTTTTCGCCCTCTTATTTTAGCCCTACAGGGCCGGCCATTTGTAGAAAATGCCGTCGTCGGGAAGCTTTTTCACCCGGCCGACCGACTTGAAGCCCTTGAGCGTCGCCAGGATTTCATCCTTACGTTTGATGGAAGGCTCCACCAGGAAGGTCATGAACTTGTGATCGCGGCTGTACTTCAGGGCCTTGACGGGAATCTTGGTGAACTTGCTGATGATCTTGTCGGCCTTCTCAGGCTGCTTGTGGTAGAAGGCCACCGCGTCCTGCCACATCCGCATGATGCTCACGTTGCGCTTGTGGTCTTCATCCAGCCACTTCTTCCAGGCGTAGGACCCGAGATACCAGACCGGCGCGTCCGGGGGCAGACCGATCTCTTTGCGGATGCCCTCGGTCATGTTGCCCACCAGGTGGAAACCCGAGGTCAGCATCTTGGAGAGGTTGGGCTCCCAGACGATCCCCGCGTCCACCTTGCCGGCGAACAGTTGCGTCGCAACCGCGGGGGGCGAGGCGGGGATGACGTTCAGGTCCGTGCGATGATTGAGCTCGTGCTGCCGCAGAAATAGGACCGCCATCCCCCAGAAGCCGGAGGCCGTAGTCGCAGCGACCTTCTTCCCCTTCAGGTCGGCCGCCTCGCGGATTTTGGGGTCTTTCGAGACGAAGGCGTGGTTGGCGGTGGTGTACGTGAACGTGAGCTGAATGGGGATGCCCTTGTTGTAAAACCTTGCGGCGTTGGAGAACGCCGGGCAATAGACGCTCATCCACTTGCCCGCGGCGAAGTCGGCGTACATAGCAGGCAGTCGCCTGTACAGGTTGATCGTGAAGTCCAGGCCGTGCTTCTTGGCGAGGTTGAGGTCCTGGATGATGGGATACATCATCGTGGAGTTCGAGGGAGGTCCGAGACCCGCGCCCACGACCTTCGTGAGGGCTGCATCGGAACGCTTTCGCAACACCAGCGGCCCGAGGCTCGCCCCGGCCGCTACCGTTCCCATTCCCTTGAGAAACTTCCGACGGTTGATCTTTCTTCCCTTGCTCATCCCTTTATCCTCCCACGCGAGTGGTTCGGGTTTAGGGCTTCTGCCCCCTTCTCGGCCGGTTGAAAAGTCGTCTAGAAAATGTTCCCCTCGACGTTCAGCTATCCCCCCGGTGCAGATACATTTCGATCATTGAAACGTCGGCCGGTAGATCCCTGTTTCAAGAGAATCAACATATTACCAGATTCTGCGGTCCATTCAAGGAAATTTTAGGTAGTGCGTCAGTTTGCTGAATGACCCCTGCCTTCCTCCGTTGTAGCCGCGATTTGAGCGGAGCGGAAATCGCGGCCGGGCGCGCCCCGATCTCCGCTCGGACCCAGGTCCTCGCTCAGATCGGGGCTACACCAAATGATGACAGAGCCGTGGGCAAAGCTGCCTGCGAGGCTTAATCCGTTCCAAACTGACACACTACCGAATTTTACCTGGTACCCGGCGGAAAATACAAGGGCTCAAACCGCAAATCCACCCGGGGGGCGTCGCATTCGTCCCCAACTTGTTGGCTCCTTCCCCCCCGGCTGACGGCCAACCCGCCCTTCTCTAGGGGGGGCATCTCGTGTAGGGTGAAAGCATTCAACCGTCGGCCTGGCTCTCTGAATTACCTACTGGAATGTACCATGCCTTCGACGTCCGATCAGACCGCGCCCGAAACCCTGAGCGGCCATGACAAGGCCAGGTACGTCCACAACCTCTTCGCAAGGATCGCTCCGCACTACGACATCGCCAACGGTTTCATCACCGGCGGAATGCACCGCCGTTGGCGAAGGGCCACTGTCCGGCGGGCGCTCTCCCTTCTGCCCGCCCGCACCGATGGCCGGCCCCTCTACGGGCTCGACCTTTGTTGCGGGACCGGCGACTATGTTTTCCTCCTCCGGGAATCGGTCGTGGAGAACACTTGCCTGGTGGGTCTGGACTTCTGCGAGCCCATGATCCGCAAGGCCCTCGACCGCGCGCGCCGGACGGGCGCCGCAACGGGCACAGCGTGGGTGAAGGCGGACGCGACGGACCTGTCGGCCTTTCGCAACGCTTCCTTCGAGGTGGCAACGGTCGGGTTTGGCCTCCGTAACGTTGTGGATCTGCCCGCGGCCTTGGGAGAGACGGCCCGGGTGTTGCGCCCCGGCGGAATCTTCGTTTCTCTGGAGTTGGTTCGGCCCGAAAGGGGTTTGCTGCGCCCCCTCATCCTGGCTTACCTGCGCTGGCTCCTCCCGGTCCTCGCCGCGGCGGCTAAGGGGGGGCGGGATGATTACCTCTGGCTCCGCCGCTCACTGGAAACGTTTCCTGAGTCCGCGGGCCTTTCACAGCTTCTGGAATCTTCGGGTCTTGAGGTCGTAGAGGTTCGCCGCTTCGCGTTCGGCGCCGTCGCCGCCCACATCGCCCGGCGGAAATGACATTGAGACAGCAACGAGTCTCATTTCAAAGAATGCGGGGGGCGCTTTTTGAAAG
>JBHIBA010000039.1:0-22424 GCA_046758845.1 Nitrospinota bacterium
CACACGGTCCGCAGCGTGGTCAAACAGCAAAAGGCCGTGGGCGTGGGAGAGCTGAGCGCCGTCATCGAGGCCCGGGCGGAAGGCGTGGACACCATCGGCGTGGCCCTTGTCATGGAACGTTTTCCGGGAACGCTCATCGCGCTGAAAAGCGCCGGAATCCGCTCGCCGGCCGACCTGGAGGACCGAAGGCTCGCGGGACCGGCCTCTTCGTTTCCCCGGATTCTCTTCCCCTCGTTCGCCGAGCGGGCGGGGGTGAAACTGGACAAAGTCCGGTGGTCGGACATCGGCTCGAGGGCCGGGATTCGGACGCTCCTCGAGGGCAAAGCCGATGGGGTCGTCACAGCGGAAACGGTCCGTTGGCGCTACGAGCGAGCCGCCCGGCGGAGGAAAAAAGAAATCGTCTCCTTTCCGTATGCAGCGCAGGGAGTGGAGGCCTACGGGCTGAGCCTGTTGGCCCCCGCCCGGCTGATTCTGGAAGAGGAGAAGGTCGTCCGCCAGATGGTGGTGGCCACCATCCGGGGCATAGCCGAAGCCATGATGCGGCCGGCCGAGGCCTTCGAGGTTTTTCAGAAGAGCTTTCCCCGCTACCCGGCTCAGGGCGCCAAGGCCGAGTGGAGGGTCTTTCTGAAAAGCTGGTCTCCTCGGGGGCTGAAAAGCCCGGGACTGGGATTCTTTGAGGAGGCTCGGGTCAGGGACCTCCAGTCCCTTCTCGTCCGAGGCCGGCAATTGACGAAGGAATCCCCCCCCGACAGCTTCTTCTCCAACCGTTTCGTCCCGAACGTCTCGGTTCGACCGGTCTCGTTCTAACCCCCCGGAAGGGACAGGTTCCGCCGCGCACCTCTTCGGCCGGGCGCTCTGACTGAGCAAGGGCGACCGCGAGGCCCTGTCCTCTCCGAAAGGGCGCGCGGATACCCCGAAGACCGCCGTCCGCCCATTCTGCCCTTCGCCCGCAAGTCCCCGTGAGGATCGGCCGATGCGCCGTCTCAGACCTCAACGGTAGAATTCGGCCCGGCTCTTGCTGTTCACCTGAATGGTTTGGAAGCTTTTTTCCCGGTAGATGGTCAACGTGACGTTGTCCCCCGCATTGCCCTGCCAGAGCTTATGGTAGAAGACCCGGCGCGAGGACACCTCTTCCCCGTTGATATGGAGCACGATGTCCCCAACCTCGATCCCCGAATCATCCGCCGGGCCTCCAGGGACCAACCCCGCCACCAGGACCCCCTTCTCCAGGGACTGAGGATAGAGGCCGAGCCACGGGCGGTGGGCCTTGTCACTGCCATCGCGGTTGCCGACGAAGATGTCCCGGCGGGCGAGGAACTGGTCGATGGGGATGCTCATCGAACAGGTCCCGATGAGGTGAAGATTTAGGGAAACGGTGCCGCGGACCTTTCCATCCAGCGTCATCAGCACCCCGCCCCCCAGGCCCGGGTTCATGGCCGTGCTCTTGATGGCCGATTCAAGCATGTATTCCCAGTGCGCGTCGAACGGTCCCAGGTCGGTGATGAAGCCTTCGCTGCCGCGGACCTGATTCTCCCCGTTGCTGGCCAGGAGGACCACCGGCATGCCGACGCGCAGCCCGGCCGAGGACTCCAACTGGACGGGAGGTTCCGCCAACCCCTGGGCCCGAATGACCGCCAGACCGCTTTCATGGTCCACGTGGACCATGCGGGCCTCGAAGCTGTCCCCCTTCGCGGAGACGACGTGGAGTTCTCGCCCCCCCATGACCACGTAGCCCACGGTCAGAACGTATCCGCCGTCATCCACGATGACGCCCGATCCGCTGCGTTCGGTCCCCAGGACGGCCGCAGAGGGGTGCTCTTCCGGAACCCGGCAGTGGACGTGGACGAGGGAAGATACCGGCTCAGCCAGAAAACCCAGAAGACTTCCCATCTTTCCTTGACCCTTCTCGCGCGAGGCCGATCTCGGGCGGAAACCATTTTTACGCTATACCCGGTTCGGGATAGTGTCAACGCGACGATTTTCCACGAGAGGAGAAAATGTTCTTGACATGCCGTCCCGTGACGGATATATCCATGAAACCGAGCTGCGTGGGGAATGAAAGAAAAGGTCGTTAACCTCTCGGTCCTGCGCTAACGGGAAGGGTTGCGGGGAGCGCGAAAGACGCAGTGAGCCAGCGCCGTCTCTGTCCCCCCTTTGACGGGGAAAGGTCTACATAGAGTTTGGACGGCCCACTTCGGAGATTGGGCGCGCAAGAACCCGGGCAGACCGAGGTATCACGGAGAGGGGAATCCTCAGGCAGCCTTTTGTTCCGGGATGGCCGGACACGGACCACGCAGGAAGGCATCGGCCGTCTCGCTCCACGAAACCTGAACGGACAAAACGTCTAGAGTCATCCCGAGCAGAGAAGCCAATCTTCCACCTTTGGAATCCCCCGCTGGGCGTTCCGAATCGCTGAGGGAAGGGGCAATCTCGGGCGGGAACTCCCCCGATAGACGGGCCGAAAAATGTGCGCCCGGCAGGGGGAAGCGCTTTGGGAAAGGAAAACCGGTCGAGGGGGGTCCTTTCGGCAAGGCCGGTCGGCGGACGGCATTGTTTCGCGGAGGTCACACTTCCGTCGTTGAGTGAACCTCGTTAAAGGGGGTGAAATCGGGACACCAACCGGATACCCCAACGGGAGGACGGAGCGTTGAAGGCACTTGGGCGGCATTTTCTGACCGAGTACTTTGACTGCGACAGGGAGATCCTCAATGACGTCGCCCGCATTGAGGAAGCGATGACTGAAGCCGCCGATAAATCCGGCGCCACCATTGTGAACAGCATATTTCATCTCTTCAACCCCCACGGGGTCAGCGGCGTGGTGGTCATTGCGGAATCCCACCTCGCCATCCACACCTGGCCCGAATACGGCTTCGCCGCTGCGGACTTCTTCACTTGCGGGGACCGGGTGCTCGCGAAAGCCGGCCTGGAATCCCTCAAGTCGGCGCTGAAGGCCGCCTACTATGAGAGCCGGGAAGTCCTCCGAGGTCGAATCGGCTCGCCCAACCGGGTACTCCGGCGCCAGCCCGAAGTCATCACCCTGCCGTAACCGTCCGAGCTGCCCAAGATGATTCTTCCCACGCCCACAAAGTATTTCCTGGCCGTGGGCCGCGCCGAAGGGGGATCGGCCCTCAACGCCTTCGACGCGGCCTTGATGGCCGCCTGTATCGGAAACACGAACATCGTGAAGATGAGCAGCATCCTCCCGCCCCGCTGCCAGGAAGTCCCCCCACTCCCCCTGCCCCCCGGCGCCCTCGTTCCCGCGGCCTATGCGACGACCTCAAGCGACCAACCCGGCCGGGTCATCTCCGCCGCCGTCGGCATCGCCTTCCCCGTGGACGATGATTATCCCGGATTGATCATGGAAGTCGCCGGCCCGAGGACGCTCCCCGAGATGGAGGGGGAAGTCTCCCGAATGGCCGTTGAGGGGATGGAAATGAGGGGGCAGGCCATCCGGCGCGTCGTCACGCGGGGGGTAGAGCACCGGGTCGAGCGTCAAGGCGCCGTCCTGGCCGCCGTCGTCCTCTGGAACGGAACCCTCTTCCAGTCGCTCCCGTGATCGAAGCCGGAAAAAAACGCGAACTCTGGTTTTCTGATATCCATCAGAACCAATACGGGATCTCCCTGCGAATCAAGGAGACGCTCCTCCGGAAGCACAGCCCCTTTCAGCTGGTCGAAGTGATGGAGACCGAGGGATTCGGCCGACTCCTCGCGCTGGACGGAACCATCATGCTCACGGAGCGGGACGAGTTCGTCTATCACGAGATGCTGGCTCACGTTCCCCTCTGCGCCCATCCCGAGCCGCGCGAAGTGCTCATCATCGGAGGAGGCGACGGCGGCACCCTCCGGGAGGCGCTCAAGCACCCCAGCATCCGCCGCCTGGACTTGGTCGAGATCGATGAGGAGGTCATTGAGGCGTCCCGGCGATTCCTACCGACCCTCAACACCGGATTCGATGACCCCCGGACGAGCATCCTCTTCCAGGACGGAATCGAGTTCGTCAAAGGGCGCCGGGATGAGTACGACGTGGTCGTCGTGGACTCCACCGACCCCCTCGGTCCGGCGGTCGGCCTCTTTGAGGCCCCGTTTTACCGAAATGTATTCCAGGTCCTGCGCCCAGGAGGGATCCTGGCCCTGCAGAGCGAATCCCCCTTTTTCGACGGCCCGCTCCTCGCGTCCATCAACTCCACCCTCCGCACCCTCTTTCCTCATGTCTCCCCTTACCTCGCCCCCATCGTCACGTACCCGGGCGGCCATTGGGGTTTCGCCTTTGCCGGAAAGGCCCAAAATGCGCTTGACGCCCCGTACTCCGACAGCTATCGCGAAAGGGGCCTCCAGACGCGATACTACACGCCGGAGATCCACCACGCCGCATTTCAACTTCCGCGGTATCTCCAAGACCTTCTGAAGTGAAACCCTCGGGCCCGGCCGCCCGCTTCCTGGCAGCCGAAGCCTCCTTTGAGGAGGCTGATTGGATCTTGCTGGGCTGCCCCCTGGAACAAACCGTCACCTTCCGGCCCGGCACCTGCAAAGGCCCTCTGGCCATCCGGTCGGCCTCGGAAGGACTTGAGACCTACAGTCCCCCCCTCCGGCGCGACCTGGAAGAGATCTCGTTTTGCGACCTGGGCGACCTGGAACTTCCCTCGGCCACCGGACGGGGAGACGAGCGCCTCGCCCCCCTCCTGTCGCGAATCCGCGAGAAGGCTTCCCAGGTCCTGAGCCGGGGAAAACGCCTCCTCACAATCGGCGGAGAGCACCTGCTGACCCTGCCCGTAGTCGAGGCGGCCCTCCGAAGGCATCCCCGCCTCGCAGTGGTCCAACTCGACGCTCACGCCGATCTTCGCAACGACTACGAAAGCCGTCAGCTTTCCCACGCGACTGTGATGCGCCGGGTGACGGAACTCTCGGAGGAACTGATCCTGATTCAGGCGGGGGTTCGCTCGGGAACACGCGAAGAGTTGGACTGGGCCCGGCGCTCGAGTCAGGTGAAGCCCTCCCGTCCCGGCGAACTCTTTGACCTCCTGGACGGACTGTCCTCAAGGCCCCTCTACGTGAGCCTGGACCTGGACGTACTCGACCCCGGCGTCCTGCCGGGCACGGGGACTCCCGAACCGGGGGGATGGACGTTTCGGGAGCTGGAGAGCGTCCTGCACGGGCTGGTTGGCCGCAACGTGGTCGGTGTGGATGTCGTCGAGCTGTCGCCCGAGCTGGACCCCTCGGGGATCTCCGCCGTGACGGCCTCCCGCTGCGTCCGAGAGATCCTGCTCTCCTGCTGACCCGCCGTCCCTCCAGGATGGAGGGAGACGAAAGGCGGCCCGGATCACCCCCTTCGCACCCCGGCCAACGGGGTCTCGTAAGCCGGGTGGTCAGCCTTCATAAGGGGAGGAGCGGGACGACTCAGGGGAATTGAAGATGCAGGACGGGCGGGGTCGTCAGGCCGTCTCGGTCAGGTCCTTGTCGCCATTTCCAGCAGGACGCCGAATCAGCTCCACAGGCGGGTGGAGAAGTAACGCTCCCCCATATCAGGCAGGATGGTCACGATGGTTCCTTCGCCGATTTCCCGAGCCAGGATCTCCGCCCCCGCCAGAAAGGCCCCGGAAGACTGTCCGACAAAGAGGCCTTCGCGGCCCACCCGGTGGCAGAGGTCGTAGGCGCGGTCTATGCTCACAGAGACGCGCCGGTCCACGATACTTTCGTCGAAAATCTCGGGGGAGATGTAGCCGGGACCGAGGGGTTTCAGGCCTTCGACACCGGGCCATTCTTCGGGATCGACCAGGACCACCTCCATAGAGGGATCGTGCGCTTTGAGGCGCCGGCCCACCCCCGTAATGGTGCCCCCCGTTCCGACCCCGGCCACGAAGTGGGTGATGCGGCCTTCACTCTGGGCGAGGACCTCCTCGGCCGTCGTCTCGTAGTGGGCCCGCCAGTTGAACTCGTTCTTATACTGATCGGCCATGTAGTACCTATCCGGGCTCGTATCGTAGATCCGATGCACTTCCCGGAGGGCCTCGTCGTAGCCCAGCATCGGATCGGTGAACTTCACCTGGGCGCCGTGCGCCAGGATTCTTTTTTGGCGCTCCTCGCTGGCGTTGCCGGGCATCACGAGAAGCACAGGCTGCTCCAGGATGGCCCCGATCATCGCATACGCGATTCCCGCGTTGCCTGACGTTGAGTCCAGGATCGTCTTCTCCGAGGTCAGCTCGCCCGAGGCGATGGCCTCCAAGAGCATGCGGGCCACCGGCCGGTCTTTGATCGAGCCACCGGGGTTGAGGAATTCCGCCTTGGCCAGCACCTTGACGCCCGGGCACTCTTCCTCGAACAGGCGGATCGAAATCAGCGGCGTGTTGCCGATCAGTTTCAGCAAAGGATACTGAGCCGCCAACTGCCGGTAACTCATCGAAACGGACACGAAATTTCTCCTTTGTGCCACCGCCCCCTCCCCGGGCCGCGCCGCTGAGAGACGCCGTCTCGGGGAGGCCGGGCGGCCGCGGACTCACTTCTCGATGGGCACGTCCACGAGGTTGCCCCACTCGGTCCAGGACCCGTCATAATTCCTGACGTTGTCGTGTCCGAGGAGGTACTTTAAGGCGAACCACGTGTGGGAGGACCGCTCGCCGATTCGGCAATAGGCGATGGTGTCCCGGCTGCCGTCGATGCCCTGGCTCCCGTAGAGGTCCCGGAGCTCCTCGGTGGACTTGAAAGTCCCGTCTTCATTAACGGCCTTGCCCCAGGGGATGTTCTTGGCGCTGGGGATGTGACCGCCCCGCTGGCATCCTTCCTTTCCCTCCAGTCCCGGAGGGGCGAGAATCTTGCCCGTAAACTCGTCGGGCGACCGGACATCCACCAGGTTGACCCCTCCCTTGCTGACGGCGTCTATCACTTGGTCCCGCTTTGCGCGGATGGAGTCGTCCGGGTCCTGGGCCTCGTACGAGGTCGAGGTGATCTTCGGGGCCTCTTTTGTCAGCTCGCGCCCTTCGGCGACCCACTTGACCCGGCCTCCGTTCATCAGGCGGACGTCTTTGTGCCCGTGGCGTTTGAGCTGCCACAGGGCCCAGGCGGCGAACCAGTTGTTGTTGTCCCCGTAAAGGATAACCGTCGTATCCGGCGCGATCCCGTTTCCACCCATCAGCTCTTCGAAATTCTTCCTGGACGCGAGGTCCCGACGGAGCTGGTCCTGGAGCTGTGTCTGCCAGTTGATCCCCACCGCCCCCGGAACGTGTCCCTCCTCATAGGCCTTCGTATCCACGTCCACTTCAAGCAGCCGGACGTTGGGATCGTCCTTATGCTCCGCCACCCACTCTGTGCTGACCAACATCTCAGGATGCGTGTACCCTTGTGACATTTTCTTGAAACCTCCCTTTCCTTCTTGAAGGGTTTGGAGAAGCGACTACCAGCCGCAACTTCCCGGAATGCAGAGCACGCCCGTCGAAGCGGACAGAGACCGACGGCCTCTTCTCCGGATGAAAAATATAATAGTCCGTGTCCCCCTTTATTTCCGGCAAGAAAGCAGCCAACCCCTCCGAAGGAGAAGGCTATTGCTTGCTATGCTGAAAACAGGATGAAAGACGGCGAGAGAAGCTAATTACACGGAAGGCCGAAGGCGTAGAGGGCGCTTTCGATCTGGCCTCGATGAAGGTCCGGAGAGCGAACTGGCATCTGTGCCAGCATCCTCGACCCTCGGCTCTTCTGCAGTCCCTCATTCACCTTCGCGGGAACTCCCCACCTGGAGAACGGTTAATGAACCTCTCTGCGGCTGACACTTCCCCCCCCTCCGGCGCAGGGACCGTGAGCCATCCGCAAAGACCCATATAGTCCCTATCTTAGATTCGAGACCCGGCTCTGTCAACCGACAGAGCGACTTTTCGGGGCCGTCGCAGCGGGGTAGGCCCTCCTGACGCCAGGACGCTCCGGGCCCGCGGCAATTCGCGGATCTGCCGCCCCAGGGCCGCAAAGCGAGGGTCTTACATCGTGGATGATTCCCGGCGCCTGGGCAGCTCAACGGGGATTTCGGCCTTCATCGCGCCGAGACGCTCGGTCATGACCAGAACCCGATCAGACAAAGATAGCCAGAAATTCTCGGAATGGGGTTATGGAACTGCGTTCAAATTCTGGTATCCTGCACATTAATCAGGCTGAGTTGCGTGACCAGTCAGAGAGGGCAGCCCCCCGGATGAGGCGGTCAGGTCGCCGGCGGTACGCCGGTCGGTCCACAGCTTGGTATGATCCCTGCTTTCGGGGGTCCGCCCGAACCTTTTTCGCTTGCTCGAAGCAAGTTACTCACACGCAGGGGGATGGCCCTGCGTCGGTTCGCCCTTTCGAAGGGAAATCCAGTCCCCTTGTGACAGGCTTTTGAAAGGAGCGCAGCAAACAGGAGGAAGAGCCATGAAAAGTCGATGGATCGCCGTTCTGATATCAGCCGCCATCGTTGCGGTCTTTCTCGCCGGGTCTGTGGCTGCCCCCAGACCGGCCCTGGCGCAGGAGAAGATCCGGTTCCTCCTGAACTGGATCCCCTACGGCCTTCACACCGGGTTCTACACCGCTTTGGAGCGCGGCTACTACAAGGAAGCCGGGTTCGACATCACCATCGATCGGGGCTACGGTTCGTCGGATACCGCGAAGAAGATCGGTGGGGGAGTCGGCGATTTCGGTTTCTCGGGTTTCCCCGCCGTCACCCTGGGCCGGGCCCGAGACGTGAAGATCAAGCTCCTGGGCGTCATCCTCGACCGGGGGACCCATGCCATCTTCGCCCTGAAGGGGAAGGGGATCACTAAGCCCAGCGACCTGGTCGGACGGACCATCGGGGCTCCGACCGCCTCAGTCCTTCGGGTCAGCTTCCCGGCCCTGGCCAAGGCCAACAATTTCAACCCCTCTGCCGTGAAGTGGGTCAACATGCCAGGATCCGCCCTCGTCCCGGCCCTCATCAGCGAAAAGGTGGACTCCGTCGCGACCTTTGCCACCATTCAGCACAAGATCGAAGCGCGCGCCAAGGCGGCCGGCAAGGAGGCCATTACCATTCTGTATAGCGAACACGGAGTGGACCTCTATTCGGTCGGGTTGATTGCCACGGACCAGCGCATCGAGAACAACCCCAAGCAAGTGCGGCGGTTCGTCGAGGCCTCCATGAAGGGCGTGGCCTGGGCGGTGGAGAATCCCGAACAGGGCGTGGCGGATCTGATCAAGACTCACAGCGCGCTGAACGCCAAATTGGAAAGAACGACCTGGCGGATCGTGACCGATCACATGTTGACGCCCTATCAGAGGACCCACGGCCTGGGCCAGATTTCCCGGGCGAAGGCCCAGAGGACCCGGGACATCGTCTTGGAAGGGCATAAAATCAAGAAGGACATCCCCGTGGAGGACCTCTACACCAACCGGTTCTTGCCCAAGCTCTTCCCTCGCCGGATTGCCTGGTAGCCCGAGCGGGGGCTTCTATCGGGCCGGTTTAGGAAGGCAGCCGGGGGTACCGGGTCAGGTTGCTGAATGATCTCTGCCTTCCTTCGTCGTAGCCGCGATTTGAGCACATTCGCTTTGCTCAGTGCAGGCTCCGCGGAGATCGGGGCCGGGCGGCCGGGCGCGCCCCGATCTCCGCTCGGACCTGGGTCCTCGCTCAGATCGGCGCTACACCAAATGACGAAAAAGCCTTTGGCAAAGCCGCGTACGGGGCCTGATCCGTTCCAAACTGACGCGCTACCCAGCCGGGGTCTCCGGACTGATTTGTCAAGGAGGCTCTGAACCATACGCCAACCGCCCAGAGGGCGAGCGAAGTGAAATCCGGCCTTTAGGAGGCGGCGCCCGTGCCGCCTCCCGGGGCATCCTCTGGATCTTTCGGGCGATCGGCGGGGCCTGCCCGGCGGCCCTCGCGCAAATACGCCACCCAGTAAACGCCCGCCACCAGGAGGGTCCCGCCGAGGATGTTTCCGATCGTCACGGCAATCAGGTTGCGAAAGGACCCGAGCCAGAGGGAGGAACTTCCGAAACCATCCAAGGCGATGGCGTAAGGGAGGAAGAACAGGTTGGCGATGGAGTGCTCGAACCCGATGGTGACGAACGCGGTGATGGGAAAGACGATGGCGGCGATCTTGTCGGCGACGCCCCGGCCCCCCATGGCCAGCCAGACGGCGAGACACACCAGGGCGTTGCAGAGAATGCCGAGCGCGCCCGCCTCCCAGAAGCCCAGGGACGCCTTGTGGTATCCCACGGCGAGAACGGTCTCTCCCACCGCGCCGCCCCCGAGGCGGTGGACGCCGCCGATGGCGACCAGCGCCACCGTCCCCAGAGCGCCGATGGCGTTGCCGAGATAAACCAGCCCCCAGTTGCGGAGGACCTCCGCGACCGTCACCCGGCGGGAGGCCCAGGCCATGGCGATGAGGTTATTGCCCGTGAACAGCTCCGCCCCGCCGACGACGACGAGGATCAGCCCCAGGCTGAACGAAAGGCCTCCGAGGAGCCGGTTGGCGCCGAAGCCGAGAGCCGAGTCGGTCGCAACGACGAGGAAGAAAATGGCCCCGAGGGCAATGAAGGCCCCGGCCAGGACGGCCAGGACCAGGAGGGACAGCGTGTCGGTCCGGGCTTTGGTCACGCCGAGGGTTTCTACCTTCCGGGCGATCTCGCGGGGGGAGTAAGCGTCGATGTCGATGAGCGCCATAGGGCTGGAACTCCTACCGATTTACAAACAAAATTTTCTTCCCCAGAGCATCAAAGAACCAAACTCTCCTGAACTTCTCTAGCCTCGATGAATTTGCCTCAAGGAAATTCGAAAAACGAGCCTCGAAAACGTCAGGGGGATCTGGGGGCTGGAATTCATAGTAGGCCAACAAGTCAATTGGCGTTTGACTTTGGTATTGCTTGTTCAACTTCTTGAGGACGGATTCAGGTGTACGATCGAGATACGATGTCGCTGCGGATACATGGAATCGCGGCCCTGGAGATCCTCTTCGAATGATTCTGATCTTCTCTACCGCTTTGGCCAAATCTGACCCTGGCTTAGGCTCAAGCTCCTCTCCGGCTAATGATTTTTGCTCCTTGAGGAAATCAAGGATCAAAGGAATCGAATTTCTCTTCAGCCGTGACGATACGTCCGAGTGGAACCTGACACCGATTAAAGCGTTCCCGAACGCTCTCTCTACTTCTGCTCGGTCGTCGTCGGGTAGATTCCGATATGTCTCTCTCAAAAGGCGCTGAAACTCAATTTGCTCGCTTGTCAGTCTTGCAAGCGTTTGATCGGTGATCTCGACCAATTCAAAACCAACAGATCCCTCTCCTTCAAATTCGCAGGAAATATCAGGAAATTCTCCTTTCTTAATTGACTCGGGTCGGATGCCAAGAGGGCACACCTCAGCAAAACGCCGAAAAACGGACAGTTCTCTTTCCTCATGCGCATCCGTCATCGCTGGTTATCCTGTACTATCCATCCTTCACCTAGGCCGAATGGCGGCCCCCGAAAGGGGCCGCCATTCGGCGAAACGAAAGTTTTCCGGGGGGTCTGGGGGGCCGGCTTTCAAAAAGGCCCCCCAGATCAAGAAATCGCTACTTTGAAGCGTTCGCGGATTTTTCACGCAAGAAGACGATCTCCGGCCACCAGGTCCATTCTTCCTTTTCGAACTTGCGCCGTCCGTCGGCCCGGAGCTTTCGGAGGACGGCCCGGACCTGCCGAACGAACCCCTCGAAGTCGATGGGGACATCCGGGTTCTCCAGCTTCTCCAGCTTCGAGAGACCTTTCTGGAGATTCAGGACGGCGGGGGCGTGCCACGTCTTCTGGACCTTGACGAATCCCGCGGCCACCTGGATGAGACCCTGATAGAAGAACCGTTCGGTGGGATTTCCCTCCCGCCAAACGTCCTCCCAGGCCTCGTGGGATTCCCAGTATTCCCGGGCGTTAAACAGCGCGACCCCTTCCCGCGCGCGCTCGTCGAACGAGATGGGGTCCTCATAGACTTCCTGGATTTTCTCGTCCGCGGGAATATTCAGCCTTTTTATCCCTTGGGGACCTCGCCGAAACCGACGATGTCCTCGCCGCCGTCCACGCCGATGATGTTGCCGGTGATCCAGTCCGTCCCCCCCCTGCACAGGGCGGCGATGGCCGAGGCCACGTCCTCCGGCGTGGTCAACCGCCCGCCGGGATTTCTCTGCCGGGTGACCTCGATCATGAACTCATGGCCGGGGATCGCCCGAAGGGCCGGGGTATCGGTCACCCCCGCACGGATGCAATTGGCTGTGACGCCTCGGGGGGCGAGCTCGGCGGCGAGCTGGCGGACGTGGGATTCCAAGGCGGCCTTGGCGGCCGAAACGGCGCCGTAGTGAGGGATCACCCGGTGTCCGCCCTCGCTGGTCATGGCAAAGATCTTTCCGCCCTGAACCATGAGACCCCGGTGCACCAGGTCCTGCGTCCAGTACACGAGGCTGTGGCCCATCACGTCCAGGGTCATGTCCATCTGCTTCTGAGTCAGGGCCTGTGAAGAGTCATCCGCGATGTAAAGTCTGAGCGTTCCGAAGGCGAGGGAGTGCAGCAGCACCTTAACGGTCCCCCCGCCCGCCTCCTCAAACGCCGCCGCTATCGCGTCCAACACCTCGGCTCTCCTCTCCGCGTCCGCGGCGTTCACGTTGAAGAACAGGGCCTTCCTTCCCATGCCCTGGATTTCCCCCTGGACCGCTTCGGCAAGATGGAGGGTCCTCTTGCGGTCCAGGTGGACGCCCACGATGTTCATTCCCTCTTTGCCCAGGGCCTTGGCCGTCGCCCCGCCGAAGCCGCTGGAGGCCCCCAGGATCAAGGCCCAATCATTCGCGTTCGGCATGCTCGAGGGACTCCTCTCAGCCGTCTTCAGATCCGGTTATAGCGGTGGACCCGGGGCGCGGGCACGTCGGTCTCTTGTTCCCACACCTGGAAGTGCCGACGGACCCCTTCGATGATCGGCGCGAAGAAAGGCTTGTCCTTCCGCAACCGCCTGTGTCTGGCCCGCAACGTCTTGCGCAGCCTGCGGCCGATGTCCGCCTCGTTCACCAGGACGTTTTTCCCCTTCCGCCGCACGACCTTCCCCGCCGTCACCACGGTGTGAACGTCACGGCCCCCTTGCGCCCGGTGGAGGAGGACCGTCCAGGGGTCCAGGTCCGGATGCGAATCGGGGTCGCGGTAGATGCGCCTTCCGTCCAGAAGGATGAGGTCGGCGGCTTTTCCTTCCTCCAGGCCGCCCAGGTTCTCGTGCATCGCGATTCGACTTCCCTCCTGGACGCACCGCTTCATCCATTCCCTGGCCGGGATCGGCTCCCAATCGATGGACGGGGGCCTCGCCAGAAACCAGCCCAGACGGAGCTCGGTCCAGAGGTCGTTGTCATCGTTGAAGCTGGAGCCGTCGGTCCCCATGGCAAACCGGACGCCGCCCCTTCGCATCGCCGAGATGGGCGCGATTCCGCTGGCCAACTTCATATTCTGCGTCGGATTATGGACAATGGCCGTCCCGGTGTCGGCCAAAAGCCGGACATCCTCTTCCGAGGGCCAGATGCAATGGGCGAAGCTGACCTCCGGCCCCAGGAACCCGATCTCGCCCAGGTGTCCGATGGCGCCCGCGCCCAGGACCCTCGGGCCGTACATCATCTGATAACGGGACTCGACGACGTGGATCTGAATCCCCGTTCCGACCTCCGCCGCCTTCTTCTTGACGCCCTTCAACAGGTCGTCGGAGGCCCACTGGACTCCCAAGGGCGTGAGGAAGATCCGGATGCGGTCCTCCTTTCCGTTGAACTCCGCATAAATGTCATCAAACACCCGGAAGTATTCGTCCAGGTCCGCGGGCGCGAGGAGCTTTGCCGCCCACTCCCGCTGGGCCTTCGGCAGGCCTTCCAGAAACGCCCCGTGGTCGCCGTACACGAGAGGGTTCTGATCGCGCGTGGACACGCCGAATGAGACCCGCATTCCCGCGTCCAGATACGCCCGGATGCAGGGCGGGAGCCCCCACCGGGGCAGGTAGGGCGAAGGAGCGTGGAAGTCCACGACCGTCGTCACACCGCACCGCTGAAGCTCCAGCGCGGACCACAGGCTGCGCACGTACGTTTCCTCTTCGGTCATCCCGGCGCGGTAGCTCCCGAAGAGCAGCGGAAGCCACGTCTCCAGGGGGACGTCTTCGAGACCGTCGCGGATGTTGTTCCCCGCATGATGGTGGGCGCTGACCAGACCCGGCATCGCCACGTCGTTGGTCAGCGAGCCCAGCTCTTCGTCGAAGGGTCCGCGGACCGACAGAGACTCGTTAGAGCCTACGGCCTCGATCTTTCCGTCTGCGACGATGACCGCTCCTTTGCGCAGGACATCGTCACGGTCCCGGAGGGTCAGGACGCGATCCGCCCGAACGAGAATGCGGCTCATCGTTCTCTCCAAAACGGGAAAATGGAACCCTCGGCAGGATGCGAGGTACGCCGCTCAAATTCTCCCCCAAGCCGACGGACGGTGTCAAATGCGCACTCAGACGCGCAGTGGGTCAGTTCGCAATGGATTAAGCCCCGTACGCAGCTTTGCCCGCGGCTCTGCCATCATTTGGTGTAGCCCCGATCGGGGCAAGGACCCAGGTCCGAGCGGAGATCGGGGCGCGCCCGGCTGCGATTTCGGCGGAGCGTGTACTGAGCAAAGCGAATGTGCTCAAATCGCGGCTACAACGGAGGAGGGCAAGCGTCATTCACCAAACTGACCCACTACCCTCAAACGCGAGTTCTTCCATCAAAGAGCCTCCTGCCGCTGGCGGGGCAACGCCAAGGTCACGTCTCCAGGCGCAGCCTGAGAGTAAAATAGGGCCGGGCCGAATTCGCTTCTTCAAAGCCGAGAAGAGGCGCGCCGCGTCCGATGGTCCAAACGGACCATCCAGCCATGCCTAAATCCGCCCGCAATCCCACCTCCGCTATGGCCATTCAGTTCGATCCCGTTAGTAGGCGAACTCTACGGCTTCGTTCCGGCCATGACAAAATTTGCAAAACGATAATAACCATTTAACAAGCGAACCGGTGTGTATTTCAATAAGAACCTGCGACTCAAGGGGATGCCTATCACCCTTTTGATTCCACCGGGATAGAATGTGAAAACTCTGGGCTGCAGACCAACCGCCCTGATGCATCGTTTGTAGTCCCCGATCGTTCGCGGAACGTCGGGATTCCTCCGTCGCATATCCCCAAGCTTTCTGGAGCCGAACATCGCTTGCGGCGCCTCGTTGAAGAAAATCACCGTTCCCCCCGATTTCAACAGCTCCGCCGCTCGTTGCATCGATCCCAGAACGTCACTTACGTGATGCAAAGAAGCGCAGAAGCATACTGTATCAAATGCGCCTTCCATTCCCTTCAGCTTGCTCACATTCCCCACGACATACTTCAACTTGCTACTATCCGGTCGAATCTCCTCTTGGAGAATGGGTGCGTGCCGGTAGATCGCATACTTCGAGATGTCAAGCGCCACAACCTCCGTGACCGCCGGGAGATGCGTCAGCAGACATGACAACCATCCCCCGCCCGCTCCTAACTCAACACACCGCCCTCGAATCGGAAGGGCGCCGCTTTCGAGCAAATCTTTGATATTTTGAACCGCCGCCGAATTCAAGAAATACTTCTTGAAGTGGTCTTCAAGCGTCATTCCGGAAACGTCACTCTCCGCCTGCAAATCATCTACACCCGCCGAGGGGGGAGCATCAGATGCGCCCGACTCCGTAAACTCCATATTTTCCAGCGCCGGAACGTACGGTGAAGTGGAATTCGAAAAGAGATCCATTTCAAACTTGTCAGCGGCCGATTGATAAACGACATCCTGTGCGGGCCCTTTCAACAGCGTATACTTATAGAAAGCAGGTATTTCGTTCAGTCTTGCGACTATCTCTCGTATTTGCGAATCCTCGCCACCAGGCTCGAAAACCGAATCCAATATCTTGTCCTGCAACGCCTCGCCAGATGAGAGACGACGTTTCAGCAAGAGAAGATTCATCGTCACGTGCGGCCCTGTGAGCCTTACGAGTCTGTCAAAGCCTCCCCACTTCGGTATATCGCCTGGGCCGGAGGGATCAAAGCCGACGTGGATCCCATCAAGCGCTATCCGTATGTGACAGGCCAATGCGATCTCAAAGAATTCGTTGTAACAATCAGTCAGCAGGATAGCGATAAAATAGTGACCCGACTGCTCGATCAGCTTAGTTAATATCTGCCCGTTTTTGGACCACTTCAGGCGCTCCTGAAAGTTCAAGGAACTCCAATTCACATTCGTCCGTTGTTCAGGGGAGATATAGAAGAAGACAGTCTCTGAGCCGGATAGCTTGATATTTCTAATTATTTGCGTCAGTCGGACAAGAACGTCATCGTTGAGACATCGTAATTTGATGACGAAGCAATCCCCCTGTTGATAAGCCTCCAGGGAGCCATCTATATGCGTATACATCTGGATGCAGCGCCCCCTGCTGCCTGGGAAGTTGTTCTCAGGCGCCCTCCCCGCCCGCGCCGAGGGCTCGCCACAGCTTATCGGGAGTCACGGGGAGGTCGTTGACCCACACCCCCACGGCGTCGTGAACGGCGGCGACGATCGCCGGCGCTCCGTCCACGGTCACCATCTCTCCGATGCCTTTGGCGCCCCAGGGGCCCAGGGGGTCGTCGGACTCGATGAAGATCCCTTCCACCCGGGTGAGGTCCAGGGTCGTTGGGACCTTGTATTCGATCAGGTTGGGGTTGGTCACCTGGCCCTCCTGACAGCAGATCTCCTCCATGAGGGTGAACCCCAGGCTCTGGGCATAGCCGCCCTCCACCTGTCCCTGCGCCCCGTTGGGGCTGATCACCTTCCCGATGTCCGAGGCAGAGACCACCCGCAGGATGCGGACCTCCCCCGTCTCGGGGTCTACCTCCACCTCAACCGCCTTGGCCCCGAAAGCGAAGGCGCTCGCGAAGTTCCCCCGCCCCGTCTGCTTATCCGCCAGTTCGCTCGGGGCGTCATAATGGGCTTGGGCCCAGATGGCCTGCCCTTGCCGGCGATAGCGGTTGGCCTTCACCGCGTCGGAGAGGGACAGGGCCCGCTCCGGCGCCCCCTTGACGAAGACCCTTTCATCGCCGATGTCAAGGTCCTCGGGGCTCGCCTCCAGCATCCTCGCCGCCACCTCGAAGACCTGGTCGCGCACCTTGCCGGCCGCCTGCTGAACGGCCATCCCCCCGATGGCCGTGTTTCGGCTGGCGCGCGAGCCCCAGCCCATGGGCGTCACATCGGTGTCGCCGTAAATGACGGTGATTTTCTCCATCGGGACGCCCAGGACCTCTGCGGCCATCTGGGCCAGGACCGTGCTCGAGCCGTTTCCGATCTCACAGACGGAGGTGGCGAGGTGGATGGAGCCGTCGTCGTTGAGTGTGATGCTGGCCCCGGCGAAGTCCGCATCGATGCCGGGAGAGAGACGGACGCCGACGAAGTGGACGCCGCAGGCCAGTCCGATGCCCCGGTTTCCGTCCTTCCTCTTGCCCTTTTCTTTCCAGCCGATATTCTCGGCCACCTGCGAAAGACACTCGGAGAGGGCGCAGGACCGGAAGAGAGCCCCGGAGGCGGCCTCATCGCCGGTGCGGACCGCGTTCTTGAGACGGAGCTCCAGCGGGTCCATCCCGAGGCTGTCGGCGATCTGGTTCAGCTGGGTCTCGCAGGCAAACGTTATCTGGGGGTTCCCCAGACCGCGCATCGCCCCGCCGAAGATGTTGTTGGTGTAGACGACGTAGCCGTCGTACCGGTAGTTGGGAAAACGGTACAGCGTCCCCCCCAGGGCCCCGGCCACGTTGCAAACCACCGGCCCGTAATCACAGTAGCCGCCGTTGTCCATGACGACCCGCACGTCCCGTCCCAGAAGGATGCCGTCTTTGTCCAAACCCGTCCGGAGGTGGACGACGAAGGGATGTCGGAAGGTGGCGTATTGGAACTCTTCGTCCCGGGTGTGTTCGATCTTCACGGGCCTGCCCGCCACCCTGGACAGCTGGATGGCGCAAAAGTCCATACAGAACTTGCCGGTGGCCTTGCTGCCGAAGCCCCCGCCCACGTTGTGGGTGACGATGCGGATGTGGCTTTCGGGGACGTGGAGGACCTTGGCCATCTGGGAGCGGGAGTACGAGGGGGCCTGGGTGGAATAATAGAAGGTCACCTTCCCCGAAGGCTCTGCGTGGGCCACGCAGACGTGAGGCTCCATACAAAGGTGGGCCTGGCGCTGGGTCTCAAAGCGATCCTCGAACACGTGCGCCGCCCGGCGGAGGGCCTCCTCTACATCCCCCGCTTCGTACTGGATGTGAGCGGCGATGTTGCGCTCCTTGTCCTCGTGGATGAGGGGCGCGCCCGGCTCCATCGCCTCCTCGGGATGGAAGACGGCGGGCAGCTCTTCATAGTCCACCTCGATGAGGGAAAGGGCCTCCTCGGCTGCGTCCAGGTCCGTCGCGGCCACTGCGGCCACCGGGTCGCCGATGTGGCGGACCTTGTCCACGGCGAGGGGGGTCTGGTCATAGTGGGAGACGCCGAACTTGTAGGGGGCGTCGGCGCCCGTGATGACGGCCTTTACGCCCTTGACCCTTCCGGCGCGTTCGGTGCGGACCCCGCGTATGCGGGCATGGGGCAGCGGACTTCTGAGGAAACGGCCGAAGAGCATCCCCGGCAGAAAGAGGTCGGCCGTATAGGTAGCCTCTCCGGTGGACTTGGCGTGAACGTCCAGCCGTGTGACGTTTTTCCCCACATAGGACAGTCGGGCCATTTTATCGGCCTCCGTTTCAACGGGACTCCAACAGGATTCGGGATGGAGTGACCGAGGGAGAGCCGCTGCCCAAAGTTCCCGATGAAGCGATCACGGCAATCAGGCGTTCACTCCTCCACCGGACTTCTTCCTTTGTCCGGCCAGCCCTTGCGGTCGCCGGGGCGGCCATTCATCCGCCTCTCCCTTTTGGGAGCCCCGGCGATCCCCGGCCCAGACCGGGTGGAAAACCTCCCTGAAAGATTCGCCATGTCTAAACTTGTCAAAAAGTTATCAGGGGGTGAAAAGGCTGTCAACGATATCTCTGATCGAAGAAAAGCGTGACCTCCCTCTTCCGACTTCCCCAACTCGACAACTTCAAGCCTCCTGGGTTAGATTCATCCCCTGCCCAAATGCTTCCGCGGGGCCGAAGGGGTCCCTTTTTCGTGAAACAGACGAGAGAGAAGGGAGACCAGATATGCCGAAGGATGTCCTTCGTCCGGGAAACCTCAGTTTCTTACCCAAGCCCGAGTATCCGTACTCCCCCGGAACCCGGGGAGGGCGCCTTGTTTACACCTCGGGACAGGTGGCCTGGGACGACAAGGGTCACCTGGTGGGCGTGGGCGACATGCGGGCCCAGACGGCCCAGGTGTTGAGGAACATCCGATCTGTCCTGGCGGAGGGCGGAGCCACAATGGCGGACGTACTCAAGTGCAACGTATACCTTCCGGACATCCGTTCCTTCCAGGAAATGAACGAGGAGTTCGCCAAGGCGTTCCCCAAGGACCCGCCGGCCCGCACAACGGTCCAGGCGGTGCTGGCGGAGCCGGAGATGCTCGTCGAAATCGAGGCCGTCGCGTACGTTGAGTGAGAACTCCTTTCCTGGGCGCGGTCCCCTTTTCTCCCCGACCGAATCCGGGAAGGTCGGACGCCGGCCGCTCCGCCCTGAACACGGCAAGGGGGAAAAGGAATCGCGCCGGTCAATGAGAATTCCGCCCGGGTCGGCCCGGGGCGCGAGCGCTCCGCGGCGACCCGGGCGCAGCGCGTCCTTCCTCTGGTAAGCCTGGGCGTACTCCTGCGGGCGGCGCCCCTGACGGAAACCCTTCCTCGGCCTCTTCTAAAACGCCAGGTCGTTCATCCACGGAGCCTTGTACTTCTTCGCCAGTTCCAGGAGCTTGCCGCTGGCGATGAGCTGGTTAATGGCGGTGTTGATGAAGTTCAGGATGTCCTGGTCCGGTTTGTTCACGGCCCAGGCGACCATGTTCTTGCTGTAAATCCTGCCCCCCAACGCCGGCTGGATACCCGGCTGGCTAGCCAGGGCGTGGTTGGCCGCGATGGAGTCAGCGACGGAAACGTCCACCTTTCCCGTCACGATCTGAAGCATGGTCATCTCTTCCGTCTTGACGACGCGCAGCTTGGCCTTGGGGGCGACCTTTTTGACCCATTCCATCTCACCCGTCCCCTGGGTGATGCCGATGGTGATGTTGGGATTGTTCAGGTCTGCGGGCGTCTTGAACCGGGTATCCCCCTTCTTGACCGTGGCCTTATATCCGAGGAGATAAATCGGCCGGCTGAAGTTCACGACCAGGGCCCGCGTCATCTTGGAATAGGTGGAGGCGATGGAGAGGTCAATCTGACGGGACTGCAACCCAGCGATGAACGTAGCCCAGGCAAACTCCTTGAACACGCACTTCACCTTGATCGTCTCACAGATGAACTTGGCGGCATCCACAAAGACCCCTTTGTACTCGCCGGTCTTCGGGTCCTTGATCACATCCGTGGCGTAGGGGACGACACCGATGTTGAACACCTTCGCCTTGGTGATGTCGCGCATGGTCTTCGCGCCGGCAGGCGCGGCCGTGAAGGCGGCGACCGTCAGAATGACAAAGAGAATTGTAATCAGCATCGAGATGCGCCCAGCTTTCCGTATCATGACTTTCCTCCTGTTTTCCTCATGGGCTTTCGCCCGTTACCCCGCCAATCACCGTTCCCCGGTCTGCTTGGCGGCACTCAAGCCAAAGCGCGCGCGCGGACCCGTTTAAAACTCCTCGTGCGCAACCAGCGAGAGGAACTCCTTCGTCCGCCGCTCGCTGGGGCTTCTCAAAACCTTCTCCGCCGGCCCCTCCTCGACGATCACCCCCTCATCCATGAACACAACCCGGTCGGCCACCTTGGAAGCGAAGCCCATCTCATGGGTCACCACCAACATCGTCATTCCCTCCTCGGCGAGCCGTTTCATAACGTGCAGGACCTCGTTCACCAGCTCCGGGTCCAGGGCCGAGGTGACCTCGTCGAACAGCATGATCTGGGGCCGCATGGCCAGGGCCCGGGCGATGGCCACCCGTTGCTGCTGTCCGCCCGAGAGGCGGGAGGGATACTCCTCGCGCTTGTCAAAGAGCCCCACCTTCTTCAGAAGCTCGTCGGCGATGCCCTCGGCTTCCGTTCTGGGGAGCTTTTTTACCCGGATCAGGGCCTCCGTGATGTTGCCGAGAGCGGTCCTGTGGGGCCAGAGGTTGAATTGTTGAAAGACCATCCCCACCTTCGACTGAACCCTGCGCAGCGCGGCCCCCTTCACCTGTTCCAGGCGGCCGTTCCGCTCCACCCGGCCCAGCAGCTCGCCCTCCAGATAAATCCTCCCGTCAAAGTCCTCCTCCAAGTAGGCGATGCACCGGAGCAGGGTGCTCTTCCCGGAGCCCGAGGGGCCGATGATGCAGAGCACCTCCCCCCGGCCCACCTCCAGGTCAACCCCCCGCAGGACCTCCAGGGTGCCGAACTGCTTTTGTAGACCCTGCAACCGGACCATCGGGCTGCCCGCGGCCACCGGCTTAAATCCTCCGCGCGAAGTAGACCTCCGCTCGCCTTGCGCCGAAGGCCACCGGGAAGATCAGCACGAAGTACACAATCGCCAGGACGCTGTACATCTCCAGCGGGCGGAAGTTGTTCATGATGACGTTATCAACCGAGTGGAGCAACTCATAGACTCCGATCACCGATGCCAAGGACGTGAGCTTCAAAATATCGGCGAAATTATTGACCAGAGGCGGAAGCATCCGGCGGGATGCCTGGGGCAGGATGATCCGGCGCATGATCTGGCCGTAGCTCATCCCCACGACCTTGGCCGCGTCCACCTGCCCCTTGTCAATCGAGGCGATCCCCGCCCGGAAGATCTCCGCCACGTAGGCGGACATGTGGATAGAGATGGCCAACACGACCGACCAGAACGCCGTCAGCTTGATGCCCACAAGGATCGGAAAGCAATAAAAGATCCAGACAATCTGGATGAGGAGGGGGGTGTCCCGAAGCATCTCCACGTACCAGGAAGCGGGATAGGACAGGACCCGGGATTTGCTTTGCCGTGCGATCCCGACGAAGAGGCCCAGCGCCATTGAGAAGACCACCGAATACAGGCTGAGTCCCACCGTGATGAGCGCGCCCCACACGTAGACCATCCGGAAATCCCAGACGACATCGAAGCTCCACTCGTACACAACTACCTCCCAACCTCTCCTTGCTTCCCTTCGAACCTGCAAGCCCGCCGGATAGGGCTCACCGGGTTTCCGCTCAAGGCCCCAGAAGGATTGCCCCCGTCATTGCATGATCACCGGCCCGAACCCTCTCCCTTCCGACAGCGGACGGGAGCGCGGACCCGAGAACCCGTCACGCGCCTGACAGCGCGTCAATCTTCCAGGCCCGGGCCGGGGTCGCGCAGGAGCTGGCCGGTGATGCAACTGATCCCGT
>JBHIBA010000040.1:0-21967 GCA_046758845.1 Nitrospinota bacterium
AGCAACGCAAGGGCCCACGTAACCGCCCCAGCCCAACTGACGCCCAAGCCGGCCGAGCCGCAGGCTCGGCCGTCAAAAGTTTTGCTGGCGGGCGCGGGGGGGCGCTCTACAAAAAGCGCCCCCCGCAGAGCACCGGTTTTCATCCCTCCCTACCGGATCACCTCCCAGCCTGCCTGGTACTGGTCCAGCTGTTCAACAGTGTACCCATCCAGCGGGTGCTCCCGCTCGGGGATCTCCACCTCCTTCACCTCTCCGCAAAGGGCGGTGGAGAAGTACCGCTGGCCCGTGTCGTTGACCAGGCAGACGAGATATCTCAGATCGGGGCGCCGCTTCGCCAGCTTCATAGCCGCCGCCACGTTGCTGCCCGAGGAGATCCCGCAAAAGATCCCCTCCTCTTTGACCATCCGCTGCGCAATCGCCACCGCCTCCTCGGTGGAGGTGGTGATGATCCCCGTCACGTGCTGAAGGTGAAGGTTCCTGGGCACCAGGCCGTCGCCGATGCCCTCAATGCCGTGCGAGCCCCACCGCCTCTCTGAGAGCAGCGGACACTCAGAAGGCTCCACCGCCCAAAGCTGCACCTTGGGGTTTTGCTCCTGAAGGTACTGGGCAATGCCCGTGATGCTCCCCCCGCTGCCCTGCGTCCCCACCAGCGCCTCCACCTTCCCCTCGCTCTGCTCCCAGATCTCCGGGCCCGTTGTCAGGTAGTGGGCCTGGACGTTGTCGTCGTTGTCGAACTGGTTGGGAACCCAGTAGCGCTCGGGGTCCTGGGCCTTGATCTCGAAGGCCTTCTCAAGCGCCAGGTCCACGTCGCTTTCCGCCCCCGGCGTGAACACCAGCTCCGCCCCGTACGCCGCCATGAGCTTCTTGCGCTCCTCGCTCATGCCCGTGGGCATGGTGATCACGCACCGGTAGCCCTTCAGCGCCGCCACCCAAGCGCAAGCGGTCCCCGCGTTGCCGGTGGAGCACTCTAAGACGGTCATCCCCGCCTTCAGCTCCCCGCGCGCCTCGGCCTGGGTGATCATGTTGTAGTAAATCCGGTCCTTCAAGCTCCCCGTCGGCCCGTACCACTCCAGCTTGCAATAAACCTGCGCGCCCACCCCGGACGGGATCTTGTTCAGCCTCACCAGGGGCGTGTTCCCCATCGCCTCCAACATCGAAGAACAAGACCGCCTAAAGGCGTCCCAGGACCGTCGCTCAATCATTTGCTCTCCCCTCACATCCTCAGCTTTACGAAGGCGGCCTCAAGATCCGGCCGAACCCGAATCACTGGCGCCCCCACACCCGCCATCGCCGAATCCACGTCCGTCAAACCGGGACCCGTCACGGCCGCCACCACAACTCCCCCAGAATCCAAATCCATTCACAGTCGAGAATCGGTCCTCTTCGAAGCGGTTCGACAGGGGCGAGAACACCCACGATATGTCCCGTATGATTCCGCCGGGTTGCCCCAACCGGACAATCACGGAAAGTTCCGAGAGGACAAGCAGGGAGTTGTAAAATCCCGACCAACTCAAAACGATTTTTCGCCGCTATTCTAGCCGCCAATCCTCCGGTGTGTCAAAGGAATGTACTGGCTCAAGTCATATCAGACACAGGGGCCGTGGTTTTGAATTTCGCCAGGGCCTGGGCGCGTGCGCGGGACATCGGTTATTGTCTTTGCGGGCCAGACGGGTCAGCCTCGCGGTGAAAGCAGGTATGTTATACTTTTCGCCGTGAGCGCGTAAGGGACGAATCGGCATGCCCGGGTTTAAACATCACATCTTCATCTGCGAGAACCAACGAGAACCAGACCATCCCAAGGGCTGCTGCATGGGTCGGGGCGCGAAGGGTCTGCGAGAGGCGTTCAAGGACGAAATCGAGCGTCATGGTCTCCGGGGTATCGTGCGTGCCAACAGGGCCGGTTGTCTGGACACGTGCGAATTCGGACCCAGCGTGGTTGTCTATCCGGAGGGTGTTTGGTACTGGGTCGGCGGGCCCGAGGACGTGAAGGAGATCGTCGAGAAGCACATCGTCGGGGGCGAGGTGGTCGAGCGGCTCCTTATGCCGGACGGCGCCGCTTCCTTCCAACCGGACAGATCGGTGCAGGAAATTCTCGAAAACCTGTCGAAGGGCCAACCAAGGATCGAGGCGCCCGAAAGTTGAGGGAATTCCTTAAATAGATCAGTTTAAGATTGCTTATATAACTATTTGAGATATCTGATTATACTTTCAAAGGAGGTTATCGTGCCCGGCCCCGGATTCCGGAAAAGAAGGCAAGGAAAAAAACCTTTCAGGACGGACGTCCAGGCGGACTCGATCCGGGATTTCGTTCGGGGGGTCAAGTCCGAGAAGGCGTCCGGCTATCGTGAGCGATCCCTCGCCATCCATGGATGGATCTGCGCCAAATGCGCTCGCGAGTTCGACAGCTCCGACCTCCACCTGCTGACCGTCCACCACAAGGACGGAAATCCCCAAAACAACCCGCCGGACGGCAGCAACTGGGAAAACCTCTGCATCGATTGCCACGACGACGAGCATTCCAGGGGACTTTTGGGAGATTACCTTTCTCAAGACTAAGTGTTTCACTTTGTTGTCATGCTTCTGCCCCTCAACTTTCTCCTCAAAAACGGTGTTTGATCTGGTTTTGTCGAAGCCATTATGGCGGTAGTCAGCAATTTGGTTCCCTTTGCTGTTGAAGAAAACCTACGGACAATACTTGCGAGATGGCTACAGGCCCAGCGCGTAGCCGTCCCGCCTACCGTCGGCGGCAGCCATCAGTGCGCCGGTATCATGGTCAATCGCTGCCACCTTGGCCGACCCCGGCAAGAGGGACCCTGCGGGCATCAGGGAGATTTCGTGGCCGATGGCGGCAAGGGCGTCTCGAGTCTCCGGGGGAAAGGTCTGCTCCACCGATACCCGACCCGTCCCATCAACCGACCACCGGGGTCTTTCCACAGCTTCCTGGGGCGAGAGTCCGAAGTCCAACAAATAGCAGGTGACCTGGGTGGCGGTCGCCGTCTGGGCCGCCCCCCCGGGGCTGCCTAGGGCGAAGCGAGGGCGGCCGTCCTCGCAGATGAGGGCCGGGCTCAAGGTGTGTGCCGGGCGCTTTCCGGGAGCCAGCGCGTTTGCGTGGTTTTCTTCCAATGTGAACCCCATGAGCCGGTCGTTGAGCAGGATGCCGGTGTCGCCCGCCACAACCCCGCTTCCGAAAACCTGGAACACGCTTTGGATGAGTGAGACGAGGGTCCCCTGATCGTCCGCGGTGGCAAGATAGCTTGTGCTGGTCTCAAGGCTAGTCGCCTGAGCCGCCGTCGCCCGGTTCGGGTGAATGCGATCTCGAAGACTGTCTGCGAATCCTCGGGAGAGCAGGTGGTCGAAAGGGAAATCGGCGTGCTCTGGGTCGGCGATGAAGGGTTTGCCCTCGGCGAAGGCCAGCCGCTGTGCCTCCATCTGGAGATGAAGCAGACGAGGGGAGCCGGCTCCCAGGGAGGCCAAATCAAAGCCTTCGAGCACTCGGAGCTGCAAGAGGTGGAGGAGGCCCCAGGAATTGGGGGGGATCTGGTACACGGTGTGACCCCGGTATTGGACGGAAAGCGGCTCGACATCGCGGCAAGTGTAAGCGGAAAGATCATCGGCGCTCATCTTTCCCCCGAGCGTTTCCAGGCCCTCCACCAACCGGCTTCCCACCTCCCCCCGGTAGAAAGGCTCCCGGCCCCCCTCGCCGATAGTGCGAAGGGTTCGGGCAAGGGCCGGCTGGCGCAGAACCTCCCCGGCCCTGGGCGCTTGCCCGCCGGGCAGAAAGATCTGGGCGGCGTGCGGGTCTTCACATAGGAAAGGGGCGGATTCCTCGATATGCCTCCGCAGCTTGGGATAGACTCTAAAACCCTCATCGGCCAGACGGATGGCGGGTTGCAGAATCTCGGAAGGGGCAAGGGTCCCGAACTTTTCCAAGGCTCGGCACCATCCGTCCACACATCCCGGAATCGTACAGGCCAGCGGGCCCCGGACTGGGATGCCTTCCGGAAAGAGGTCGCGATTGACGGCTCGGGGAGAAGGGCCTGATCCGTTGATCGCATGAACCGACCCCCCTGAAGTTGCCACCAGGAGGAATACGTCTCCCCCGATTCCGCATGCGTGGGGGCGCACGACAGCCAGCGCGGCTGCGGCGGCGATGGCCGCGTCAGCGGCGTTTCCCCCTTTCAGGTACATTTCTACGCCGGCAAGCGAGGCCAGATGGTGACCGGAGGCCACGACTCCTCGCCGGCCCATAACGAGCGGCCGCTGCGTGAGCATATCAGTCCTCCTTTCCCCCCGTCGCATATTCCCGAGGACGGATTCGCGTATTATCGTGGAAGCAGGAAGAAAGGGAAGGTCGGGCTTCTGGTCTGAAGGCAGGCGATCGCGCCTTCTCTCCGATCAAGAAGCAGCAAGGCTCGGCGCCCCTTGAGGGGTGGTTTCGGGGACCGTCAGATCTCCGCAGGGAATGTTTCACGTCTTTGATACACAATTTTCCCTCCAACCATAGTCAGCAAGACCTCGATGTCTCGAAGTCCATCTATGGGGATACTCAGAGGGTCTTCGGAAAGAATGACGAGGTCGGCCAGCTTGCCCGGCTCCAGGGAGCCTTTCTGGTTCTCCTCAAAGGAAAGGTACGCCCCATGGCTCGTGAAGGCCCGCAGGAGGTCCTCCCGGGGGACACATTCCCGCGCGCCCAGGACTTGCCCAGTCGTACGTTCCTTCCGGGCCTCGGCGGCCCAGAGGATGTGCATGGGGTTGGGCGGAACGTTGTCCGTAGACAGGGCACATGGGTGACCTGCCCGCAGGAAACTCCGCAGGGGAACCGCCCGGGCTGCGCTGCGAAGGTCGTCCAGGAGGAACACCCCCCGCTTCCAAAGGAGGTTTAGCGGGATGGTGGTTGCGCGGATGTCCAGGCGGCGCATGCGCCGTATCTGATCCGGTGTAGCGAACAGAACGTGAACGAACACAGGTCGCAGATCCTTGAGGGGGATCTCCTGAGCCAGGTCTTCCAGAGCCTGTAGAGGCCCTTCCAAATCATAGGACGCAATCGTATGAACACGCAGATGGTGGCGCCCGGCCAAACCGGCCAGGCGGCGGAATTCCCCGGGTGTATGGGCCTTGTAGAAGAAGCCCGCCCACCCTGTGTAGGGAACCTCGCGTTCGAGGGTTTTGGCCATCTGGCGATTGCCCCCGTACTCCAAGAAGACACCGCCAATCTTGAGCCACTCGTCTCCGAAGCCGCGACCGCCGAAGGCTGCCCAGTCGGCCATGACCCGCTCGGCCTCAGAGACTGAGCCCCAGGTCGGACTCAGGACCAGGTAGACCCGGACGGTCATTTCTCTACGAGTCCATACCTCCCGATAGGCGGCGATCACTTCAGGGGCCACGCCGTGCCCCTCGTAGGCGCTGGTGATCCCGTAGGCATTGTAGACCTGCATGGAACGGCGAAGGGCCCTCACCCGGTCGATGGCAGTGAACCTGGGAGCGACCTTCAGGAGAGTGAACTCCAGCGTGGGGATGTAATTCATCTCCCGGAAGACACCGGTGGGTTCTCCGGTCCGGGGGTCCTTCTCGATCTGGATGCGGCGATGGGGGGCGCGGGTTGTCCGGGTAATACCCGCCAGCCGGAGGGCCAGGCTGTTCGCCGCGGAGATGATCGGGGGCCGACCCCAGTAACCCCAAATCCCTCGGATGTATACAGGGTTCTCGGGGGCCACAGCATCGAGCTCTTCCCGTCGGGGAGGGCGTCCCTCCTGGATTGTGTTGAGGGGATCGAAGTAGTAGGGGGGCTCGCCGATGGGCATGGTCACGATCCACTCCCCGGGCTTGCTCCTCCTGACTTCCCTGCGGATGACGCCCTGAATATCGGCAATCGACCGGGCCCCGGCCAGAGAAGGGTAGAGGTGTTTGAGGCCCTCCCGGTCCATATGGGCATGGGTATCGACGAAGCCCGGAAGGAGGATCTTCCCTCGCAGGTCCAGGACCTCCGTCCGAGGACCCGCCAGTTTTTTCAGGGACGCTGTTCGCCCAACGGTCAGAATGCGGTCCCCCCGAACGGCTGCTGCCTGAGCGGTCGTGGATTTCTTGTCCAGCGTCAAAACCCGGCCGTTTAGAAACAGGTAATCCGCTCTCTGTTTTCCGGCCAAGGCCTGAATCTCCTCTCCGCGGGAAGGGTTACAAATTATAGATGACTTCCCAGCGTGTTAGAATGCTCAGCCCGAAATGGTGCTGGATTCACCAGCGCAGGAGGATGGGGACATGGCCTTGGAACAGCTCATAACGACCCCAGTGGAAGATCTTGACACCCCATGCCTCCTCCTGGACCTGGACACTCTAGAGAAAAACGTCGAGTACATGGCCGGCTACGTAGCCGAGCGGGGGGTAGCTCTCCGTCCCCACGTCAAGACCCACAAGAGCCCGGTTTTCGCCCGAAAGCAGATGGCCGCAGGGGCAATCGGGGTCTGCTGCCAGAAGGTTGGAGAAGCCGAGGTTATGGTGGCGGGCGGGATTGAAGACATTTTAGTCAGCAATGAGGTGGTGGGCCGGGCCAAGATCGCCCGGCTTGCGGGCCTGGCCCGCCACGCCCGGATCGCCGTCGTTGTGGACAACCTTGAAAACGTCGAAGCTTTGGGCCAAGCGGCCCGGGACGCAGGTGTGACGCTGGACGTCCTTATCGAGGTGGATATCGGTCAGTCCCGGTGTGGGGTCCCGCCCGGGGAGCCGGCCGTTGCCTTGGGTAAAAAGGTGGTACAAACCCAGGGTTTGGCCCTTCGGGGCCTTCAAGGCTACCACGGCGCCCTCCAGCACTGCTCTGGCTTCGCCGAGCGGAAGCGGCAGTACCAGGTGGCCCTTGTTGACCTTAAACGCACCAAGGAACTCTTTGACTCGTCGGGTCTGCCGACCGAGGTGATCAGCGGAGGTGGCACGGGGACTTACCGATTCGATGTCGAGTCGGGCCTAATGACCGAGATCCAGCCTGGGAGCTACGTGGTCATGGACCGCCACTACCGGAGCATCGGGGGCCCTGTCGGGGAGGCGTACGAAGACTTCGAGTGCGCCCTCTTCGTCCTGGCCACAGTGATGAGCATCCCCGGTGAGGCCCGTGTTGTGACGGACGCCGGATTGAAGGTCCTCAGCACAGACAGCGGAATGCCCGCTGTGGTGGGGCTGGAGGGGGCTGAATATCAGGCTGCGGGTGACGAACACGGGAAGATTCTCCTCGCTCCCGAGGGCCCCCAGCTACGACTGGGGGACAAGGTCCGGCTCCTTCCCAGCCACTGTGATACCACCATCAACCTTCATGATACTTATTACGGCGTGCGCGCGGAAAGGGTTGAGGTCATTTGGCCCGTGGCTGCGCGGGGGCGCAGTCAGTAGAAATTTGTTTGCAACAAGATAGGCGGATTCCGCGAACGGCGCGTTCCTGAGACGTTGGATTTAATAGATGCCCAAGGCCGCGTGAGAAGCTCTTCAGCGTGCCCCGGTTGGGTTGACGAGAGCCTCGACCTTTCGGCTCCGATGCCTCTCGTCCCCCTTGAGAGGGAGACGAGAGGACGGCTAAACGCGATGCCCCTGTGATTGGGACTGTCCGGGTTCCTCTTGAGTGCGCCCATCTACGGCATTATTTTCGGCAGGAACTCCATCGTATAGATATCCCCGACTGGGATGACCTGTTTCAGCTTCATGTACTTCGTGACGATGTCGCGGGTCCGTGTCACCTTTTCCTTGCGTAAGTCACGCTCGTGGGCATCGCTCGATGCGCAAGGCGGGTACGGTATTTCCTCTGGGGGAAAATCAGCCTCAGATTGTATCTCGCGGCGATGGACCGGTGTTTGGCAGGGTGCTGTTCCGCTTCTTCCGGGCGGGATGGGAAGAAAAAAAAACGGCGACCGTTTCCGGCCGCCGTTCTGAGTCACCTTAAGGATTGGCCCTAGCCGTCTGCCCCCCTCCTCACATTTGCCGCCTGAAGCCCTTTCGGACCCTGGACGACATCGAATTCGACCTTATCACCCTCCTGGAGGGACTTGAAACCCTCCCCCTGGATGGCCGAGTGGTGGACGAACACGTCGTCCCCATCAGCCCGAGAGATGAACCCATAGCCCTTTGAGTCATTGAACCACTTCACTGTACCTTCTGCCACTTGCCCTTCTCCTGCAGTGATGCAAACTGATACCCGTTGCCTACGCCTGTCGTAGGAGATTCGGATATTGATACCCCTTTATACCAGCGAGCCTTAGCGAGCGCAAGCCCAAATTTGAAGGTAGCGGCCGATGTGACGTGTCAAGGGCGGAGTAAACATGTACCGGCGTGGCGGGGGAAGGGTGTCCCACCTGGAATGGCAAGAAGGGGGCCCGCGGGCCCCTTCTTGGGTGGCAGGGCGAATATGTCCTGGCCCTGTTCTGGGCGTGGGATGGCGGTTGGCGCCGCCATTCGCTTTCCCTGAGTGGACGTGATGGGCCAACCCCCGCGATGGGTGTTTCAATTCCCTTGGGAGTGCTTAATGAACGATAATCGGAGAGCTGCACCCCGAGTGGACAGAATGCATTGGCTACAGGCGCCAGGGGATTCAGGAGAAGGGTGATTTAATCGGGACGCTGTTCGGCAAAAAGGCGCGTTTAATCCTCTTTCTCAAGCGATTTCTTCTTCGTCTATAATGTTTGTTTGTGGACGGACGTTCCGGGGGACAATTGGGAGATTATCTCCCTAAGAATGATTGAATTCCCCGGAGAAAGCAGCCGAAAACCCTGCGTTGAGGTCGAGGCGGTTCGATCCCTCAAGAAACCCATTTACAGAACTTGCGGTGGGCTCCTGTCAGACTGCCGTGTAGGGAACCAGTAAAGATTCACAGTCAATCGGGCGCAATTCCATCAGAGACCGGCCGATGTCCGCAGGATTACAGCCTTCCGTGGGGGTCTGTATCTTGGGATGCGGGCGAATCGCCCGCAGACACGCAGCGGCAATCGGCCTTCTAGGGGGGAGGACTCGTCTCTTCTTCGCCAGCCGATCAGCCGAAAAGGCCGAGGATTACCGAGGGCGTTTCCGGGGGGAAGCGGCATTCGGGTCTTATGTTGAGGCGTTAGGAGATCCAAGGGTCAACGCGGTTGTCATCTGCTCGCCCCACGACCTTCACCTGGAACACGCTGAATTGGCCGCCTCGCACGGGGTGCACGTCCTGATGGAGAAGCCCATGGGGCGCACGCTGGAAGAGGCGGACGAAATCATCCGCACCGTCGGCGAGGCGAAGCCGAAGGTCGGCCAAAGGTGTGTCCTCATGGTCGCCGAGAACTTCCGGTTCAAGCCAAGCGTTCGCAAGGCCCGGCGGCTCGTTGAGTCCGGGGCGGTGGGAGAGGTGAAGTTCGTCCGGGTGAAGAGCATCTCGTTCGCCAGACATGGAGGGTGGCGCACACAGTTGGAGCGAATGGGCGGAGGAGCGCTGTTGGACGGAGGGGTGCATTGGGTGGACACCGTTCTCTATTGGGCGGGGCCGCCGAATAGAATCTATGCCGTGCGGGGGCCGAAGACCCACGGCGAAGTGCCCCTCGAAGATACCGTGCACGTACTGACCGAGCACGAGGGCGGCGTGATCAGCGAACTGACCCATTCCTGGGGAACCCCGTCACCCGGCAGGGCGCAGTTTTCGTCGATTTCCGGAACCGAAGGGACGCTCTACGTTGAGAACCACGGCTATTTTCTCTATCTGGCCGGAAAAAAGAGAAAACTCTTTTTCTCGCCCCTGAGAGACGCGGCCGGTTTCGCCTCGATGCACGCCGAGTTTTTCCGGGCGGTGGCTCACCAAATCGGCGCCGCGAAATCAGGCAATGGTCCACCCGAAAAGGACGCCGAGCCGGAGATGTCCGGGGCGGAGGCCCGACGGAACCTGGCGTTTGTCCTCGCCGCTTACCGGTCCATTCAAGAGGGCCGGCCGGTTTCTCTCTACCGGACGGTGTAGCCGCGATTTGAGCGCAGCGGAAATCGCGGCCTATACACCCGATCTCCGCTACGGGCTGCGCCCGCGGGGTCTGCGACCCCTCGCTCAGATCGGGGCTACGAGATGAAAGAAAATTTTGCAGCCAAGCTCTAGTGTCACCCATTCCCTTTCCTCAGAACGGAATTCCGGGGAGAGGTCCGCGTTGAAACGGTCTCTCAAGCGCCCACTCGACTTTCTTCGGGGGCCAAGTTCAGGAGCTGGCTGCGCACCTCTCCGAGAGTCCCTATTTCCGTTGGCGTTCCATCACGATAGGCGATGACGTGATGGGAAAGGGGAGAAACCCGCGCGCCCGGCGTGACAATCCCCACCAGGTTCAGCGGGTCGGCCGCCGAGACGATCACCGTTTCCTCTCCTTCCCGATTTCGGCGGACTGCGCGCAATGCTTCTACGGCCTCTGGAAGAGCGAACTGCTCGCCGATGAATCCATTGACGAACCGGCCCCCGCAGATCTCCCCGCGCGCTTCCATGCGGCGGTAGATCATGAGAACCTCTCGCCAGGGCGGGTTGTGGGCCTCACGGCCCAGCATCTCCCGAAAAACGACCCCATAGCGCCGAAGGAGCTGGCGAGCGAGTCTTTCCAGCCGCGCTGGCTTCGGGGCAGCGTTCCCCTCAGTTGGGCGCCAGAGCGACCACCTTCCGGCCGGCAGGAATCGCTCGGAGGCCCGTCTCCCCCGGAAGGATTGAAAATTCCTTCTCTGCGTTTTCCGCTCGGTGTCCGTCATGAGCAGAGCCCGAAGGCCGGCCATGCCATCTCCGGTGGCGAGGCCTCGCGAAACCAGCTCCCATAGACCTTCCTCGACGGCCGTCTTCAGATGCCCTGTTTCTCTTGAGATGTCAGCGAGAAAAGACGCGCCCCGACTTTCAAGATACCAATAGACGTCCCTTCCGACCAGCGTGAGACTCTCCAGATTGTTTTCGCAAAGAGGACCAGCTTCCAGGATTTCGGCCAGGTCCTCCCGCAACAAGAACGCGAGCGGAGCCTGCCTGGACGGAGGGCCAGGGCGCCGCCGATCACGGCCGTCGCTCGTTTCCTCGTTCACGGAGGGGTCCAATCTGATACGTCCCCAGGCCACTACACCCGCGAGGCATAGGGATTCCAGGTCTTGCGGATCGTAGTTCTCGATCCGGGTCGGGAGGACGTATCGCTCCCATGCGGGAGCCGGCAGCTCCACCCCCTGGAGCTGGCTGATGACTTGTACGACACCATCCCGCCCATGCAACTGGGTTCCCGGATGAACGTGCTGCCAGCGGAGCAAGAAGCGCATGAAGTCCGCGGCCGTGACGGGTTCGATCTCCCGGCGCAGGCGCCCAAGCGTCATCCGATGGATGCGGGCCAGCAGCAGGCGGTCGCACCACTCCACAGTCCCTCCCGGCGGCCCAAGGGCCCCCTTGGGCAAATCGGGCGAGAATCGCCCTTGCAAGACTAACCCTTGGCCTTCGAGCGCCTCCATCGCCCCTCTCACGGCCCTCTCGGCGAGACCCAGCCGCTCGGCGAGCCGTTCTACTGTTATTGGTCCGGTAGACTCCATCCAGCCTCGGACGATCGCGCGGAGAGATTCTTCCTGCTCGGGTTCGGCGTCTTGGGGACGGGTGGGTGGAAGCTCCCGAAACCGTTGCTCGAAACCGACTCCGGGTAAGGCGGCCCGAGCCTGTCGAACCCTTTCGACGGCTACGTACCCCCGGCGCTCCTCGGCGCCCCGCCCCGACCAGCCAGCGGTCACGGCTCGTCCCGCCGAGATCAATTCCTCCGCGAAGGGCGCCCAGGGTCCGGCTTCTTCCACGGGCAACACGACGAGGGACAAAAGCGCATCGTGGAGCTCGTCCGCATCCCTCACGTCGGGCCATGCCTGGGCGCGCACCTCTGCGATGGCCTCGGGGTCGAGGTTCCCAACGCCGTCGTCCGTTTCCGGCAGGGTTCGTCTCAGGGAGACGGCCCGGGCGCGGCGTTCTTCCAAGGGCGCGTCGTCGAGCAATGCGTAGGGATTGGCGTTCAGGATCTCGTGTGAAATGGCCGAGGGGGCGGGGGTCTCGACGGCGACGGTGCGGATCTCCCCTTTTTCCATCCTCTCCACGATCTCCCGAAGCGAATCAATGTCCATGGCTTCGCGCAGGCAATTTTGAAGGGTCTCGTTCACCAGTGGGTGATCGGGGGGCGTGATAGGTCCGAAGTGGTTGTCCTGGCAAGCCACCTGGTCGGGGAACACCGCCGCAAGGAGGTCCTCGGCCCGCATGCGCTGGAGGGCCATCGGCACCCGTCTGCCGCCGTTGCGGCGGAGGATCGCGAGAGCCCGCGTTGCGTTCCATCTCCACCGGTTCGTGAACATGGGAGACTGGAGGGCCGCCTGGACGAGGTCCGCCTCGAGGGGCGCCGGTCGGACGAAGCCGAAGACGCTCTCCAGGGGGAAGCTGTGCTGCTGCCCGAGGGAGAGGACAATTCCGTCATCGGTGGCCGCCGCCTGGAGCTCGAAGTCGAACGTCAGGCAGAACCGCTTTCGGAGGGCGAGTCCCCAGGCTCGGTTCACGCGCCCGCCGAAAGGGGCGTGAAGGACGAGCTGCATGCCGCCGGACTCGTCGAAAAAGCGCTCGGCCACAACCCGGCGCTGCGTGGGTATCGCGCCCAGGACGTGAAGGGTTTCTCGGAGGTAAGCGACGACCTGCTCCGCCCCTGAGGAGTCCAGGCCGGCCTCCGATTTCAGCCATTCGGCGGCGCGGCCGTCCCCTTCCTTCTGAATGCGCTCGGCGACCTCCTCTCGCAGCTCGGAGACAGCCGCCGACAGCTCGGGGGTCCTGGAAGGTGCCTCCCCAAGCCAGAAGGGAATGCTTGGGGGAGCTCCCTGTGCGTCTTCCACCCGGACTTTTCCCGATTCGACTCTGCGGATTCGCCAGGATTTGTTGCCAAGGAGGAAGATGTCCCCAGCGAGGCTCTCGACGGCGAAATCTTCATTCACCTTTCCGACGAAGGTCTCCGCCGGGTCTTCGATGACGTCATAGTCCGCCGTGTCTGGGATGGCGCCTCCGGACGTGATCGCGGCCAGTCGCGCGCCTCGCCGCCCCTTGATTCGCCCGTTGACCCGATCCCGATGCAGGTGGGCGCTCCGCCTTCCCCGTTTCGTGGAAATCCCTTCCGAGAGCATTTCCAGGACGGCTTCCCATTCGACGTTCGTAAGATCCCGGTAGGGGTACGCCCGCCGGACCCTACACCGGATTTCTTCCTCTTGGATTTCTTCGGCTGCGGCGCTTGCGACGATTTGTTGCGCGAGGATGTCGAGCGGTTTTTCGGGCATGACGACACAGTCCAGCCCGCCGCGCCGGACAGCACGGATCGCCGCGGCGCACTGGACGAGCTCGTCCCGGGTCATGGGGAACAGGATGCCCTTGGGCACGGCGCCGAGCCAGTGGCCGGCCCGTCCGACGCGTTGGAGCAACGTGGCCAATGCGCGCGGGGCCCCCAGGTGGCAGACGAGGTCCACGTGGCCCACGTCAATCCCGAGCTCGAGGGAGGCCGTCGCGACGATGGCCGGGATTTCTCCGGCTTTCAACCCTTGCTCGGCTTCCAGACGGGTGCGGCGGGAGAGGCTGCCGTGATGTGCGGCGACCCGGCCCCGCCCCAGGCGGGTTTCAAGGTGATGCGAAACGCGCTCCACCAGCCGCCGAGTGTTCACGAACACGATGGTCGTGCGGTGGTTTTCGACGCGTGACGCGACACGGTCGTACACCTCGGACCAGACTTCGTGCGTGGCGATAGCTCCCAGTTCCTGGCCCGGGACCTCTACGGAAAGATCGAGTTGGCGGTGGCTTCCGGCGTTGACGAGGGCGCAGTCGGGACGCCCGTCCGGAAGCGCCCGGCCATTCCCCACGAGCAATCGGGCGATTTCCTCAATGGGCTTCTGCGTGGCGCTCAGGCCGATCCGCTGAAGGCGACGGCCGCAGAGGACGTCCAAGCGTTCGAGGGATAACGCAAGGTGGGCGCCCCGTTTGTCCCACGCGACGGCGTGGATCTCGTCGATGATCACCGTCTCCGCCGTCTGAAGCATGCGCCGGCTCCTCTCGGCCGTGAGGAGGATGTAGAGCGACTCCGGCGTCGTGATGAGGATGTGGGGACTCCGGCGGACCATGAGCTCCCGCTCTTTCGTGGGGGTGTCCCCGGAGCGGACCATGACGTTGATCTCAGGGAAGTCAACGCCGTCCTCAGCGGCCAGGCGGAGGATCTCCCTCAAGGGCGCTTGCAAGTTTTTCTGAATGTCGTTGCCGAGGGCCTTGAGGGGGGAGACATAAACAACGCAGGTCTTATCTTCCAGTGTCCCATCGGCTCCCGCCTGAACGAGCCGGTTGATCGACCAGAGAAATGCGGCGAGGGTTTTTCCGGACCCCGTAGGGGCGGCGATGAGGGTATCGCGTCCTGCAACGATCTCCGGCCAGCCGGCGGCCTGGGGAGCCGTCGGCTCGCTGAATCTCTTTTTGAACCAGGAGCCGACAAGGGGATGAAAGAGGTCCAAACTCATGGAGTTTTCCTTGCTATCGGTAAGGGTCATCTTTAATTTCTCACCAGAGGGCCTTTGACTCCAGTGTGCGCCCCCTACCGGATGAAAATCAACCGGCATGGACTGTTGGCAGTGGGTCAGTTTGCTGAATGCCCCCTGCCTTCCTCCGTTGTAGCCGCGATTTGAGCACATTCGCTTCGCTCAGTGCAGGCTCCGCGGAAATCGCGGCCGGGCGCGCCCCGATCTCCGCTCAGACCCAGGTCCTCGCTCAGATCGGGGCTACACCAAATGATGACAGAGCCGTGGGCAAAGCCGCGTACGGGGCTTAATCCGTTCCAAATTGACCCACTGCCGGACTCTTTGGTTAGACTGTCTAGGGCAGAGGTCCATTCGAGGAAAAGGACAACGGTCTGGTATCATAGGCAGGAGAGGAAATTCTGGTCGGAGGAGACGAATGGCTGAGGCGAAAATTCCCTGTGTGATCATGCGGGGCGGGACGAGCAAGGCGGTCTTCTTCAAGGAGGAGGACTTGCCGGAGGACCGCGAAGTCCAGGAGCAGATCCTGCTGGCGGCCTTCGGTAGCCCCGACCCCCGGCAGATCGATGGACTGGGGGGCGCGGACCCCACGACCAGCAAGTGCGCCATCGTTTCGCTCTCGCAAGAACCCGGCATCGACGTCAATTACACCTTCGCTCAGGTGGCCATCGACCGGCCCTTCGTCGATTGGCGGGGCAACTGCGGCAACATCTCCTCGGCCGTCGGCCTTTTCGCCGTGGAAGAGGGATGGGTCGAGCTCCGGGAACCTTCGACCCGAATTCGCGTCCTCAACACCAACACGGGAAAAACCCTCGAATTCGACGTTCCCGTCCGGGAAGGCTCCCCGGAGGACAAAGGGGACGCCTCCATCGCCGGGGTGCCGGGAAGGGCTCCACCGATCCGAGTGGGATTTCTGGGGGCGGGCGGGGCGGTCACCGGCAAGCTGCTTCCCACGGGAAATCCGATCGAGGAGATGGAGGTGGGTGGCCTCGGCCGCGTCACCCTCTCGGTTGTGGACGCCGCCAACCCGCTCTTCTTCGTGCGGGCGGAGGACGTAGGCTGGACGGGGTCGGAGTCCGCCCGGGAGATGGACGCCTCCCAAGAGGTTCTCGCGAAGCTGGAGAGGATCCGGGGGGAGGTGGCGCGCCGCCTTGGGTTCGTCCAGGACCCCGCCCGCGCGCGGGAGGAAAGCCCGGCGGTTCCCAAGGTGGCGGTGGTCGCGCCGGCGGCGGATTTCGTCGAGGCGTCCGGAAGGACCGTCTCGGCGGACGACCACGACCTGCGGGGACGAATGCTCTCCATGGGCAGGGCCCACAAGGCCTACGCCTTGACCGGCGCCATCTGCACGGCCGCGGCCGCGTATCTCGAAGGGACGCTGGTCAATCGAGTCGTCCGGGAGTCCCGCAAAGACCTTCCTCAGACCCTTCGCATCGGGCATCCGGCCGGGGTGATCGAGGTGGAGGCGGAGTTCAAAGACGGCGAGCTTCTCAAGGCCACGGTCATCCGAACGGCCCGGCGCCTGATGGAGGGAGTCGTCTCCGTCCCCTCGCGAGCCCTCTCGCCCGCTTCCCGATAAATTCTTCGTTCAGGTCGGAGTCATCGGTCGCCAGGATGCGCGAAGGGGCTTTCTTCGTAACCCTCTCCTGATCGCGCTTCGTGTGACCGGGCTTCACACCACCGGCCACCTGGGTTCCAACCGGTAGGGCAGGTCCCGAATCAAGCGGCGCGCCGCTTTTTGCGCCTCCTCCAGGATATCCTCCTCGTTTATCGTCGTCAGCCTTCCATTTTCCAGGACCACCCGGCCGTCGATGATGCTCGTCTCCACGTCGTGCCCGTCGCCTGCGTATACGATGTTGGGAACGATGGAAAATTCGTGAACGGGGATCCAGTTCGGGTGTCGGGTGTTGACGACGATCAGGTCCGCCTTCTTGCCCGGTTCAACCGAGCCCACCTCGTGGTCGAGTTTGAGGGCCCGCGCGCCGTCCAGCGTCGCCATCTCCAGCGCCTTTTCCGGCGGGATCAGGCCCACGTCCATCCTCGCTTCTTTGTGGGCGGTGGCCGCGTGATACAGGGCCCGGAACATGTCCAGGGAATTATTGGCCGCGCTGGCGTCGCACCCGAGGGCGACGGTGACTCCCTTGGCGAGCATCTCGGGGAATTTGCCCCGGGAAACGGCCCCATACACACATTTCAAAGAGGCGCCCGGGCAGTGACAAACGCGCGTGTCCGTCTCCGCCAAAAGATCCACCTCCCGGTCTGTGAGGCAGGCCATGTGGGTGAGCAGCCAGTTCGGCCCGAGGCACCCAATGGAGTTCAAAAACTCGACGCTTGTCATCCCAGTCTTTTTCCTTATCCATTCCACTTGGGCGGGGGTGACGGCGGTGTGCATTTGGATCATCAAGCCGTCTCGCTGGGCCCTGTGGTGAATCTCTTTGAGGAGCTTCTCGCTGGCGTTCGCTTCCGTTCGAATCGCATAAGAAACATGAATCCGGCCGTTCTCCGCGCCCTGCCAGTCTCGAATTAACTGCTCCTGTATTTGAATGGACTCCTCGGTCGAAACGTTCCCCGGCAAATTTTTCGGCAGGGCGCGCTCACTCGAGGACTCGTCGTTGGCCGCCCAGGAGATGAACCCGCGGATCCCGATGTCCGCCATTGCCCGGGCCACCTGATCCATCCGGTAACTTCCGGGATCGGCCGTGGCGGTGGTCCCTGTCCGAATCATCTCCATGCAACAAAGGAGGGTGCTGATATAGGCGTCCTCCTCGGTCACCAGGGCTTCGTAAGGCAATATGCGGTCATAGAGCCAAGTGAGGAGGTCAACGTCGTCGGCGATTCCCCGGGCAAGCATCTGGGAATTGTGCACGTGCGCGTCCACCAGCCCCGGGAGAACGAGCTTCCCCGTCGCGTCGATGGTTTTTGCGCCCCCGCGACGGATTTCACCGAGGCGGGTTTCATCGAGGTCCGACCGTTTCCCCACCCAGTCAATCTTGTCCCCCTTGACGACCACAGCCCCATCCCGGATGATTTCCCGCCGCGGATTCAGGGAGAGGACGTATCCGCCCTCTATCAGCAAGCTCGTCATGGATTCCTTCCCTTTCCTGGTCGGCATAATTCCATATTCGACATCCCACACCCCGAAGTTCTCTTGACCCTTTTCCGCAGGCTGGCCGCTGCATCGACCGACTGGCCGCGTCGTGCCGCACTTGGGCCGTAAATTGTTTCAACCGCCGCACAAGTGTCGCATCCTATGCCAATTTTCAAGTGGGGTTACGAATTCCCGAATCTTTTCCCGCCCAGGGGGGTCAGAACTTATAGAGGACGGGTGGTTGTAGACCGCCACCCCGAAGAAGATGAGCGGGCCGGACCGGCGGGGATCTCCTCCTGGACGGGACATGGTTCCAGCCACGGCTTCGGCCCGCACTCCGACATAGAGGTGCAGGCCATGAAGAGCACATTGATTGCCATCCTTGCAACTTTAGCACTTTCGGGTTGCGTCGGTCCCGCCTTCCAATCTGTGAGTCGCACGCCGACAGGCGTTCAGGGGTCGCGGGCCGAAGAATGCGTTGTGGAATTGGAAGACGGCACGCAAGTCGTCGATAGGAGTTGCGCCTATCGGCGCGACCTGCTCGATGGCTTCATCCGCCGAAACGTGCTTTCTTTTTCCTCCCAGCATGGTTCGGGGGTCTAGGGCTCATCGCAGGCTGAAACCGAAGGGCCGCAAAAAAGTCTCGATGGATCGAGGCCGGGGGGTTGTATGCGTCGAGGCGGAACAGGACCTTCGCCCCTCGCCATGAGCCGCCGGGCGAAATCCCCCAGCGAGTACGAGACTCAGGAGGGAAAAGCTTGAGCTTCTCTGTCCACTGCACAAGGAGACGATTGTTCGCCGCGGCGTCGGCCGTAACTTTTCTCGTGGGCATAACGCACGCTGTTGACGCGGCGCCAAAGGCGCGTTTGTGGAAGCGCTGGCTCGCCCATCAAGAGGGATCGACAATTCGGGTGGACCACTCCCCCTGGGGTCAGTTCCTCTCCACGTATCTTTCGAGTCATGAGGACGGTGTGAACCGGGTGGCCTACGGAGCCGTGACCCCGGGGGATAAGAAGGCATTGGAAAGTTACATCGCCGTCTTGGAGGCTGCGCCCGTCAGTCGCCTGAATCGCGAGGAACAACTCGCGTACTGGATCAACCTCTACAACGCATTGACTGTCAAAGTGGTCCTGGATCTTTACCCGGTGAAAAGCATTCGGGACATCAACATCTCGCCCGGTTGGTTTTCCAGGGGTCCTTGGGGGAAGAAGCTCTCGACCGTCGAGGGTGAGCACCTGAGCCTGGATGACATCGAACATCGCATCCTTCGGCCCATCTGGCGCGACCCGAGGATTCACTACGCCGCCAACTGCGCTTCTCTCGGATGTCCCAACCTGGCTCCGGTTCCATACACGGCAGATACCGCAGACGCCATGCTGACCGCCAATGCCCGAAACTTTGTCAACCACCCCCGGGGGGTGTCCGTCACGGAGAAGGGCCTGATCGTGTCAAGCATTTACAAGTGGTTCAAAGAGGATTTCGGGGGAACGGACCGCGGGGTGATCGAGCACCTGAGGACGTACGCTTCTCCTGAACTTTCGGAGAGGCTGGCGGGCGTTGCCCGCATCTACGACGATCAATACGACTGGCGACTGAACGGCGCGAAGAGTCAGCGGCTTCTCTCCACCATTCCGAATGCCCCCTGAAAATTGAAGTGTGGTTCAGATTCCGAAGGGGCCGTCTGGATTGAGGCGGCCCCTTTTTGTGTCAACAAAGTGATCTGAAGGGGGGGACGGGCGCGGCCTTCTCTCTATTTGTCAAACGGAGCGTACTGCGGCCCTTCAGCCCGGCTTGCGAACGGTGACGTGGGCTGAAGAAGGTTGTCAAGATGGCGGAGGATTGCGTATACTTCGCACACGGGTCAGTTCAGCTTCTAAACGGATCGGAATGCGGGTTCCCGAGGGGGGACCGACAAGAAGGGTTCGCGAGGACCTTTGCCTGAGGAGGGACGGAAATGAAAAGATGGACGGGATGGGTATTGGGCATTCTGGGGGCGGCTCTCTGGCTCTTTTCTCTAGCTTCTCCGGTTTCCGCAGAGAAGGTGATCTACTGCGCTTCCTGGAGCATCTATGGGCAGCACGCACCCATCGTGGCCGCTTTGCAGCGCGGCACCTTCAAGGCTCACGGATTGGACGTCACGCATCTCAGGGGCTACGGCTCCGGGGATACCTTCAAACGCATAGGCACGGGGGCCTGCAACTATGGGGACGCGGGAGCCGGTCCCTCGGCCATCGGGCGGACGAAAGGCATCAAGGCGAAACAGATCGCCATGGTGATGGCCAAGTTCCAGGAAACCCTTTATTTCTTCGCCGACTCTGGCATCAAAACGCCAAAGGACATCGAGGGAAGGCGGATTACCGGCGGCCCAAAGGCCTCCTCCGACATCCTGATGTGGCCCGTCTTGGCAAAAGCTCAAGGAATCGACACGAGCAAGGTACAAATCCTCTACATGACGTCGGGGGCGAAAGCCGCGAGTCTGGGGAAGGGCCAGGTCGACGTGGTCATTGACTTTCACAGCCAGCTTCCTCGCTACCTGAACCTGGCCAATCAGTCGGGCAAAAAGCTGGTCGTCCAGCTTTGGGAGGATTTCGGCATCGACCTCTATGCCAACGGCCTCATCGCCTCTGATGAGACCATCGCGAAGAGGAAAGACCTGACTCGCCGCTTCCTCCGTGGCTACTTCGAGGCCCAGCGGTGGGCTTTTCGCAACCGCAAGGCCTCGGTGGACCTCTTCCTCAAGAAATACCCCGAGCAGAATCGGGCCGGCGCCCTTCAAGCCCAGGATCTTTTCTTTTTCCACTTCTTTGACAAGTTCACCGACAAGTTCGGCCTGGGCTACATGGACCGGGAGAAGATGGCCAACTCCATCAACCTCACTCTCCAGGCCAGGGGGATCAAGACGAAGCTGGACCCGTCGGAGCTTTACACCAACGAATTCGTGAACGGGCTCCCGAAGGAACTCCGGTTCTTCCACAAGATGTAAGGTGCGCCCCTGAAAGGCGGCGACGGAAGGTGAAGGCCGGAGTCCGTCAAGCGTCCGCCGGGAAGGCGTGTTGGCCATCCCCTAGAGGTTTGTCTATGGCTGACTATGACGTTGCCAAGCTTTGGGAGTACTACACCGCCCGACTCCTTTCCGACGGGGTGAACCACAACGACATCCAGGAGATGCGGGCCCAGACCAAAACCTGGGACGACTGGTGCGACGCCTGGTGCCGGATGGCAAGCCGTTTCGAAGCCCTGGGCGGGGAGGCCCTCAAGAATGGGGCGAGGGTTTCGGCGGGGGAGTTCCTCTGGCTCGCCAGCCTCTACGTCCACTACGGCCAGTACCTCTTCTGGCATCACCCGGAGGAGAAGAACGCCGCGCAGCGCCGGAAGGTGAAGCTCTACAAGCGGTGCGCGCCCCTGCTTTTTCCGCCGGCCGAGCGGGTCGAGGTCCCGTTTGAGGGGACGGTCCTGCCGGGCTATCTGAGGCTGCCCATCGGCCGCGCGAAGGCCCCTTGCGTGGTTCTCATCGGCGGATTGGAGAGCACCAAGGAGGAGAGCTATCTTTTCGAGAACCTTTGTCTTCGCCGGGGAGTAGCGACCTTCGCCTACGACGGCCCGGGACAGGGAGAGGTCTATTTCGACCTTCCGATGCAGCCCGGCTTTGAGCGGACGGGGACCGCCGCCCTGGAATATCTCCTGACCCGTCCGGAGATCCATGGGGAGAAGATAGGCGTTCTCGGCAGGAGCCTGGGGGGCTATTACGCTCCTCTTTGCGCCGCGCATGAGCCGCGTTTTCGCGCCTGCGTCGCCTACGGGGCTTTCTATGATTTCGAGCACTTCGACTCCATGCCCCCGATCATCAAGGACGGCTTTCAGTTCGTGACCAAAACGGGGAGCTGGGAGGAGGCCAAGGCGTATCTCAAACCCTTCACCCAGGCGGGGATTCTCAAAAATCTCCGTTGCCCTCTCTACATTCTTCACGGCGACGCGGATGCCATTGTGCCCGCGGAGATGGCGAAGCGCGTTGCCCAGGAGGCCGGCGGGGGCGCTGAGCTCGTCCTGGTCAAAGATGAGATCCACGGCTGCCACCACGTGGCCCACGTCGAGCGGACGAAGATGGCGGATTGGCTCGCGGCGAAGCTGTCGTGAGTAGGTGAAACGACCCCCCGGTGGACCTTTTGTGGGGCGCGCTTTTTGGGCACTCGCGCGCGGGCTTAGTCGCGGGGGGCGCTTTTTGAAAGGCGCCCCCCCACACCCCCCAGCAAAACTTTTGACGGCCCGGCATGCGGGTCGATGACCCACATGGCCGGGCCTGCTTTGGGTTGGGAGTGGGTTTGGCTGGGCCGGTGGTCTGTCGCCTATTGGTGGCTTCTTTCTTTGGCCGGATGCCCGTCT
>JBHIBA010000041.1:0-21880 GCA_046758845.1 Nitrospinota bacterium
CCACGCAGGCCGAGCCAAAAAGCTCGGCCGTCAAAAGTTTTGCTGGGGGGGCGGGCGGACGGACGCACCGCGTCAAGTTTCTGCACTTGCGTGCCTGGTGAATCACCTCTCGGAAGGTGTGCGCCAAAGACGCCCGGTCTAAGCGCACATACCTCCAACCGCAGTCCGGCCGGCACGCCAGTGCCCAAAAAGCGCCCCCCGCAAAGAAGTTTCCTCTCAAATCTCTCTCGCGCCAGTGGGCGGGCTCACCGTCCGTGTCTCATATGTCTTGAACCAGTGCAAGGCGGTGAAATGGATTTTGGTAACATGGGGGAAACCTGCTATACCCTAACCAGAAGAGGCTGGGAGACTCCTTACTCTTTCTCTGGCGGGATACTCGATGGTGGACCATTTGCGGGGGTCTCTCGGACCAGGGATGAATGGACTTGACCAGGGATTCAGCCTTTCTCGCGTTTCGTCCCAAGCCGGAATCAACGTGTGTCCGATCAGGGTCCGGGCATAATGTGACATTGGGCGAGGGAGCGGCCTGATAGGGGCCAAGAGCAGAGAACGGCCGGCCGGACCGGTAAGCCGAAGACATGGGAACGCTCCGTTCGTTCCAACGGGAGGAGAACCATCCATGAGCATTCAAAAGGTCTGCTATCAGCTGGACAACCACAAATGGTATGACCCTTTGCCCGCATCCGCCGCCGTTTCGGTAGAAGACCTGCTTTGTACCTCAGGACAGGTGGCCCTCGACGCCGAATCCCAGCCCGTTGCAACGGGCGACGTCGCAGCGCAAGCTCGGTACGCCTTCGATAACATCCGGCAGGTTGTGGAGAGGGCGAACGGAACCCTGCAGGATGTGGTGGAGCTCATGGTGTTTGTTAAGGACCCCCGGGACATGGACGCCATCTATCACGTCGCCCGGGATTACTTCGAAACGGACCATCCGGCCTGGACCATGGTCGGCAGTCTCGGATTTCACAGGAGCGAACTCCTGGTGAGCATTCGGGCCATCGCGCATCTGGGCGACGCGCCCAAGGAATGCTTTACGCCGGATACTCTGAAGTGGTGGAAGAATTATCCCATGTCCGCCGGGTGCAAGAAAGGCAACCTTCTGTTTATCTCCGGGCAAGTGGCCGCAGATGCGGACGGAATGATCGTTACCCCCGGTGACCACTCCGGCCAGGCGCGATTCGCTTTCAACCGGTTCCGGGAAATCGTAGCGATGGCCGGCGGCACGATGGGGGACATCATCGACCTCATCTGCTTTTCCCGGGACCCCCGCGGCCAGGTTCCCGTCTGTGACACGTGGTGCAACGAGTTTGTGAACGAACTTCCGTTCGATGAGGTTCCGGCCCTGACAGCGATTGGTACAACGGGTCTCTATCAATATGGAATGATGGGCGCTCACCGGGCGATTGCCGATCTCAGTCCGGGCAAACGTGTAGCCAAGACCCCCGCGAGCATCTGGTGGAAGATCACGCCGATTTCCGGCGGGACGAAGAAAGAGGGCGGCCGTGTAATTGGTTTGGCCGGTCAGGTCGCGTCCGACGGCGACGGGTTCATCACGACGCCGGGCGATACCGAGGCGCAGGCGCGATACGCCTTCAATCGCCTCAGGGAGGTGTTGGGGGAATTCGGCGCGACGATGGACAACATCGTGGAGGTGATTTCCTTCCACAAGGACCCCCGTGCGTGGGAAATCGTCATGACAGTCGGGCACGAGTTTTTCAAGAAAGACGAGGCCCCCGCATGGACGCCCGTGGGAACGACCGGCCTCTTCAAGGAAGGATTCCTTCACGAGATCTACGCCCTCGCGGTGGTCTGAGCTTCAAACCGTTCCTGCAGCGGGCGGTGGCGACGCGCTCCTTCGCCTTCACAGGAGTCTGGCGCAGACGGGTTCGAACTTCTTGGGGCAGGTACTGTCGAGAAGGCACGTCGGCTGTGGTTTTTCGGAGCCATTGCGAGGGTGGGGATGAAGGGTGCAAAGGCGCCATCAGGGATTCTTGGTCGACTGGGAATAGTCCTGGGTCTGAATATGTTATTCTTCTTGAAGTCCCCGGGGGAAATTAAGTATACTCTCGAAAAAAACATTAGAGATTTATCCCAAGGGTGGTCCAGGCACGACCAGTATCCGCGGCAGTATCCCCGGTGAAGGAGACAATTCATGATTATCCGGCGGTTCAAGAACGAGGAGGAGAAAAGGGCGCTCATTTCCCACGTGACCTCGGAGTGGGACATGGCAAACGGGTTTTACACCACGCCCCATATGCGGGATAAGTTTTTCTACCCGCTGACAGACCCGAAGTGTGTTCCCGCGGCGGAGGCCGATCACATGTTGGACACTGACCATGTGGTGGGCATCCACCACAAGGGGAAGGCCCGCGCCTATTGTCTCTACATCCTCGACTACCACCACCACTTGAACGACGTCATCGAAGGAGACCCCCTCGTTTTCAGCACGTGAGAGCGGTGCGGCACGGGAAACGCGTTCGGCGGTCTGCTGAACAAGCAACGGCTTTACTGGGGACACTGCGGCATTCTCTTGGCCCAGGCGGGGGCGCGAGACCTGGAAACCAACAGCTACTGGTGGCCTCTGGAGGGCCTTTGTTACACCGGCGAATACAAGGACGAGATGCTGGATCCAATTCCGGTGGTCCACTGCACCTGGGGTGAATGGAAACAATTGCACCCGGAGACCGACGTCCTGGCCCCGCCCCAGGACCCGAACCAGCGCGACCCCCGCGGAGGCCACGGATCGGAGGAGTATTGGGAGCGGCCCGGCATGGACCAGCTCTTCATTCACTCCCTTTACAAGGGAGATCTCGACCGCCAGCTCCCGGAAAACGTGATGGTCATGGGAATCAATCTAGTGGGAGGTCACCGTGCGTACCCCATGAAGGAGATCAAGTTGGAGGGAGGCCTCGTCAACGACGTCCTGGGCGGCGTCCCTGTGCTCATAATCGCGGGTCCCTCCCCTGAAAGCTTCTATACTGGGGCCTTTGACCGAAGGGTGGGAGATCGAGTTTTCGAGTTTGAGGTCCGGGAAAACAGAATCGTGGACAAACAGACCGGCAGCACGTGGAACTCGGAAGGGCGCGCCGTCGAGGGCGACCTGAAGGGAACCGAGCTTCAGCCCATCCACAGCATGCTCACCCGGTGGCACTCCTGGATCTACACGCACCCCGAAACCGAAGTTTTCAAAACGAAAAAACAAGAGGCCCCCCATGTCGAGCTGGGAATCTTCGAGAGGATCATTGAGGGGTTCCGCGAGGCGCTCCACGAGGTCCGCGTCGAAGGGGAGCTCCTCAACCTTCAGCGTCCGCTTCAGTCCGACCGGGGACTGGTCATTCACATAGACGGAGATCGTTTCCTCCTTCACCACTTCACCGGCGAAACGGCCGCGCGGGATTACGCCCATTTCACGAAGGGCGCCGTCCGCGCGGGACTGTGCGTCCTTCAATCCGCTCCCGAGCAGCAATTCGCTGACATCGCCCTCAACAACTCCCTGCTCCCGGACGACGAGATCAAGTGGTCGAAGCTCGTGGGAAACCAGGATTTCGTAGACCGGTTTCAACGCTCGGCGCCTCAGGAAGACGGGGGGGAAGACTACGCTGGCTTCAGCGACATCGTCGTCGGGCTCAACGAGAACGGATACGACTGCTTTCCCGGAGCGCCCGAAATGCACGTGGACATCGTGAATTGGTCGCCGTGGGGGACTTACGTGGGGCTCAATCCTGGGGCGGAAAACTGGTTCACCGTCACCATGGGAGGCTTTGACCCCTTCGAGATCCACCGGTTTGAAACCGTCGAGGGGGCGCAGGAGTACAGTGCCTTCGCAAGGCATGCCTTCCGCATCGGACGGTATGTCTTTGTCTCGACTCCCCAGAACAAGTTCATCCTTCCCAGATTCCGAATGGTGGACCGGCCGGAAGAAAAGGTGTCCTGGTCTGACTTCCTGGAGGACGAGGACCTCAAGCGGATTCTTCGCACCATCATCAAGGAGTGAAGGGCCCGACGGACACAATCGACCGCCCGCATTTTCAGGATTCGGGACAACTGGGTTCAAATATTTGCAGAAGGCGTTCAAAGAGGCCAGAGGGGCAGAAGGGGTGCGAATGTTCCAAGGGGGCGGTTTTTCGAGAACTTTCACACCCTGTGACTGAGGAAGCATGCGGGGAAAAAACAACACCATCGGCGCCTTGGGAGGCGGAGGTTTAAAGCCTCTTCTTGGTTCTCTCAGGTCGGCGCGCCCCATGACCGGGCGTCTGCTGGTGGGTGTCGGCGTCCTTCCCATCGTCATTGTGATCTTGGGGGTGGTCTTTACGTACGCCCAGCCGAGGTTCTTCTCTCAGGCCAACCTCATCAACGTAGCCCGCCAAGGGTCCTTTCTGGCCATTGCGGCCTGTGCGCAAATGTTCCCCATCCTTTCCGGCGGGTTCGATCTTTCCGTGGGCTCTATTTTTGCTTTGGTCAGCGTCATCATGGCCCAGTTGACGCTGGACGTCGGGATGGCCTGGGGGATTACGGTAGCTCTGTTCGCCGCGTGCTTGGTCGGGTTGTTCAATGGGCTTGTGATCTCCACGTTCCGGGTTTCTCCGTTCGTTGTCACCCTGGGGACTTTATCGGCGGTTCGCGGGGTGGCCCTCATCCTGGCGAATGGCCAGCCGATCTTTGGTCTGCCGAAACACTTTTCCTTCCTCGGGGCGGGTTATGTAGGGGCCATCCCTATCCCCATCATCGTCGGGGCGGCCGTCTTCTTCGTTGGCTACATCCTCCTGAGATGGACGCGGTTCGGGCGCTACATGTATGCCATCGGCGGCAACGAGGAAGCGGCTCGGGTCTCGGGAATCCACATCAAGAGGTATACGACCTTGGCGTACGTCGTCTGCGCTCTTCTCAGCGGTATCGCTGGAGCCGTTCTCAGCTCCCGTGTTCGTTCGGGCCAGCCGACGCTGGGCGAGGGCATGGAGTTGCAATCCATCGCCGCAGTGGTCATCGGTGGAGTGGCCCTCGGAGGAGGAGCAGGCACGCTTCCGGGCGTCCTCTATGGGACGATCATCCTGAGCGTCATCCAGAACGGCCTCAATCTTATGAACGTTTCGACCTACTTGCAGTATATTGTCATCGGAATGATCATCACCCTCGCAGTTGTCTTTGACAGGCTGCGGCACCCGCAAAGGGGATGAGCATGACTGCCCGTGGGGATGTGCGGAGTGAACGGGGGAGGAACCCGGCGGAATTAACCTGACCCTTAACTCAAGGAGGGGGAAACCATGCGCAGCGCAAAGATAACGCATTTCACACGATGGATCGCTCTGGCGGTCATCCTCGGATTCGTACTGAGCGTGGGGATCGCCGTCAAAGAGGCAACGGCCCAGAAGAAGGTGTGGCGGCCGAAGCAATCGGAATGGGTGCGGCCAAAGGCAAACAAAAAGTATACCATCGGTGTACTGATCCCGAGTCTCCAATCTCAGTACTGGGTCAACGTGGCTTACGGCTTCTTCGACGAGGCGAAAATCCTTGGGGTCAAATTGAAATTCGTAGCCACGGCGAGCTATTCGGAGTACGCCAAGCAGGTCAGCTACATGGAGGACATGATCGTCTCCGGGGTGGACGCCATCATTCTCTCCGCTGCGAGCAGCGAGGCCTTGGTGGAGCCCGCGCATCTGGCGATGGAAAAAGGGATCAAGGTGATCCTCATGATCCAGAACGTTCGCAGCGAAAATGTGTCGGCGCGCGTCTTCACCCCCCACTACGAGTTTGGCCGGGTGACCGCCGAGGCCTTGGCCAAGCTCATGAAGGGCAAAGGGAAGATTATCGCGCTCAACGGGCCCCCGGGCCTGGAGTGGGCCATCTCCCGGCGCAAGGCACTGGGGGACGTCCTCAAGAAGAACCCATGCATCAAGCTTATGGGCGAACGGTGGATGGGCGTCGCTCGGGACGAGGGGCTGAAGCACACGGAAGACTTCCTTCAGGCCTTCCCGGAAATCACCGGTGTTTGGGCCGCCGTCGACATCGCGCTGATGGGGGCCGTGGACGCCGTTCAGGCCGCCGGCATCAAGCGAAAGATTTACATGTCGTCGGCCTCGGGGACACAGGGCGCCCTCGACATGCTGAAGAAGGGCGAGATAGATTTCGACTCGGGCGAGGCTCCCGTCCTGTCGGGACGGTGGTCCGTCGACGTGGCCGTCAGGCTCCTCAACGGAGAAAAGGTGCCCTTTACCATCTTCACGCCCTTCCCCGTTTTCACGCGGGCCAACATGGACCAGTGGCCCGAATTGACGAAAACGGAGTGGGCTCCGAAGGGTTGGAAGATCCCCCGGTAAGAATTCTCTCCTTTCGGGGGTCAATCCTCGGGTGTACTCTCGAGGAACAGAGTGTGGCCTTTCGTGCGGAGAGGCGAATGAACCCCTCTCGTGGCCAAAGGGGGGACTCCTTCGGGACCCCCCCGGGGAGGGGCGATTTTTGTGGCGGTCTCATGGACGGAAGACATTAGGCGGCCGAGGGAACCCGACAAGCCGGCGTTGCGTTCGGGATTCTGGCCAGGCCGTGCGGCGTTGACCCTTCTGTTTTGTCAAGATCGAGCATGGAGAAAAAGAACCCTCCGCTTCTTCAGTTGAAGGGCATTGTTAAGCGTTTCCCCGGCGTGCTGGCGCTGTCCGGTGTGGATTTTGACCTGCATCGAGGCGAGGTGCATGTGCTCCTCGGAGAGAACGGCGCGGGCAAGAGCACCCTGATTAAGATCGTCTCCGGCGTATACACCCCCGACGAGGGAGAGGTCTGGTTCAACGGCGAGTTGGCGAAGATTGAGAATCCCCACGACGCCATGGCCTATGGAATCGCGACCATCTATCAGGAGTTCAGCCTCGTCCCGGAAATGACGGTTGCCGAAAACATCTCTCTGGGTAAGGAGCCAGGACTGGCAAAGGTTTTCATCAATCCCCGGGAGATGGTCAGCACGGCCCAAAAAGTCTTGGGAGAGCTGGAACTCGACATCGATTGCCAGCAAAAAACCCGATTCCTGCGAGTCGGCGAGCAGCAGCTGGTCGAGATCGCCAAGGCCCTGTCCATCGAGTCGCGGGTCTTGATCCTGGACGAACCCACAGCCGCTCTCACCGACAGGGAAACCGAGCACCTTTTTCGGCTCATCCGCCAACTCAAGCGCCAGGGTGTGGGGATTATCTACATCTCCCATCGCCTGGAAGAGATCCGCGAGGTTGGTGATCGGGTGACGGTTCTGCGCGACGGAGAGTACGTCGGAACTCGGAGGATTGCCGAGACGAACGTAGACGAACTCATCTCCATGATTGTGGGAGTGGAGATCAAAGAGAAGTTCCCCAAGATACAGGTTCCCCCGGGCGAAGAGTTGATGCGCGTCGATGGGCTGACACGGGAAGACGAGTTTTCCGGCATCTCTTTTTCCCTCTTTGCAGGAGAGGTCCTGGCATTCGCTGGATTGCTGGGGGCCGGCCACAAGGAGCTTGTCCGATCGATCTTTGGCCTCTCTCCCTACAAGAGCGGACAAATTCACCTCTCGGGCAAGGCTGTGAAGATCGCTCGCCCTTCCGAAGCAATACGCTATGGGGTCACTTATCTCCCCGCCGACCGGAAACTCGAGGGGCTGATCATCCCCTTGTCCGTGAAGGAGAACATTTCCCTAGCCGGACTGAAGCAGTTCGTAAGGGCGGGTTTGTTGAACCTCCGAAAGGAGAGTCGGGCGGCGCGGGGTTACTTTGACCGTTTCGGGATCAAGGCCCCGAGCATTGGAACGCTCGTCCGCTATTTGTCCGGGGGCAACCAACAGAAGGTCGTCCTGGCGAGATCTTTCTGCAGCCAAAGCCGCATTTTCATCTTCGACGAACCGACCCGGGGGATTGACGTCGGGGCCAAGGTTGAGATCTACAACCTGATCAACGAGCTGGTGAAACAAGGGGCCGGGGTGATCTTGGTTTCTTCCGAACTCCCCGAAATTCTGGGGATGTGTGATCGAGTCCTTGTGATGCGCGAAGGAACCACCATCCGCGAATTTTCGCGCTCCGAGGCCACACAAGAGCGGATCCTGCAAACGATCTTTAGCGGAAACCGTCAGGCCGCTCCGGCAGTCAGCGCAAACGAGGCCTGAGGGTCCCCACGCCGCGCGCCGCGGCCTTTGATCTCCGTTGGTGCAATCCGTTTCGCCCGATTTACGAAGGGGAGCAATTTATCGTTGACGTGTCATTCTGAGCGTGGGTTATCGACCCGCGCGAAGAATCTCGCAACTCGTTGTACCGAATGTCGGATGACCCCTTCACCCCTGCGCCAAATTTCTGAACCACCGGGGATCAACCAGCCGCCTGGTCTTTTGCGCTGTTCATGGCATGGAGCACACGTTCCGGCGTAAAAGGGATGGTTTTGACCTGTACGCCGATCGCGTCATAGATGGCGTTGGCAACGGCGGCGGCCGTCGGGGCGAGTCCGGGCTCCCCCACGCCCTTGGCACCGTATGGACCCTCGGGATGGGCCTCCTCCACCACCATGGGAACAAGGGGGGGCATATCAAGGGCACAGGGTATTTTGTATTCCATAAGGTTCGGGTTCAACACCACTCCGCTTTCCACGCGCATCTCTTCAAAGAGAGCTGTCCCAAGCCCCTGCCCCAGCGCCCCCTCGACCTGCCCAATGCACCCATTGTAGTTGATGGCCTTTCCTACGTCGTGAGCTGCCGTGAGTTTGAGAATGCGCACCTCTCCTGTTTCTTCGTCCACCTCGACCTGGGCTCCCTGAGCGGCGAACATCCAGAAAACGGCGGGCTTTCTTCCCTGTCCCGTTTCAAGGTCCAGAAGCGTGCCGTCCACCGGTGTGAAGTGGCCGCGCCCGAGGATGGGGCCACCCACCACCCGGCCGTCCGGCCCGAAGACCCCCATCGCCACGTCTGCAAATGAGAGGGAACGGTCGGAAATTCCCCGGGGGAATATCCTCCCATCCTTCGTTTCCAAATCCTCCGGGGCGGCCTCCAGAACCACTGACGCGGCCTGGAAAAGCTGGTGCTTGGCGTCCTCGGCGGCCCGTCGAACAGCGTTTCCGTCGAAGAACGTCGTCTTGCTGGCAGATGTTTCCCAGCCGTAAGGCGTCATCGAAGTGTCCGGGTGACCCACTGAAATGCAGCGGGGGTCGAGGCCTAAGGCCTCTCCTGCAATCTGCCGCAGGACAGTGTGCGCCCCTTGACCGTGTTCTACAGCGCTGGTGAGGAGGACAGCGCTGCCATCCTCGTTGATCTTGATGGCCGATTGAACGCGGGCTCCCGTGACGGTAAACTTCGACATGCACGCAAAGCCCCGTCCGCGCCGCTTGCCGGAAGAAAGCGCCACACCTCCCTGCTCGCCCATGGCAACGGCAGCTCGACGGACGCATTCTTTCAAGCCGACACCTTCCAGGCGCTGCCCCGTCGGCGTCAGGTCTCCCGTTTCCACCCCATTGCGAAGCCTGAGGTCGACGGGATCCATTCCGATCTCACGGGCGATGCGGTCCAACTGTCCCTCGTAGCCGAAACACGTCTCCGGCACCCCGAATCCCCGGTAGGCGCCCCCCACGGACTTATTTGTATAAACACAGTAAGAATCGATCCAGACGTGAGGGATTCTATATGGGCCGGCGGAGGCATAGCCCGCGTTGCGGGAGACAAGGATCTCATAGTCCCCGTAAGCTCCCGCGTCCCAAACCAAGCGGACCTTGCGGGCCAGAAAGTCCCCGTTGCGCTGGACACCGGTCTTATAAGTACCCTTAACGGGCTGGCGAACGAACGTCGAGACGAACTCCTCCTCGCGGGTCATCTCAAGCCGCACGGGGCGATTGTCGCTTCGCAGCGCCAAAGCTCCGGCCAGGATCTCCACAATACCGCTGATCTTGCCCCCGAAAGCGCCGCCGACGTACGTGCAGACGACGCGAACGTCGCTCTGATAGAGCCTCAGGCCTTTGGCGATCTGCTCCCGCGTCAGGAAAGGGCCCTGGGTGTTGCTCCAAACGGTGAGCTTTCCCTGAGGAGATAGTTGGGCGACGCAGGCATGGGGCTCAAGGGGGCAATGCTGGACCATGGGGATTTCATAGCTGTCTTCAAAAATGAGGTCTGATTGACGGAATCCCTCTTCCACGTCCCCCCGGCGAAGCCGGAAGTGGTTGCAGATGTTCGTTTCGGGAACCGGCGAGAAGAGTTTCCTGTTGCACTCGTACTTGTCAAGGTTGGGATGAAGGAGGGGAGCGCCAGGCGCCATAGCGTCCGCCGGGTCGAATAGGGCCGGGAGCTCTTCGTACTCCACCTGAATCAGCTCCAACGCCTCTTGGGCTGTGTCCTCATCGATAGCGGCGACCCCGGCCACGGCCTCCCCTACGTAGCGGACCCGATCCACGGCGTAGATGGATTGATCGGCCAACATCATGCCCCATTGCGAATCGGGGTGGTCGCGCCCGGTCACGACCGCCTTGACACCCGGAAGGCGCTTCGCCCGGTCAGTATCCACGTGGAGAACTCTGGCATGAGGGAGGGAACTTCTGAGCATTTTGGCGTGGAGCATTCGGGGGAGGGTCACGTCCGTTCCGTAAACCGCCAAACCTCTTGCCTTGTCGTAGCCGTCTCCCCTCTCGAAAGTAGCCCCAACCCAGGTTAAATTCGTCATCCACCTTCACCTTTCCGTAGGGAGGACTGCCATTGACTCGCTGGCACGGCTAAATGTTCAACTTACACCCGATCGTCATACCAGTTTTATGTTAGTCCAGCTGGCGGTAGTCCACGGGGCTGTTACGTGTCCCCATGATCTGCCACAGACGGTAGGGCGTGAGGGGTGTTTCGTTGATCAGAATCCCGAGAGGTTTAAGCGCGTCCTCGATTGCGGCGGCCACGGCCGCGGGAGCCGCTATCGTGCCGCTTTCTCCGGCTCCTTTGACCCCAAGAGCGTTGAAGGGGGACGGGGTCTCCAGATGAAGCACCTCGATATCCGGTACATCGGTGGACAGTGGGAGTAGGTAGTCGAGGAAGGAGGAAGCGAGGGGTGTGGCATTCTCATCGAACACAACCTCCTCGATGAGGGTTTCGCCGATTCCGTGAACCACGGCTCCCCGGACTTGGCCCGTCAAAATCGTCGGATTGAGTATCCGGCCGCAATCGTGGGCCACGACGTACCGCAACACCTTCACGAAACCCGTGTGCACATCCGCCTCCACGATGCACACGTGACATCCGGATGCCGTTGCCGGATGACTGAGTGTGCTGTACTCGCGGACCTCCAGGCCCGGGATTTCACCCTTCATCATGATGCCCGGCACCCCCGCCGCTTTCTTCGCCAGTTCTCCAAGGGTGACCGCCCGATCCGGCGCCCCTCGGACAAAGGCTGTTCCATCCGATAGCTCCAGGTCCTCAACGGAACATTCCAGATGCGAAGCGGCACGCTCGAAGATCTTCCTTTTGAGACTCTCTCCGGCCACCGCAACGGAGTTAGAGGCCATGACGGCGATCCGGCTGGCAAAGGTTCCCATCCCGTAAGGGATGTGGCGGGTGTCTCCCGTCACGACTTTGATGCGCTGAGGGGCCAGGTTCAGAGTGGAACCCAACACCTGGGCCAAAACGGTCTCGTGCCCCTGTCCGGTGGGGGTGGCGCCCGTGTAGAGAACCACTTTGCCGGAGGGGTCGACGCGGACCACCGCTCCCTCGTAGGGTCCGAAGCCGGTGCCCTCGATGTTGAAGCTCATCCCGACGCCCACGTACCGGCCTTTTTGCGGATCCCCTTGTTCGCCGGGCTGTCGTTTCCCTTCCCGGAAGTCCTCGTAGCCGGCGGCCTCCAGGGCCATTTCCAGCAGGCCGGGGTAATCCCCGCTGTCGTAGGTCATCATGGTCCCGTCGCGGGCGCGGATCCCCACCTCATAGGGGAACTCATCCGGCTGGACGAGGTTCCGGCGACGAACCTCGGCCGGATCCAAGCCCAATCGGGTGGCAACTCGCTCGATGATCCGCTCCATGATGAAAGCCGATTGCGGGCGTCCGGCGCCCCGGATCGGCGTGATAGGAACCCTGTGGGTGTAGGCTACGTCCAGGATCGCGTCGAAATTCTGAATCCGGTACGGTCCGGGGATGTTGGTGATCGTAAGGTAAGGGACCACCACCCCCCAGGGAACATATGCGCCCGTATCGAACACACCCCGATCGCGAATTGCCAGGAGATGGCCTTCATCGTCGAATCCGACCTCGACCTCGTGGACTTGCTCCCGTTCCTGATAGGTCGTCTGAATGTGCTCAATACGGTCCTCGATCCACTTGACGGGCCTTCCTGCATGCATGGCCGCCCACGGAATCACAAAGTCCTCCGCGTACGAAAACGCCTTGGCGCCAAACCCACCTCCCACGTCTGGCGCGATGACGTCCACTGAATGCTCGGCCCGGTCCAGGACATAGGCGATGTTTCGACGCACCTGGTGGGGCACCTGCGTAGAGGAATAAACGGTCAGCTGGTCGAACGCGGAGTCATAGAAGGCCAAGAGACCCCGAGTTTCCATCGCTTCCCCGCCCGCTCGCTGCAAGGTCAGACGAAGGGTTTCCCTCCGCGCCGCCCGCGCCAGCGCCTTCTCCACATCTCCGAAGCGAACCTCCAACCGGGCCGCCCGGTTGTCCTGCAGGTCCTCATGGACCAGCGGGGCCCCCTTCCCGAGAGCGTCTACAGGATGGGCCACCGCCGGCCGGACCTCGTAAGAAATTTGAATCCCTTCTAGGGCGTCCTCGGCCGCCGCGCGGCTCTCCGCAAGAGCGATGGCGATGGGTTCACCCACGTACCGGGCGACCCCGCGAGCTAACGGCAGGACGTTTCGGGGACGGAGTGCAGGGTTGGGGACGGCCTGGGGGAATTCCTTACACGCCGGTCCCAGGTCCTCGGCGGTAAAAGCAGCCACGGCCCCCAGGTCAAGCGCGCCGGAGGTGTCGACGGATTCAATTCGGGCGTGCGCATAAGGAGAGCGTAGAAAGGCGGCATGCAGCGCATTGGGGCAAGGCAGGTCATCGACGTATCGACCCCCGCCGGTGAGGAGCCGTCCGTCCTCCGTACGAGGGACGCTGGCGCCAAACCAGCGTGGATTCAACCGGAGCTCGGAACTCATCCCGCCGCTTTCACTGCCGGATCTCGGAGATCGGTCAGCCCCCTCCCCAACTCCTGTCCAGATGAAAGGTCAGCGCGGGCGAGGAATCGGACTTGGCATCAATTGGAGATTTTCACCCTGGGTTCAGAGGCCGGGTCGTTTCGCCCTCCGCCAGTCCATTGGGGTCGCCAAGACGAATTCGTTGGTGTAGACCTCTTCGGGCGAGACGCTCCCCTTGAGCTCGAAGTATTTCTTCACGAGTTTAAGAGAGGCCTTCATCCTTCCGGGGTCCACCAGCCCGAGACCGTTTTTCTTGTAAAGATCATCGAACGCCAGCCTTGCGGCGTGAAGCCATTCTGCCTTGGTGATGGCCGGGTTGGAAGTGGGGCTCAGCTTCATGAACGCCCGCACCCCCTCGTCAGGGTGGTTGATGGTGTAAGAAAGTCCCCGAAGGGACGCCCGGACAAAGCCGCGGACCGCTTTCGGGTTTTTCTTGACCATATCGTCGGACGCGATGAAAGTATTGCCGTACATGTCCCTGACGCCATAATCGGCGAATAGCAAGTACGAAATGGCTTCGCCCCTTTGCTTCGCGGCCTTCTCAAAGGCCGGGATATCCGTCAGGAACATGATGGAAACGTCGATACTCTTCGAGGCGAGACTCGGGACCAAAGCCCCGGGACCCATGTTGACCACCTTAACCTTTGCCAGGTCAATACCCGTGGCCTTGGCAAAGGGCGAGAACATCCGGTACGCCGAGGCGGCGGCCGGAGCGCCCAGCTTCTTTCCCTCGAGATCTTTAGGCTTGCCGATCCCGCCGCTTTTCAAATAGGCGACCCCGAAAGGGGGAGTCAGCATAGGAACAGCGACGATTTTGACTTTCGCCCCGGCCGCACGCCCTAGGATGTCACTGACGGCGGCAGATCTGCCGAACTCGCTCCTCCCTGTAGTGACCCGTTTCACCGTGTCACCGGGGCCATATCCTCGGACGATCTCGACTTCGATGCCCTCTTTCGCATAGTAACCCTTTTCTCGGGCCAGGACCTCCGGCGCCTGTGCCCCATAAAGGATCCAGTCCTCGGTCAGAGTCACTTTGAATTTCGTTTGGGCCTGGGAGGACGAAATCCACGGGAGCAGAAAGAAAGCAATAAGAAGAGACAGCCAAATGAATCTTCTTTTGACCATGCCCTTACCCTCCAGTACCCTCCATCACAAGGAGGAAAAAGGAACGAGGTTGGAACAAGTTTGTCCCGGTTGGTCCACTTTTAAACGACCATCCTTTGCTTGTCAAGGGCTTGTACAGGTTCACGATATACGAGACATGGGTGACCAGCCCCCAATATTCACGTGCGGCATGTCCGACACATCATCTTTCAGTCAGCCGAAGTGGCGATAGCCAGAGAAGGATTCGGCGTCATCTTGGCCCGGATAAGCCGCCTGCGCCCAGTGCTCGCCTGATCGCTCGCAGCGTAGTCCGGCGTAAGGAAAAGGCGATATTTTTTTCTTCGCAAGTTGACCCGCTAGAATAAGGTCGCTGAAAGGGAGAACAGCGTCTTTTGCCATGGCGGATGGAGACCGGGTATCAGTTTGCGAGGTTCGAAATGGTGTTGACAAGCCGGGTCGAAGGGGTTGTACTCAATCACACGACCATGGGGACGGGCCATCCCCCCGGCAATTTTTGAAACGGGAAATTCGGGTTAAAATGCGCTCAATGGTTTTCCCGAGTCATTCTGAAACCTGCCAGCCAGGTTAGGGATAACGGTCAAGAGATGCCCAAACGCCGGCAAAACAAGTCGTGAAGGGAGGGAAACGTAGATCTCTCGGGCATAACGGCCTCGACGATGGCGGGGGGCAAGAGTTCCCGCTGAAAAAGGGGCACTGAATCTCCTTTAAGGAAAAGGACCATCAAAAAGCCTATAGAGCGATGTGGTAGTGGATCAGTTTGCTGAATGACCCCTGCCTTCCTCCGTTGTAGCCGCGATTTGAGCGAGGGTCACCGACCCACGCGGAAATCGCGGCCGGGGGCGCCCCGATCTCCGCTCGGACCCAGGTCCTCGCTCAGATCGGGGCTACACCAAATGATGACAGAGCCGTCGGCAAAGCTGCGTACGGGGCTTAATCCGTTCCAAACTGACCCACTACCAGCGATGTGGTTGTGTGGACGTTATCTGAAAAATCTTGGATAATTTGACATTCGGAGCGGAAGCCCATTCACGGAGAAAGAGCTTGAACGGTCCTCTATCTGGAGGGGAATGAAATGACAACGTGCGCCATCTCAAAACGGGTTGCCACCTTCCTTGGAATCGCCGCGCTGGTCATCGCGCTGGCTCCGCCTGTATCCCAGGGTGCTGAAAAACCCATCAGGATCGGCGTCCTCTTTCCCTTGACGGGTCCACTCGCCCCGGCCGGCCAGAACGCGAGGAAGGGGATCGAGCTCGCCCAGGAAAACATCAATAAAAAGGGAGGAATCCTGGGCCGAAAGGTCGTCCTGATCTTCGAGGACGACAAGGCCGAGCCTCCCGTCGCGGCCGAACGGGCCCGAAAGCTCATCGGCCAGGACAAAGTGGACTTCGTTATGGGGACGGGGTCGAGCGCCACGACGAACGCCGTTATTCCCGTCACCGAGCGGGCCAAGAAGCTCTTCATCTATACGTTCGAAGGCGAAAAGAAGGCCTGCCAGAGGTACGTCTTCACCAGCGGGGGAACGCCCTACCAGGCCCTCTCGGCCTTCGTTCCTTATTACGTCAAGAATTTCGGAAAGAAGTGGTATTTCGTTGGAACCGATTACGTGTTCCCACACTCCGTCAACGCCCAGGTGAAGAGCCAGCTCAAAGAGCTCGGGGCCACGGTCGTAGGCGAAGAGTACTCGCCCTTTGGCACGACAGAGTGGTCCACGGTGATCACCCGGGTCGAGCGGACCAAACCCGACGTGCTGTTCCTGGCGGCGCCTGGAACCGAAGGGATCACCTTCTTCAAGCAGGCCAAGAACTTCGGCCTGGACAAGAAGATGGCCATCACCGGGTATCCGACCTTCCTGGCGAGCTTCTACCCGGCTTTCCAGAAGGACGTCGAAGGGATCGTCTCGCCCGAGCTTTACACCGAGACGTTCGACCACCCCGCCAACAAGGAGTACAGCAGGCTCTACCACGCGAAGTACAAGACCCCTTTCCCCATCGATAGCCTGGCGACCAGCGCGTATATCGGCCTCCACCTTCTGAAGGCGGGCGTCGAGAAGGCGAAATCCATCGACCGCAAAAAGGTGAAAGCCGCCCTGGAGGGGATCACCATCGACACCCCTGTCGGGGAGATGCACGTTCGTGCGAGCGACCACCAACCCAAGATGCGGGGGTTCATCACGAAGGTGATCAACGGAAAATTCGAGATCGTCGCAAAGACGCCCCAACTGCTGGATCCCGATACGTGCAAGGGCCGGTGGGGGAAGGACAAGAGCGCGCTGAAGTAAACCCGCCGCCGGAAGTGGGCCGGGGCGGAGGCGGGACCCAAACCCTTCCTCCGCCCCGCGAACCCAGGACGCGTTCACCGCCTTTCTCCCCGGAATTTTCAGGAATGCCCGAATTTGACCTGGGACTCCTTCTCAAGCAGTTCTTGAACGGCGCCTCCTTCGTCTTGTTCCTCATCCTCATTGCCATGGGCCTGTCCATCATTTTTGGGATGATGGGCGTCATCAACATGGCCCACGGCGAGTTCTTCATGCTGGGGGCGTACGTCCTCCTGGTGGTACAGGACGCCGGCGGAAGCTTCTGGTTGGGGCTCTTTCTCGCACCTATCGTGGTGGCGATCTTCGGCTGGGCAGTGGAGCGGCTGGTCCTCCGGCGTCTTTACGGACGCTATATCCTGGCGACGGTCCTGGCGACCTGGGGCTTCGGGCTGATCCTGCGCCAGGTGATCCAACTGATCTTCAGCGCCACGCCCCGCGAGATCGTCGGGCCCATCTCGGGCAGCCTTCACTTCCTGGGGATCACGTATCCGGCCTACCGGCTCTTCCTGATGGGGATGAGCCTGCTGGTCGTCCTCGGGGTCACGATACTATTCAACAAGACGCGGTTCGGCGTCTGGGCCAGGGCGACGATCCAGGACCAGGAGACGGCCTCGGCCCTCGGCGTCAACACGAGCCGGATGTTCCAGCTCACCTTCGCCCTTGGTTCCGCGCTGGCGGGAATCGCGGGCGCCCTCATGAGTCCCCTCATCAGTGTGACCCCCGGTATGGGGATCGACTTCATCGTCCGTTCCTTCTTCGTGGTCATCGTTGGAGGACTGGGGACCATTGTCGGGGTCCTGTGGGGCGGGGTCGTGGTAGGGGAAATCGAGAGCATCTCTAACATCTTTTATCCGCCCACGGTTTCTCAGGCCGTCCTCCTGGGGGTCGTCATCGTGTTCATGCTCCTGAGGCCGAGGGGCATCGTGGGGAAGATGGGCTGATGGGTCGCCGCGCCGCCAAGCTGGCGGGGTTCATCGCCCTGTTGCTTCTGGCTGTTTTCGTGCCCTTTTTCGCGAACGACTACCAGACCGACCTCGCCTCGGTGGCGTTGGTCTATGCCCTGTTCGCCATCAGCCTCGACCTGGCGTGGGGGTTCACGGGGATCCTGAGCCTGGGCCACGCGGCCTTCTTCGGTCTGGGGGCGTACACTTACGGTCTCATCGGCGTCACGTTCAATTTCGGCGGGATCGTCTTCTTGGCCTGGGCGGCCTCGGCCCTCCTGCCGATGATCCTGGCGTTGGTCGTGGGTTACGCCTCATCCCGGGCCGGGACGGGAGACGTTTACTTCGCCCTGATCTCCCTGGCCGTGACGCTTATTCTCGAGCGCGTCGCGTTTGCGTGGCGGCCCTTCACGGGAGGAAGCGACGGCCTCCTGAACGTCCCTTGGCCCTCTATCGCCTTCCCGGGCTCGGAGTGGTACTTCGACTTCGACACGCCGTTTGCGTTCTACTTTTTGACCCTTGGCTTCACGGTGGCGGGATACCTCTTTGCGCGGCGTCTCGTGGCTTCGCCCTTCGGACGGGTCCTGGTCGCCATCCGGGAGAACCGCTCGCGGACGGAATTCCTGGGGTTCAACGTGACGCGTTACCGCGTCACGGCCTACGTGATTTCGGCCGGACTGGGCGGGATCGCAGGGGCCATCTCGGCGCCCGTCCGTGCGGGACAGATAGTCGCGCCGGAAGTCTTCGGAGTCCTCCTGTCGGTTCAGGTCTTCATCTGGGTCGCGGTCGGCGGGGCCGGAACCCTCATCGGGCCTGCCATCGCCGCCATCGGCCTGAAATTTTTCGAATCCTTCCTGACCGGCCACTTTCTGGAGACCTACCTCATCATCATCGGCGCCGTGTTCGTCCTTATTGTCCTCTTCTTCCCCGACGGGCTCGCCGGCTACCTCATCCAGAGGTGGGGCGTGGGATATTCGGGCGTTGGACCCGCCATCCTGAAAAATGGGCCGGGTGGATCCGTGCCCCCCGCCCCCGATGAGGCCCGACCATGAGCGAGGCGGACGGCTACCTCCTGGAAACGTGCGGCCTGCAGAAGCTCTTCGGCGGCGTCGTCGCGGCCCAGGACCTGAACTTCAGGCTCCGGGCGGGCGAGCGCCGATGCATCATCGGGCCCAACGGGGCGGGGAAGACCACGTTATTCAACCTGGTCACGGGGAGCCTGCGGCCGGACGCCGGCCGGATCCTGTTCGACGGCCGGGAAATTACGAAGGAATCGGTGAGCGAAATCGCCCGGGGCGGCATCGCCCGAACGTTTCAAATTCCGAACTTTTTCACAAACCTTTCCGTGTGGGAGAACGTCCGCCTCGGTGTCCAGCGCCACCGGGAGAGCTTCAACCCCCTGGCGTCGCCCGCCCGGCTGCGGGAGCAGGAAGAGGAGACCCTTCGCATTCTCAAAGTCGTCGAGCTGACGGACCGGGCGGGGGTCGCGGCCGGGACGCTCTCCCACGGAGGCCAGAAGCGCCTTGAGCTCGCCCTCGCCTTGACCCAGCGGCCGAGGCTTCTCCTTCTGGACGAGCCCACGGCAGGCATGGGGATTCAGGAGACCCGGGAGATGACTGCCCTCGTCCGCCGCCTGGCGGCGGAGACAACCGTCCTGGTGATCGAACACGACATGGATTTCGTCCGCCAGATCTCGGAACGCATCACGGTGCTCCACCGGGGAAGTGTGCTGGCCGAAGGCACGCCGGCGGAGATCGAGGCCCACCCCGAGGTCCGGGACATCTACCTGGGAGCGCAGGTCTGATGTTCGTCCTCCAGGACTTCAATGTCTTCTACGGGCCGAGTCACGTGGTCCATGGCGTTTCGCTTGAGGTGCGGGAGGGAGACGCCGTCGCCCTCATCGGCCGCAACGGCGTCGGCAAGACCACCCTTCTCAAGGGCATCATGAGCCTTGTGCCGGACACAAGTGGCGTCAAGCAATTCGACGGCAGAGACATCTTGCTCTACAAGCCCTACGAGATCGCCAAGCTGGGGATCAGCTATGTCCCGGAACACCGGGGAATCTTCCCCTATCTCACGGTGCGGGAAAACCTCTTCCTCGGCCTGGCCAATTCTCGGGACCGCCAGAAGGGCGTGCCCAGGGAGATCTACGAGGCGATGCCCATTCTTGAGGAACGGGGCGCCCAACTCGCGGGGACCTTAAGCGGCGGGGAGCAACAAATTCTGGCCATTGCGCGGGGATTCGCTGGACGGCCTCGGCTCATGCTCATCGACGAATTTTCCGAGGGCATTCAGCCCACCATCGTTCAGGACATCGCCGCCTACATCCAGCGGATCAACGCGCAGGGGGTGGGCATCCTGATTGTCGAGCAGAACGCGCGGCTGGCGCTGAAGATCGCCTCCCGCGGCTACGTGATGGAGAAAGGGCAGATCGTCGCCCACGGGTCTTCAGAAGACCTGTTGGCCGATGAGACCCTGCTCCAAAAACATCTGGTCATCTAGGGGGACGGACTGAACGATGAGGCTCGCGTCTTCCCGAGGCGGGGGCCCCGAAACCCCTTTCAGGCCGGAACGGCAGCCGAGACCTTCTCGATCATCTCATCTACGGTCAGCACCTGGGCGAAGGCAAAGGCCAGCGTGGTGCACACAGCCTCCTGAATCTCTGCGGCCGACAAATTGCCCATACCGAACGTGGCGGTTCCGTCCTTCAGGAAAAACACCCGGAAGTCTCGGACGTTGGCCTCCCGGGCGGTGGTCTCACAGCACACGTTCGTCGCGATGCCGCCGATGATGGCCGTATCGATTCCCTTGGACCGGAGGATCAGTTCCAGGTCTGTCCCGTGGAAGGCGCCGAACCTGGGCTTATTGAGCACGATGTCACCCGGCTTCACCGAGAGACCTTTGTGGAGGGCCGCCGATTCCGCCCCTTCGTTGATGACGCCCCCCTTGACGGGCGGGATGATCTCGCCCATGACGCCGATGTTGCTCCCGTCAGGGCGAACCACATGAGCAGTGTGAATGACCTGGATTCCGTTCGCCCGGCAGATGTCTGCAATGCGGTTGAGTCGCTCCAGGACAGCCGGGCCCTCCGGCGCGGAGATGGGATAACCTTCAACGAAGCAGTTCTGCATGTCTACAACCACAAGGGCGGTCTTGCTGGGTTCAACCGTGAAATCAACCATGGGATGTTCCTCCCTCCGAGTCGCGGTGGCGTTCTCCCCGGTCGGCGGACGCCGCCATGAAACCCTCTGAATGCCTCATGGACCGGGCTATCGTATTCCCGTCCCGGCGGTGCGTCAAGCATCCTGCGGGTTCGGACGTGACCCGGAACAACGCTATGGGGTAGACTACTAATTATGGGTAATGACGATTGGCTCGACCCGCTGCGGGAAGGCGGGGTGACGTGCTGGGCGAAATCCTTACAGGGAGGACAACTCAGATGAGCGAAAACGTCGTTAATGACTTTCTGAGCACATTTGGAAGGACAGAGGACGAGCTTTTCGAGGGAGAGGAGGAGTACATCCAGTTTGGGCACGGCGACTACAACAGCGACCGTCACTACGCCTTCGAAATCAAGAAAGAAGAGTGTGCGCTCATTGTGGTCGACCTCCAGAATGACTTCGTGGCCCCCAATTCGCCCATCTGGATCCCCGAGGCCCTACGGCAGATCCCTCGGAACAAGCGGCTCATCGAGGCCGCCCGCCGGCACGGCGTCCCGGTCATCTACACCGCCCACACCATCAACGCCGACTGCGGCGCCGACTTCTTCGAGTACTGGGCGCCCATCCGAGAGGGCGCCATCAAGGAGGGGTCCAAGGGAGCCGACATCTATCCGGAAATCTACCCGGAGGAGGGCGAGCGCGTCGTCGACACCAAGCACGCCTACGACGCCTTCGCCGGAACCGATCTGGATTACGTCCTTCGCAACCACAGAACGAAGACCTGCGTCGTCTCCGGAACAGTGACCAACTTCTGCGTCGAGTCCACGGCGCGCACCGCCTACTTCAACAACTATCACGTCGTGCTCGTGGAGGACTGCGTCTCTTCCGACAATCCCTACGCCCATGAGGCCACGATCCGGACCCTGCGGCGGGGTTTCGCCCGGGTCTTGAAGAGCGACGAATTGATCGACATCTGGGCGGAAGGCGATCAACTCTACGCGGAGGCCAAGAAGGCCCAGAAGACCTGATGTTTCGGCCGGGGACCCATCGGCCGGTTTTCGTTATCGCCGACGGCGAGGCGATCAGTGCGCAGCCCGAACAAGGGGGAAGGGCGGGCGAATGAAGCCCTCCTTTGCCCGTTTGACTTGCCAGGTTGCGAAGGACTCGGTCCAATCCTGAGGCCGGGATACCCGGCTAGA
>JBHIBA010000042.1:0-21856 GCA_046758845.1 Nitrospinota bacterium
GTCAGCGCGAACCCGCACACAACCCCCAGCAGGCCCGGCCACACAGTGCCGGGCCGTCAAAAGTTTTGCTGGGGGGGCGGGGGGGGCGCCTTACAAAGCTTGTCCCGAGCGCAGCCGAGGGAAGCGCCCCCCGCTCCATCTCTCCTCTCCCGCCCAGAAAGTCTGTCTTCGCCCTGGCGCCTTTCGTTCCGGTCTGTGGCAGGGAACTCTTTTGAACACGCGTGCCCCGTCAGAACGCTCACGGCGGGCTCCGCGACGGCAGGGGAGCCCCCGTCCGAGCTTCGCCGCCTTCCCTCAGTTGGAGTTGGCCATGGCCACGAAGGAGTCGCACAGGAAGACAGTGACGAACCAGCCGCGGTCTAGCAGGTATCCGAACTGCTCTGGCCTGTTCATCACGAGCCCATAGCGCAGATCCACGTCGTAACCGAAACCGTTCATCCAAAATCTTCTCCTGTTGAGGGGTCGCCCGTTTCGGGTCGTCAGTTATGCGGCGGCGATCCTGTCCCCGCCGCCCTGAGCTGACCCGCCAGAGCCAAGGGGGGCGTTAATCCGCCCGTTTCCGCAGGAAAGTCGGCGTATCCAGCTCGTCTTCCTCATAGGCCTGGTACGCCAGGGCGCCGCTCGTGGGAAGGGAGACGCCGCCGGCGTGACCGCGGCGGATGTGGGTCGGAATTTCCAGGTCCTCCTTGACGACGGTTTTGAGGTAAGGCTCGCCGGCCTCCTTCTCGCCGAAGCCTGTGGCGATCACGGTGACGGAAATCTGCCCCTGCGTGTTCTCGTCGATCACCGCGCCGAACATGATGTTGGCTTCGTCGTGAGCCGCCTCGTGAATGAGCTGAGCGGCTTCGTGAATCTCATGAAGGGTCATGTCGGGTCCGCCGGTCACGTTCAAGAGGATCCCCCGGGCGCCGTCAATGGAGGACTCTTCCAACAACGGACTGGAGATGGCCTGCTGAGCGGCATCCAGGGCCCGGTTCTCCCCTGTGGACTGTCCCGTTCCCATCAGGGCCATCCCCATCTCGGTCATGACGGTCTTCACGTCGGCGAAATCCAGGTTGATCAGACCGGGTTTGGTGACCAGGTTGGCGATCCCCTCCACCGCCTGGCGCAAGACATCGTTGGCGACGTTGAACGCCTCGAAGAGCGTCGTCGTCCGGGCCACCACGTTCATGAGACGCTGGTTGGGGATGGTGATAACGGTGTCGCAGGAATCTTTGAGCTCCTTGAGTCCCATTTCGGCCTGCACCAGGCGTCTTCTGCCCTCGAACAAAAAGGGTTTTGTCACAACGGCGACCGTGAGGGCGCCGCAGTCCCGGGCGATGCTGGCGAGGACCGGTGCCGCCCCCGTTCCCGTTCCCCCGCCCATGCCGGCGGTGACGAAGACCATGTCCGTCGCCACCATGAGTTCCGAGATGCGTTCGGCGTCCTCCAGCGCTGATTTCCGTCCGAGGTCCGGGTTCGCCCCCGTGCCGAGGCCTTTGGTGAGTTTTCCCCCCAGTTGGAGTCGGATCGGCGCGGTCGAACTGTTGAGCGCCTGAAGGTCGGTGTTGGCCGTAATGAATTCGACCCCCCTGACGTTGGCGGCGATCATGGCGTTGATGGCGTTCCCTCCGGCTCCCCCAACACCGATGACCTTCAGCCGCGCGCCGATGTTGATCTCCTCTCCCAGTTCAAAAAGCATCATGCTTGACCCCCTGCCTAGTGGTAGATGCCCCCAAATCCTGCGGAATCAGTGAAACACCTTGGACAGCACGGACTTCATCTGGTGGCAGACATCCCCGAACCGGCCGGATTGGCCGTTGCCTGCCACCGGAATGGATTTGATTCTCTCGTTGAGTCCGTATAGAAGAAGACCGATCCCGGTGGCGTGCAGAGGGCTTCGGACCATCTGGACCAAGCCGCCCCCTACCCCTTCCGGGATCCCCCGACGAACCGGAATACCCACAACCTCCCCGGCGACCTCCGGCATGCCTTCGAGCAGGGTGGACCCGCCGGTGATCACCACCCCCGATGCAATCAGCTCTTCGAACCCGCTCTTTTGGATTTCCCGGCGGATCATCCGGAACAGTTCCTCCACGCGCGGCTCGATGATTTCGCAAAGCACCCGGCGGGACAGGATCCGCGGCTCGCGCCCCCCGATGCTGGGAACCTCGATGGTCTCGTTGCGGCCCACCAGACTGGCCTTCGCGCACCCGTACCGTCTTTTGATCCGTTCGGCCTCGCGGGTAGGGGTGCGAAGGCCCACGGCCAGGTCTTTGGTGATGTGGTCGCCGCCGACCGGGATGACCGAGGTGTGCTGGACGGAGTGATCGTAAAAGATGGCCAAGTCCGTCGTGCCCCCGCCGATGTCGGCGAGGGCCACGCCCAGCTCCCGTTCATCGTCGGTGAGACAGGCGAGCGAGGAGGCCACCTGCTCCAGCACCAGGGCCTTCACGGGCAGGTCCGCCTGTTCTACGCAGCGGATCAGGTTTTTGGCGGCCGTCACGGAGGCCGTGACGATGTGGACCTTGCCCTCCAGCCGCACCCCGGAGATCCCCAGCGGAGCCTGGATGCCGTCCTGGTTGTCCACGATGTATCCCTGGGGGATGACGTGAAGGATCTGCTGGTCCACGGCATATTGATGGCCTGGGCCGCGTCCAGGACGCGTTCCACGTCGCCCTCGCCGACTTCCGGGCCCCGGACCGCCACGGTGCCGTGGCTGTTGAAGCTCCGGATGTGTCCGCCGGCGATGCCTACATAGACCTCGTGGACGGGGATGTTGGCCATCCGCTGGGCTTCTCCCACGGCGGAGGCGATCGAGTCAACCGTCTGCTCGATGTTCACGACCACGCCCTTCCGGAGCCCCTGGGAGGGATGCGTTCCCACCCCCAGGATGTCCAGCAGACCGTCCTGTCCCCGCTCGGAGATCAGGGCGCACGTCTTCGTCGTCCCGATGTCCAGGGCAAAGATGTAGCCTCCTTTTCGGCCCGCCTTCTGCCCTCGTCCATGCGCCCAGCCAATCATCGGACGATCACCCGGCTCCCCATGGAGAGATCCACCTGCCCCGGCCAGGGTTTCCCCCGCCAGTGGCTGACCAGGACGGCGAACCGCCTCAATCCCTGTTCCATCTCCCGGGGAGACAGCCGGACGAGTGTCGCCTGTCCCCTCGGCCCCAACATGTCCATCAAGAGGGTTCCTTCGGTGGAAAATCCGCTCAGTTCCACCGCCGCCAGCCGGACCCCGCCTTTGCGAACTTTGGGCCAAACGGCGTGATAGGCGCGAATGGTCGCCAATCCCGCTTCCAGGGCCTCGCCGGAAAGGGCCCGTCCGGCGTCGAATTTTTTGGAAGTCCGCCCCGCCTCAAGTCCCCGCAGGACCGGGAACTTTCCCGAGCCCGCCCCCGCTTCGGCGAGAATGATGCCCTCTTCGTCAATGAGGTACCTGCCCTTATTGCCCGTCGGGGCGAACACCCCCCAAGGCTTTCGCTCGACCACCTCCACCCGCAGGGTCCCCGGCAGATTGCGGGAAAGCGAGGCGGAGCGAACCCACGGGTGGCCCTCAATGCGCAGGCGAAGGGCCTCCAGGTCGAGGGCCAGGAGATTGTCGCCCCTTCGGAGGCCCAGGCGCGCCATGACCACCGAGCGGCTCAGGTGGGCCGTCCCCGCCACCTCTACGCGCTGGACACGAAAGTACGGACTCACCAGCGACCAGCGGTACAGGGATTCGGTGCCATAAAGGAGGGCGATGACCGCGGCCCCGTAGACCGCCCTGCGGAGCCAAAGCCACATCGCAGGGGCTCCGGTCCGTTTTCTCTGGACGGCGTCGGTCCGGGACTGCGCCCGTTTCCGCTTCCGCAGATGCCCGGCGGGGGCGGCAATTGCGCTCGGACTCACGTTGTGCCCTCCCCCTCACGCCTCATCGTCGGCCCCTCCCACGCGGTGGATCTCCAGCTCCAGCTCGTTTCCGATCCGGCGCTGGATCTCTTGAACCAACTGCTCGACATCTTGAGCCGTGGCCTGTCCGCGGTTCACGATGAAGTTTGCATGGACCGGGGAAACCTCTGCGTCGCCGACGCGATAGCCCTTGAGGCCCGCCTCCTCGATCAGCCGGCCGGCCGATTCGCCGGCCGGGTTCTTGAACACCGAGCCGGCGCTGGGCTGACTGAGGGGCTGTGTCTGTCGCCGGGCGCGCACGCGGCGGCGGATGTCATCGAGCACGTCTTTTCTCGGACGACTCCGGAATCGGATGGAGGCGCCCACGATGGCTCCCACGACGGGGTAGGCAGTCCGCCGGTAACCGAACCCGATCTCCCTCCCCGCTACCAGCCAGAATCGCCCCTCTCCATCCACCACCTCCACGGCCTCGACCACGTCGCCGATGAATTCGCTGGAGGTCCCGCTGTTCAGGATCAGGGCCCCCCCCACCGTGCCGGGAACTCCGGCGAGGAATTCCGCCCCGCCGAGGTCGGCCTCGGCCGCCCGGCGCAGCAGGTCCCCCACCTGGGCGCCAGCGCCGGCGTAGACCAACCCCCCGCAGGCCGTGCGCGACAGCAACCGGATCTGGTCAAACCCCTTACCGAGCGTGACGACGATCCCCCGAAGCCCCCGGTCCGAGACGAGGAGGTTCGTCCCCCCGCCCACGACTCGAATGGGGATGCAGTCCGCGTTGCCCCGGGAGAGGACTTCCCGCAGGGCGTCCAGGCTCTCCGGGACGACCCACGCGTCCGCCGTCCCGCCGATGCGGTAGGACGTGCGCTCGCGCATGGGCACGTCGGTCCGGACCTGAGCGTTCACGCGTGTTAGCCAGTCCAACCAGCTCTCCCGGTCCATGAGATCCTCAGGCCGCCTCCCCGCCGGCTCGGTCCCGTTTCAAGGAGTTCACGGAGCTTGCGACAACTTCCCCCTGAAGCCGTTTCACAAACTCCGGGGCCACCTTCCACACGTCCCCGGCTCCCAGGGTGATGACCAGGTCTCCCGGTTTCACCGATTCGAGGAGAAACGACTGGGCCTCCTCCAACCCCTCGATGAAATCCACGGCCACAGTTTTCCGGGCGCGGACCCCATTGGAAATCTGGCGGGCGTCCACCCCGGCGATGGGCGTTTCCCCCGCAGGGTAAATGGGCAATACTCCCAACCGGTCGGCCTCATCGAAGGCCGCGAAGAATTCCGTCAACAGGCTTTGCGTCCGGCTGTAGCGGTGGGGCTGAAAGACCACGACGATCCTGCGCTTCGGCCAGGACCCCCGGGCGGCCGCCAGGACGGTCCGGATCTCTTTTGGATGATGGCCGTAGTCGTCCACGACGGTGATCCCGTTCACCTCCCCGATCTGCTCAAACCTGCGCCCGATCCCGCTGAACTCCTCCAGCGCCCGCTGGACGGAGCCGAAGTCGATGCCGAACTCCGTTCCGACCGCCAGCGCCGCCATGGCGTTGGAGACGTTGTGGCGCCCGCGCAGGCGGATGCGGACGCGTCCCAGCTGGGAAGTCGCGCGATATGCGGTGAAGAGCATCCCCTCTGAGTCGGGCATGACGTCGCGGGCGGTGTAGTCGGCGGCCCCTTCGAGGCTGTACGTCACGGCCTTTCGCTCGATGCGGGGGATCAGGGCTCGAAGGGGCTCGTCGTCGGCGCAAAGGACCGAGAAGCCATAGAAGGGGACCTTGTTGATGAATTCCCAGAAGGCTTCCCGGACGGCATCGAAGCTGCCGTAATAATCCAGATGCTCGGCGTCGATGTTGGTCACAACGGCCACCGTGGGAATCAATCGCAGAAACGAACCGTCGCTCTCGTCGGCCTCGGCCACCAGATACTCCCCGCTTCCCCAATGCGCGTGGCTCCCCAGGCTGTTCACCCGGCCCCCGACGATCGTGGTGGGGTCGAGCCCTCCCTCCGCCAGGACGGCGGCCACCAGCGAAGTGGTCGTCGTCTTGCCGTGGGCGCCCGCCACCGCCACGCCGTACTTCATGCGCATCAGCTCGGCCAGCATCTCCGCCCTGGGAATGACGGGGATCTTCCGGCGCCGGGCCGCTGCCACCTCCGGGTTGGAGGCCGCCACGGCCGAGGAGTAAACCAGGACGTCCACATCCCGGACGTGTTCCGGCGCGTGTCCCCGGAAGACCTTCGCGCCCAGACCGGCCAGCCGGCGGGTGACCTCCGATTCGGCGACGTCCGACCCGCTGACCTCGTAGCCCACGTTCATCAGAAGCTCGGCCAGGCCCGACATGCCCACACCGCCGATGCCCACAAAGTGCACCCGCCGGCAGCGGACGAGGAAGGGGTGTTTCTCAATGGAAGTCGCGATCAACGGGCTTCCCTCCGCGTGCCACCGTGGCGCAAAGTTGCGCGATTCGGGCCGCCGCCCCCGGTTTCGCTTCCGAGCGTCCCGCTTCGGACATGGCGCGCAGCCGGTCCGGATCGCCCAACAACGCCTCCACCTCGCTCGCCAGACGCGCGTCCAGTTCGTCCTGAGGGATCACCACCGCCGCCGCCCCGGCGGAGACGGCGTTGGCCTCCTGATGATGGTCGGCTCCGGCGGGCAAGGGGACCAAAACGGCCGGAACGCCGGCCGTGATGAGTTCGGAAACGGTCAAGGCGCCGGCCCGCGCGATGGCCAGGTCGGCTCGGCGGTAGGCCGAGGCCATCTCCTCCAAAAACGCAGAAACCTCCGCTTCGAAGCCCGCCTCCCGGTACGCCCGGCCCACCCGTTCCCGATCCAACTTCCCCGTCGCGTGAACCGCCCGCAGTTTCAGACCGCGGGCCTTCCAGACGGGCAGGGCGCGGCACAGGACCTCGTTGAGGACCCGAGACCCCTGGCTGCCGCCGAAGACGAGGAGCGTCGGGGTCTCCCCGGCCGCCCGGCCCAACGGAGGCCCGGAAGCCAGGGCCTCGATCTCGGGCCGCAGGGGATTTCCCGTCTCCACGCAAACCTTCGGCCTGAAGTGGCCACGGGCTTCGGGGAACCCCAAGGCCACGGCCCGAGCGAACCTCGACAAGAATCGATTGGCCGCGCCGGGACGCGCGTTCTGCTCCATCAAGACGATTGGACGCCCGGCGCACCAGGCGGCCAGAGCCGCCGGGACGCTCGCGTATCCCCCGGTTCCGAACACGACCCGAGGCCGAAACCGGAAGAGAATCCAGATAGAGGCCATCACCCCGATGGCCAGAAGGGCCAGCGAGCTCAGCCGCTCGCCGAAGGTCTTTCCCTTGAGGCCCCCCGCAGGGATCAGACGGTAAGGGAGCCGTGACGCGCCGAGAATTTCCCGGTCCAACGGCCGTTTCGCCCCCACCAGCAGGACTTCGCCGCCGGGAAATAACTCCAGCCAGGCGCGGGCCACCGTGATAGCCGGCACCAGGTGCCCCCCTGTGCCCCCTCCCGCAATGAGAAGCCTCAAGGTTCGGCTCCCAGGTCATGAACTCCGACCTCGCTGTTGGCTTCGGGCCGCCACGCTTAACAAAACGCCCACGCCCGCCATGGATGCGACCAGCGCGGACCCCCCGGCGCTGAGAAACGGCAAGGGGAGCCCTTTGGTGGGAAGCATGCCGGTGACCACCCCGAGGTTTGCCAGGGTCTGAAGGCCGAAAAGGGCGGTGAATCCGGCAGCCAGGTAGGCCCCGAACGGGTCCGGGCACCGCGTGGTCACCTGGCTCATCTTCCAGAGAAGAAATGCGAACAAGACCAGGACGAAGCCTCCTCCCAACAGTCCCAGCTCCTCGCCCACCACCGCGAAGATGAAATCCGTATGCGGCGCAGGAAGGAAGTGAAGCTTGGCCTTCCCCTGCATCAGCCCTTCACCCGTCAATCCGCCCTGGGCCAGGGAAAGATACGACTGGACCATCTGAAATCCCGAGCCTTCCGGGTCGGCCCAGGGATCGAGGAAAGTCAGCAGGCGTCTTCTCCGGTAATCGGCAGAAGCCACAAAGACGGCGAGCAGGGGGAGGGCCACAACCAGCGTGGCCCCTAGATGGAGCGGCCTCGCCCCCGCCAGGAACAACAATGTGAACGTGACGCCCAGGAGCAGAAGGGCCGAACCGGCGTCCGGTTGAAGCATCACGAGGACGGAGAGGACACCTACCAAGAGAATTGCCGGGAGAAGGCCGAAGCGCAGGTCCCGGATCCGGTCGCCCTTGGCGGCGAGGAAATGGGCGAGCCAGATCACCAGGCAGAACTTCACCCCTTCCACCGGCTGAATAGAAACGGTTCCCAGGTGGAACCAGCGGCGTGCGCCCCGGATCTCCTGCCCCCAACCCGGGATCAGGACGGCCGCGAGGGCGAGGAGGGAGAATGCCAACAAGGGATAGGCGGCCCGATGCCAGAAGGTGTAATTCATCCGGGAAAACGCGACGAGCACCGCAACTCCCAGGGCCGCGACCCCCATCTGCCGGGTCAGGAAGTAAGCCGAATCTCCGTAGCCGTCCATGGCCAGGACGGCGCTGGCGCTGTAGACCATCACGACTCCGCCGCTTACGAGGGCCAAGACGGCGCCGAGAATCCAGGGATCGAGCCGGGGGATCGTCCGCCCTTTGCTCATGGCAAAAGGCTCTCCACCTCGGCCACAAACCGCCGGCCCCGGTCCTCGTAATCGGTAAACATGTCGAAGCTGGCGCAGGCCGGGGACAAGAGAACCAAGTCGCCGGGTCGCGCCGCCCGGTCCGCCGCATCTACCGCCTCCCGCATCGACTCCGCTTCGACGCACTCCGTCAGGCCCGCAAAGGCGGAGCGGAAGCGGGCCCTGGATTCCCCGATGAGAATGAGCGCCTTGACCCGGTCCCGAACCAGGGGCCTGAGGGGCGTGAGGTCGCTGTGTTTGTCCCGTCCCCCGGCGATGAGCACGATGGGCGCGTCGAAGCTCTCGATGGAGCGGGCGGTCGCCCCGACGTTCGTCCCTTTGGAGTCGTTGTACCAGCGGACGCCCCGCCTCTCCCGGACCAGAGTGAGGCGATGTTCCATGGGACGAAACGCCTGAAGGGCCCGGCCCGTCGCTTCGGGGGAGATGCCGCAGATGGCGGAGGCGGCGATGGCCGCCAGTGCATTCTCTACGTTGTGGACGCCGTGAAGGGGGAACGCCTCGCGGCGCAGGACGGATGTGGAATGCCCGCCCCTGCGCAGGACGAGCCGGTCCTCCTCCAGGCAGGCCCCATCGGCGACGCTTTCCCGCCGGCCGAAGAACCGGACTTCGGCCCTCGACTCTTCGGCGAAACCGCTCACCCGCTCATCGTCCGCGTTCAGGATCAGGTAGTCCCCCGCTTCCTGCGCGGCAAAAATGCGCCGCTTCCACCCCACGTACTCCTCCAAATCCTGGTGCCGATCCAGGTGGTCGGGGGTGATGTTGGTGACGACGGCGATGTGAGGCCGGAAGGTTTCAACCCATTCAAGCTGGAAGCTGCTCACCTCGACCACCAGCAAGTCCGGGGATTCCGGACTGGAGAGCGCGGAGATGAACGGGGAGCCGATATTCCCCACCGCCGGGGCGAGCAGGCCGGCGCCCTGAAGGGCCGTGCTGATCAGGCTTGCGGTCGTGGTCTTTCCATTGGTCCCGGTGACCCCGATCACCGGGACCTTGCAGAACCGGAAGGCCAGCTCGATCTCGCTCAGGATGGACACGCCGGCCTGGGCCGCGCGCGCCAGCAGGGGATGTTCTCTCGGAACGCCCGGGCTGACCACGATGGCGTCGGGCGCCTCGAACAGCACGGGGGAATGCCCGCCCACTTCCCGCTCGACCTCTCCAGGAAGGCGGGCAAGAATGTTGGTCAAGTCGGTCTCCGGCCTCTGGTCCGTCACGGTCACCCGGGCGCCCCGCGCCGCCAGGAAACGGGCAACGGCCTCCCCGGTGCGGGCCAGGCCCATGACCGTGAAGCGCTTTCCCTGAACCTCGGGCTCCAATGCCGGGACCGTCATAAAGTTCATCCTTGCATCCTTTGCTACCTGAGTTTCAACGTACTGAGGCTGAACAGGGCCAAGATGACGGCAATGATGAAAAACCGCACGACGACCTTGGGCTCCTGCCATCCTTTCAGCTCGAAGTGGTGGTGGAGGGGGGCCATCATGAAGATCCGCCGGCCCGTCAGCTTGAAGGAGACCACCTGGAGGATGACCGAGGCCGCCTCCAGGACGAAGATCCCCCCCGCGATCACCAGCGCCACCTCCTGCCTTGTCACCACCGCGATGGTCCCCAGCGCCCCCCCGAGGGCGAGGGCCCCCACATCGCCCATGAACACCTGGGCGGGGTAAGTGTTGAACCAGAGAAAGCCCAGGCTGGCCCCCAGCATCGCCCCGCAAAAGACCGCCAGCTCCCCGGCGCCCGCCACGTAGGTGACCTGAAGGTAACGGGCGAAGCTGGCATTCCCGGCCACGTAGGAAAAGAGAACGAATGCCATCGTCGCCACGAGAAACGGCCCCAGGGCGAGACCGTCCAGGCCGTCGGTCAGGTTCACGGAGTTGGACGTGCCCGCCACGACCACAAAGACAAACGCCAGATACCAGAGGCCCAGGTCGGGGAACACGTTTTTGAAGAAGGGAACCGCCACCCGTCCCTGCAGATCAGGGTTGACCGGGTCGAAAAGTAGAAACAGGGCAATGGCCAGTCCCAGGACGGCCTGGGCGAGGATTTTCTGATAGGCCCGGATGCCTTTGCCTCGGTTGTTCATAATCTTGAGATAGTCGTCCACGAAGCCGACGGCCCCGAATCCCAGCGTCGCCAGCAGGACCACCCAGATGTAGGGTTGGGTCAAATCCGCCCAGAGCAGGGTGGGAAAAACCAGAGCCAGGAGGATCAGGAGCCCGCCCATGGTGGGCGTCCCAGTCTTGGAGTGGTGCCTTTCGGGCACGTCCTCGCGAACGCATTGCTGCGGCTGGAGCGTTTTCAGGAACCGGATCAGGCGCGGACCCACGATGAAACTGATGAGAAGGCCGGTCAGGACGGCGAAAGCCGTCCTCAGGGTGATGTACCGGAACAGGTTGAAGAAGACGTGGACGTCTTTCAGCGGAGCCAGAAACAAGTAGAACATCAGGAGGGCCTACCCTTCCTTCTGGGTGTTTGCTCATCCTCGAACGCCCGCCCGCGGCCTGCCTCCCGAAGACCGTCCAGGACGCGCTCCATGCCCATTCCTCTCGACCCTTTCAGGAGAACCCAATCCCCGGACTGGGTGTGTCGCCTCAGCCACTGGGCGGCCTCGTCATGGGACTGGCACACGGTCACCCGCCTTCGGGTCATCCCCCGCTTCACGGCCTCCTCCGCCATGAAGCGGGCCCTCTGCCCTACGACCAGGAGGTGGTCGATCCCGCCCTTCGGTCTCACAGCCAGCCGCGCGACGGCTGCCCCCACCGAGCGGTGGGCGGCGGCGGCTCTCTTTCCCAGCTCGAGCATATCTCCGAGGACCGCCACGGACCGTCCGCCGTTGGCCAGGCCGGCGAAGGTCTTCAGCGCGGCCGCCATCGAGCCCGGGTTGGCGTTGTAGGCGTCGTTCACCACGTGGAGGCCTTCCCGGAGATCGACGACCTCCATCCGCATCGGGGCGGGCCGGCAGTCCGCCACTCCCGCGGCGATGTCCTCCGCCGGCCAGCCGAGCGTCCAGGCCGCGGCCGCGGCCGCCAGGGCGTTGGAAACGTTGTGCTCCCCCGGCGTCCGCAGGCGGACGGCCCGCCGCTCCGTCCCCATGCGAAGGGTGAAAGCCATACCCTCCTGGCCCAGCGAACGCACATCCATCGCCTGAACGTCGGCCGCGGCGATGCGGCCAAACAGGACTATCCGCCCGACCAATTTGCCGCAAAAATGAGCGGCCAAAGCGAGGCTGTGGGGGTCGTCCGCGTTCAGGACCATCACGCCCTCTGCGCGCTCCGCCATCAATTGGGCCATCTCGGCCTTGGCCTCGCGGACCCGGGAGACCGATTTCAGGAACTCCAGGTGAACGGGCCCGACGTTCGTGATGACGCCCACCGAAGGGACGGCGATTTCCGTCAGCCTCCTGATCTCTCCAAGGCGGTTCATTCCCAGCTCCACCACCGAGCACTGGTGCCGGCTATCCAGTTGGAAAAGGGAGAGGGGGAGGCCGAAAAAGTTGTTCAGGTTCCCTTCGCTCTTGTGGACGCGACTTCTCCTTCCCAGAACGGCCGCGGCCATGTCCTTGGTGGTGGTTTTTCCGCTGCTCCCTGTGATGGCCACCAGCGGTATGTCGAACCGCCGCCTGTGAAAGGCCGCCAAGTCCCCCAAAGCGCGGGTCGAGTCCTCGACGCCGATGACCCAAGCGTTCGCGGCCCCGTCCAGGGCCCGGGCGGAGAGACGGCCCCGTTGAGCCAGAATGGCCGCCGCCCCGCGTTCCAGGGCCTGGGGAATGAAGCGGTGCGCGTCATAGCGGTTTCCGACCACCGGGATGAAGAGATCGCCGGGCGCCGCCGTGCGGGAATCGATGGAAACCCCCTCGACGGTCTTGCGCCTTCCTTCCTTGAGCAGGACGCCTCCCGTTGCGGCCATTAGCTCTTCCATCGTCAAGCGGGCCATGGTCCGTCTCCCTTCTTCGTCCAAAGTCATGTTCCACAGGCGGATTGCTGAAGTGTGGCGGCGCTGTGCCTCCTCAGGTCAGTTGGGTCCCCCCTCGCCAGTTTTATCCCCTCATCCAGGACCAGCCACCGCAGGCCCTGCCGGTCCCGGCCGAATCATCCGGTTTCCAGTCTCCCAATCGGGATCGCCTCCTCCACCCTCCCGAATGGAGACGGGGATGATTAAAACTGGCCTACCGGCTTAACCGTCGCGCACCGGACTTTTCCATTCCGCAAGGGGCACCAGAACGTTTGCTTTCCCGGCGCGGCGCGGATACCGCGTCGGCCGTCTCGGTAATCGCCGATCACGCTGTAGAGTTTTCCCCCCACCTCGATAATCGGCCACCGCGCCTGCATCCTTATGAGCCTCACATCCGCCGGCACGCAATCGCGGATATCGCAACACCAGGGTGGAAGACCCTGGACCTCACCCTTTCTCGTCGCTTGGGTGTGCTCGGCCGCCGCGGCCGAAAAGAAAAGGAACCAGATCGCTATGGCCACACAGAGACTCACCATGACTTAAGCTTTTCTCCCCTTTTCGTTGGAGCCAGCCCCGCATCTGGTAGTCTCACGGCCCTCGGGTTCCCCTCAGGCGAGGCGCCCATTTGTCCCCGACGGCCTATTCCAGCACTCAGCCGCCGTATCCCAGCGCCCGCAACGCATTGCGGACCTCCTCCCGGTCGTCGAACGGTAGGACCTCCCGGCCGACGATCTGGTAAGTCTCATGCCCCTTGCCCGCGATCAGGACGCCGTCCCCAGGGGAAGCCAGGGCCAGGGCCCGCCCGATGGCCTCTCTTCGGTCCACGCACATCTCGTGGCTTGCTCGCTCGCGCCCAAGGGTGAGGATTCCCGGCTCGATCTCCTGAAGGATGGCATGCGGGTCTTCAGTCCTCGGGTTGTCCGAAGTCACGACGACGTGGTCTGCCGCCTCTGCGGCGGCGGCCCCCATGCGGGGGCGCTTGGACCGATCCCGGTCACCCCCGCATCCCATGACAACGATCAGCCGGCCCTCGATCAGCTCGCGCGCGGTCTTCAGCACCCTGCGCAGGGCGTCCTCCGTGTGGGCGTAGTCGACCACCACAGCGAACGGCTGGCCCAGATCGACGCGCTCAAAACGCCCGGGGGCGCTCTCGAGCCGCCCCAGGCCATCCGCCACCGCTTCCGGCGCGACGCCCACAGCCAGGCCCGTGGCGGCGGCCGCCAGGGCGTTGTAGACATTGTGCGACCCGACCAGGCGGAGACGGACGGGGACGTCACATCCGGCGCCCCTCAGGCGGAACCGAAGTCCTGACCAGCCGCTTTCCACGTCCTGCGCGGTGACCGACGCCCGCTTTGAGATGGCGTAGGTCAACCCCGTCTCTCCGGCGGGCGTGCCCTTGACGTCGGCCCAGATGCGCTCACCGTAGGGGTCGTCCAGGTTGACGACCGCCCTGCGGACGGGATGTCGCGTAAACAGGGAGCGCTTGGCCTCGTAGTAGGCGTCGAGCGATTCGTGAAAGTCGAGGTGGTCCTGCGTCAAGTTGGAGAAGACGGCGACTTCGAAAGAAATCCCCCCAACCCGCTCCAGGCAGAGTCCGTGGGAGGAGACTTCCATCAGGCAGAAGCTCACCCCGGCGTCGGCCATCTCTCGAAGGAGCGCCTGAAGGTCCGGCGCCTCCGGCGTCGTCTGGCTGGCTGTCCGCTCCGTCTCAGGCCCGCGCCCCAAACGATAGGAGATGGTGCCAATGACCCCCGTCCTCCATCCGGCCGACTGGAAAATGGATTCGGTCAGGTAGGTCCAGGTGGTTTTCCCGTTTGTGCCCGTGATTCCCACCACGCGCACCTGCCCGGACGGATGACCGTAGAAGGCGTCGGCCACCAGAGCGAGCGCCCGACGAGTGTCGGCGGCCTCGACGACGGCGACCGAAGAGTTGAGGCCCCGGGCCCTGGCGTCCGCCAGGTCGCGGACGAGGAGTCCCCCCGCACCCCGCCCGATCGCCTCCTCTAGGTACCTTCCTCCGTCGGTCCGCGTCCCCGGAAGAGCGACGAAGAGGTCACCGGATTTGACCTTGCGGGAGTCGTAGGCGACGCCGGTTATGTCCGCATCGAGATTCCCCGAAGAGGGGGGCTGCCCGAGCCCTTCCAGGAGTGCCCGCAGTTTGACCATGGCCTGACGCCCTCTTTACGCCCGGTCGCGCCGAATCCTCCCCATCTCGTTGCCTGGTCTCGCCGCCCGAATCTGAGGCGTTTCGTCCGACGGCACACGCAGGTAGCGGAGGGTCTTTTCTGCGATTTCGCGAAAGACAGGGGCCGCCACGACCCCGCCGAAATTTTGGGTTTGAGGTTGGTCGATGGAGACGAAGATTACCACGCGTGGGTGACCCGCCGGGGCGAACCCGACGAAGGAGGCGACGTACCGATCCCCGTACGCGCCCGTCGCCGGGTCTACCTGTTGGGCCGTGCCCGTCTTACCCCCGGCGGAGTAGCCCCGAGGCTTGGCGGCCTTCCCTGTCCCCCGCTCGATCACTCCCGTCAACATCCTCTTGAGGGTCCGGGCCGTCGCGGGACGCAAGGCCCGGCGGACGATCTTCGGCGCGAACACCCGGAGCGCATCACGCCCGACACGGATCTCCCTCACCACCCTCGGCCGCATGAGGTAGCCCCCATTGGCGATGGCCCCGTACGCGAGGGCCATCTGAAGGGCCGTGACCGACACCTCCTGGCCGATGGGGACGGCCGCGATGGAGGAGCGGGTCCACTGTTTGGGCGGACGCACGAGGCCCGCCGACTCCGCCGGAAGGCCCGAGCCGGTCGATGCGCCGAACCCCAGCCGCCGGATGTAGCGGTACAGGGTGCGGTTGCCGACGGCTTGTGCGATTTGGACAGTGCAGATGTTGCTCGACACCTCCAGGACCCGAGCCACGCGGAGGACGCCGTACGGATGAACGTCGCGGATTCTCCGTCCCGCCACGCGGAATCGACCGTTCTTGCAGTCGAAGGTGTCCCGCGCAGAGTGGCCGCGCCCTTCCAGGTAAGCCGCCATTGTGGCGATCTTGAAGGTCGATCCCGGCTCAAAGACGGTGGTGATCCCTTCAAGCCGCCGCCCCTCGGGGCGCTTGCGGCGGTCCCGGTTGGGGTCGAAGGGCGGAGAGACGGCCAGCGCCAGGACCCTGCCCGTCTCGGGTTCGAGGACCAGAGCGGTCCCGCCGCGCGCCCGGGCGGATTTGACGGCGCGGTCGAGGGCGATCTCGCTGAAATGCTGAACGGCCTCGTCGATGGTCAGGACCACATCTGCGCCCTTCCTGGGCGGACGCTGCAGGAGCTCGAGGGGATAGAGGTTGCGTCCGCGCCCATCCCGCGAAACCCGGATTGTGCCGGGCAGCCCCCGCAGATACGGGTCCAGCGCGTACTCTATGCCTTCCAGGCCCGTGTTGTCGATTCCCACGAATCCCAGAAGCCGGCCTGCCAGCCGGCCTTTCGGATAATAACGCTTGCCCTCCGGGACGGCGCCGACCCCCTTGAGGTTGAGGTCGCGCACCCGCTTGGCCTGTTGCGGACTCGCCTGTCGGCGCACCCAGACAAAAGGCTTGTCGGAGCTCAGCTTGCTCCGAAGGTCCCGTTCGGACAGCGTCAGCGCTTGGGAGAGGAGTCGGGCGGCGACAGTCGGCCTCACCAGGGCGGTTGGCCGTACGAAGATGGAATCAGCCATGACGCTCAGGGCGAGCGTACTGCCCCGCTGATCCATCAGGGTCCCACGCTGAGGCTGGATGGGAACACTTTTCGTGTACTGTCGCCGAGCCCGACTCAGGGCGAGCGAATTTGGGGTCACCTGCAACTGAAACAGTCGCGCGGCGACCGTTGCCAGTCCCGCGAGCAGCAGGACGAGGAAGAGGCGTTGACGACGCCGGAATCCTTCCAAGGAAATCACGGCTGGCCTCCCGGAACCTTCACAATGGCCGGGCTGTCCACCCAGAACACCTGTCCCGCTTTGGGATCGGCCAGCCCGAGGCCCCGGCGTGCGATCGCCTCAATGCGGGAGAGCGACTGGAGTTTCGCACGCTCCAGCCGCAACCGCCGGTTTTCGCGAAGAAGCTGCTCTTGCTGCGCGCGCAGAGAGCGGTATTCGTAACGAAGCCTAAGGTCGTGAAGCCTCGGCCACGCCAGAGCGACCACCGCGGCCGTCAGGACGGGCACGCAGAGGAGGTAATACCAGGGTCCCTCATGGGGTCTTCGCGCCAGGAAGGCCAGAAGACGATTCACCCGTTTTCCCTCCGCTCGGCGCATCTGAGGCAGGCGCTTCGGGACCGAGGATTTTCACGGATTTCCCCTTCGCTCGGCCTCAAAGGGCTCTTCGTCAGGATTTGCAGGATCCTCGGCCCTGTCGGCTCGCCGAAGGGTGTCCAGGGCGGCATCTCGATGCCGCCCTCAGGACGCCGGCCGGCCGCGAGACGCTGAAAAGTCTGCTTGACGATCCGGTCCTCCAACGAGTGGTAGGACAGGACGACGAGCCGCTTTCCGGGAGAAAGACGATGGATGGCGGCTTCCAGCGCCTTCGGCAAAGTGTCCAGCTCATCGTTCACGGCAATTCGCAGCGCCTGGAATGTCCGCGTGGCGGGGTGGCGCTTGCGGGACCAGAGCCGCGTGGGGATGGCCGAGGCCACCAGCGCCGCCAGCTCGGCCGTCGTCCGGACGGGGGATTTTCGGCGGGCTTGAACGATCCGCCGCGCGATCCGTCTAGCGAACCGCTCTTCGCCGAAGGTTTCCAGGACCTTCTGCAACTCGCCCTCCGAAAGCTCATTGACGAGGGCGGCGGCGGTTTTTTCCTGGTCCCTGTCCATGCGCATGTCCAAGGGGCCGGGATGCGTCCAGCCGAAGCCCCGGTCCGCTCGGTCAAGCTGAGGAGAGGACATCCCCAGGTCGAACAAGGCTCCGTCGATGCGCTCTACGCCGAGGCGGTCCAGAACGCTCGAAAGCTCAGAGAAGTTCTCTTTCACCAGGGTGACCTGGTCGGCGAAGGAAAACAGTCGATCACGGGTGAATCCGAGGGCTTCGGCGTCCCGGTCGATGCCCACCAGGCGGAGATCCGGCCCACCGGCCTCAAGAAGACCCTCCGCGTGGCCGCCGTAGCCTACCGTCGCGTCGACAAAGATGCCCCGCCGTGGGCGGAGAAACTCCAGCGTCTCCTCGACCATGACTGGGCAGTGCGGAATCTTCTCAGCCATTGTTTCGGAAGCTGCCACGGTTGCTGGCATGGGCGCCTTTCGTTTTAACGTGTGCCCGGGGCTCAGAACCGGATGTCTGCCACCCTCGCGATTTCCACCACCCGCTCCTCGGCCGGCTCCACGTCCTGATCCCAGCGCAGACGACTCCAGATCTCGAACTTCTGACCGACGCCGACGATGAAGACCTCTTTCTCCAGGCCGGCGCGCTCCCGGAGATTTTCGGGAATGAGGATGCGACCCTGCCGATCGACTTGACATTCGGAGGCCCTTGAGTGAAAAATACGTAGGAAGGTGCGGACGTCCGGCTGGCTGGTGGCCAGCGTCTCGGTCCTTCGAAGCACTTCTTGCCACTTGTCCATGGGGTAGGCCAAGAGGCAGCCTTCGAGGAATGTGATGACGATTTGGGTCGAGGCCTTGGCGTTGAGAATTTCCCGGAACCGCGCGGGCACACTGATCCTGCCTTTGGGATCCAATGTAACTTGGTAATTCCCATAAAACACAGAGGATGCCCCCACCGCCAACCACTTTTCCCCACTTTACCCCACAGATAATTCCAGACTGTAAGTCGCTTGTCAAGAAAAATTTCGAAGGGAAAGGCATTTTTTTTCTGAGGGTTAGTTCTCGAAGCTTAAACGAAGGTCTAATGCCTCCCACTCGTCCAATGCTCGGAATCGAACCCATTTGGGCGGTTGTTCGGGAAACACCGTTTACCTTTTTGCAATCCACTTTGTAAATCCTGGACGCGAGTCGAGCATTTCCGCGAGTGAGGCCCCGTCTCATCCTCTGGGGCGCGACCCCCCTAACCCATTGATCTTTTTGCCAATTGGCTGGGGGGCCGCGTTTCGACACAGGGTGTCTGACTTTTGCCTATGCACTTATGAATCGCAAAGGGCGTGCCAGAGGAGTCGGGGAGCACAAAAAGATTGAGATTAGATTGAAAGGATGGTGCGGGCTCTGCGCGCTTAGCGCCTGAGGGCGCGGAATGAAAAAGGGAGGGGTGATCCCCTCCCTTTCATCAGCCCTCCGTCATATTTGAACGGCGGGCAATTTCACTTCTTCGGCGGGACGTGGCGGACCTTGCGCAGCTTCGGGTTGGGTTTGATCGTCCGCACATAGGCCACGATGGCGTCCAGGTCCTCCCGCGTGAGGTTCTTGAAGTAGGGGTAGGGCATAGGCGGGAGCATCTTCTCCCCGGTTTTCCGGACACCGTTGGTGATGGCGATCTTGACCTGCCGGTCCGTCCAGTCGCCAATGCCCGCCTTCTTATCGGGCGTGACGTTCGCAGCGAAGATTGTCCCCCAGGGACCATGGAAGGGAAATCCCCCCGCGCCCAACTGGTTTTTAAAATCCCGGCGCCCCTTGACCATGGGCGTGTGACACTCAAAGCAATGGGCGATTCTGACGAGATATTCCCCGTACTTCAGCTTGTCATCCTTCGGGACGTCGGGGACGCTTCCCACCGCAGGGCCGTAGGACTTGGGCAGCGGTATGCGGTAGACCGACTTGGCGACCTTGTTCTTCACCGGCTTGACCTGTCTTAAGTAGGCCACGATGGCCTTCACGTCCCGGTCGGACATGCCTCTGTAAAAGCCGATAGGCATGGGCGGGCCGATGATGGCGCCGTCGGGACGAACGCCCTCGCGGATGGCCCGGATGATCTGCTCGTCCGTCCAGTTGCCGATTCCCGTCTCCTTATCGGGCGTGATGTTGGACGTAATGGCGGTGAAGGGCTCCTCCTCGATCTTGAATCCCCCCGCCAGCTCCATGCCGGGGAGCTCCCCCTTGGGGCCTTTCGGCGTGTGGCAGTTTCCGCAGGCGACGGGGCCCTTCATCAGATATGTCCCCCGCTCAAGGAGCGTTTCGGCCGAGGCCGGTCCCTGAAGCGCGAAGATCAAAAACGCAGCTACGACAACGGCAAAATTCAATATCGCTTTCCCCCTCATTACTGTTTCCCCCTCTGAAAATGCAGATCCAAAAAAAGATTGGTCCCCCACATACAGGCGCGTAACGCTGCGGGGACTCCCCCACCCCTTCGGCAGAACCACTTCAGGATCAACTCAAAGCGGCTCTAACGTTTTACTTCTACAACCTGCTCCCTCTTTTCGATGAACGCCTCCCAAATGTACCGGACGACGCCCCGGATCTCGTCGTCGCTCAGGACGTGCCCGAAGGGTTCCATGGTGTCGAATTTCTTTTCCTCCATGACGGCGATCCACCCCTTCTTGATCAGCCAGAAGATGAACTCGTCGGAAAACCGGGCCATAAGGACCGGATCCGTCATGTCGGCGGGCGCGGGCTGGGCCATGCTGACGAACGGCTTATCGGGGTCCTGTTTACCGACCGCGCTGGGACCATTGCCTCTTCCGGTGGGTCCGTGGCACTCGGCGCAGGCCCCGTCGAACATCTCCTTCACCTCTTCGCGCGAAAATTCACCCCCTTTGGGAGGGGCCCACTTTCCGTTCCGGAGAAATTTTTCATAGGAGATGAGGGCGCGGATTTCGTCGTCCTCCAGGGAATCTTCAAAGCTCGGCACAATCAGGACGTTATATTTCCCGGTTTGTTTTTCGCCCTTCAGGACCGCAAGCTTTCCGTACTTCACCACGTCGAACATGTATTGCGGCGTCAGCCGCTTCATATAATTCGGGTTGGCGAATACTTGGGGATAGGGCGTCTTATCCTTGAAACCTGTGCCTCTTCCATCACCCTTTTCCCCGTGGCAGGAAGCGCAGAGCTCTTGGTATACCTGTTTGCCCAGAGACGCATCCCCTTGAAGCTCCGCCCCCGCTGCGGGCAGGGTCGCCAGCAGCACGGCCAAGGCCGTCCCGAATAGGGGATTTTGAACGTTCTTCATCTACCCCGGCGCAATCCACCGATTGGTATTCGCGAATCAAGCGAACTAACGGGGCGGCGGCGAATGGGATTTTCCACATGACCGCCCCTCGATCACGCCATTGGCCCCAGTCGCGGTGCTCCGGGACCACCGGGCGTTTCGAGACGCCGACGCACAAAAAAAACGCCCTCACCGCCTGCGATTGGAAAAATTAATTAAAGGGATATTTCAATGTATTCAGGCAGGTGTGTCAAGGAGAAATGCGCGGAACCAAAAGACAGGCGAGGACCCCCTGGCATCAATTTCATGTCTGCACAGAGGAAAATTTCGTGAAGGAGAAAATCCAATCCCTTTGCGCTCACGGCATCAGTGCAATCACCCGGGCCTCTGCCTGAGTGCCGTCCCTTACGTTCAAAGGAAGGACGAAGACGATCGCCCCCTTGGCCGGCAGCTTCTCGAGGTTCGCCAGGTTCTCGATCTGAAATTTCTCCGCTCCCAGGATGACCTTGTGGACGGGGAAGTCCTTAGAGGGGCCATAATCCAGGCTCAACGTATCGATTCCGATGCCCGAGATGTCCCGCTCCCGCGTCAGGAACTCCGCCGACTCCCTGGAGAAGCCCGGAAAGTGCATCGCCTTGCCGGCGTCCATGTTTCGGTAGTTTTCCAGGTCCCCGGCCCGCTTTCCCCACCCGGTCCGCAAGATAACGATGGCCCCGCGGGAAATTCTCCCGTGACGGCCCTCCCACTCCCTCAGGTCCCGGACGCTCAGCCGATAATCGGGGTTGGTCTTCACCTTCTCCGCAACGTCCACCACCACGGCGGGACCGATGAGTTGACGCAGCGGTATCCGGTCGATGGTCAGCGCCCCCGGAACGAAATGGGCGGGGGCGTCCACGTGAGTTCCCACGTTCTCGGCCATCTCGAACTTGAACATCCGGAAACCCTGCGGATAATCCGCCAGCATGGTTTTCTTGAAAGGGATTCCCCCCGGCCAGAAGACCGTGCGCTCGTGAAGCGGGTGGGTGAGGTCCACCCACTCGGCCTGGCCCCGAAGCGCCCGCTCCAAAAGTCCCGTCCCATTCTCCCCGATGGCCCGCCCGCCCCCCAGGACGACGAAACCGACCACAACCGCAAGGACGAGCCCCCACGTCCGTTTCTTCCGCATCTGCGATCCTCCCGATAGGGTTTCTGCCGAAGGCCGGGCGCTCCCCTTAGTCGCGTGGGGCGATATGTGGGCACTTGCGTGCCGTCTTTCTTGTGGGGGGCGCTTTTTGGGCACTGGCGTGCCGGCCGGACTGCGGTTGGAGCCATGTCTGCT
>JBHIBA010000043.1:0-21635 GCA_046758845.1 Nitrospinota bacterium
AAAGCGCCCCCTGGGAAATCTGGCCGGTTTTCAAAGCTTGTCCGAGCGAAGCCGAGGGAAGGTCCCCCTGGGATTTTCTCTCATTCCAGGGGGCCCTCCCCTTCCCCGCTCAGACCCGCTCCGCTCGGCGGACCAGCTCTCGAACTCGCTGGGCGCTGACGGGACGCCCCAGCTTCCCGTCTTCTTTGACGGCGGATCCCACGATCGCGCCGTCTCCCACGCATAGCATGTCGCCGACGTTTTGAGGATCAACGCCGCTTCCCAATAGAACGGGCGTTTCGGCAATCGCCGCCTTGACCCGCCTCACGATGTCGAGGTCTGCGGGAATTCCCGTTCCGATGCCCGAGACCACCACTACGTCGGCCAACCCCCGTTCCACCAGATCCCGGGCATCCCGCTCCAAATCAAGGGGCGCCAGGGCCGCAGCGTGCTTGACCTGGAAATCGCCGAAGATCCGGACATCCGACCCCAAGAGCTTCCTCAGGCGGAGGGTCTCATGAGCCGTCCCGTGAATGATGCCCTGATCGGTGACCATCGTTCCTACGTGGACGCCGATTCGGACGAAGGAGCATCCGGCCACCGATGCAATGGACACAGCGGCGGCGGCATCGTTTCGAAGGACGCTCACCCCGCACGGCAGGTCCACGGCCTCGCGCACCGCCCCGACGGCCCGGGTGATACAGGCCGTCGTGATGGGCTCCACCGGCCCCGGGAGGAAGGGCATGTCGCCGAAGTTCTCCACGACGACCCCGTGCGCGCCCCCCTGCTGAGCGGCTTGGGCGTCGGCGACAGCCCGCGTCAGGATGGCCTCCAACCCGCCTTCCTCATCGTGCAACGGGCTTCCCGGCAGAGGGAGCAGATGGACCATCACCACGATGGGTTTCAGAGCGCGGAAAAGCTCGCGAGTCAACAGGCCCATCACTCCATCCAAAACGTCATTTCACAATTTTCGGCGGCCCGGACATCCTGTGCTCGGCACATTCTCGGGCAACGTCGAGCCGAAACTCGGGGCGCCTCACGACCCATCCTCTTTCCCGGCGGGGTCAACCACGCGGATCGAAGTCAACTCCCGATACTGCTCGGCGCAATCCAACCCGTATCCGACGACCCACTCGGGCGGGATGATGTATCCGACGTACTCCACGTCGAAGGACACGGCCCGCATCTCCCGCTTGTCCAGAAAAACACAGAACTTCAAGGAAGCGGGTTCATAGGAAAGGAGCACCTCACGGATTTTCGCCAGGGTGTACCCGGTATCTACGATGTCATCCACCACCAGGACGTCGCGGCCCCTGACCTCTCCCATCCCCTGGGTCAAGAGCTCGACGGTCCCTTCGCTGACTGTCTTCTCCCGATAGCTGGATGCAATCAAGCACCCCAACGTGATGCGCCGCCCCAGGGCCCGGATGAGGTCCGCGGTGAAGAACAAAGAACCCTTCATCACCGTAACGATGTGCAGATCCTTCCCTTCGTAATCTGAGCGGATCTCTTCGGCCAATTCCTTAACGCGGCGTTCGACGGCTTCGGCCGTAAACAGGGTCTCTCGCAGCTTCAACCTATCGACTCCCTACAACTGCGACGGCCGCGCTCATCGGGCGTTACCTCGCAGGGGACCATCGGAAAAGAGTCCCGCATGGGAAAGGCCCGCAACACCGGCGAAGGGAATTTCGTCTTCCCCCCTTTCCCGAATCGAGCCGCACTTTCAAATTGGACCGGCAAGTGGAACCGGGCGGCCACTCCTCTCACAAGAAGCCAGACGGGCAAACATCCGGACGGGTCATCCTCAAAGGGAAATCTTTACCCACAGCGGCAAAAGAGAGGGTCACAGGCCAACGGCTTACACGGGGCGCGAAGACTCGCTAGAGGATGCGGCGGGAACGACAACGTCTCCCGCCGGTGGTCCTTCCGCGCCGGTCGAGCATCAATGGGCGAATCGACGGAAAAGGCCAACAGAGGATAATTCCCGCGCGCCTCAGTCTGAGGAGGAAGAAACGGCGGCTTTTCCTTTTCGCTTTGAGTGTTCGGTTTCTTTGGACTCCAGACCTGGAGTGGAGGTCGATCAAACCCCCGCCGCTCACCCACTTCCAAGATTTCGCCATACTGCGCGCAGAAATCGGCGAATGCGCCTGGACCATCCGCCCTGGGACGAGAAACGGGGGGGGTCCGCCCCGGAGGCCGCTTCACGCATGGTCACGCCTTCTTCCCCTTGACCCTCTCGATCTCCTGGATTTTCTTGCTTTCCCACGCTTCCTTATCTTTCAGAAATTCCTCCCTTAGGGTCTGGGCCGCGGAGACCGCTGAAGCCGGATCCTCGGAGTGTATTTCGCGAATTTTTTGCTTCCGCATGATTTCGGCTTCCGCCACCTTCGCTCGGAACTCCCCTTCGATCTCCCCAATTCGTTTCTTCTGCTCCTCGGACAGGTCAGCGCGATCTTCCGAAACAAACTTTGTCGTCTTCTCCATCGCCAACTCAAGAGCGCTCTTCATCTCGAGTCTCCCCTTCCAATCCCCCGACTGCGCGGACCCTCATTCCACCACACAGAGAAACCGAAGGTCAACATCAGCCGGGAAGCCGGGCCTTTTCATCCCATCCGGAAGAAATTTCGGCCGTTCATTTGACTGCGTCGCCGGAATCCATTACATAATTGGACATCATGAACACGGACAAGTCCCCGTAGATTCGGTCCAGAGAAAATAACAAAGGATTTTGAACCGTGGCCATTGAGGCAAACGTCGTAGAGGATTTCGCCGCCTTTACCCGGATGAAGAAGGGCCAAGAGCCCGAGCAGCACGACTTCAAAAAGGGCGACAAGGTTTCCCTGCTAAGAGCCTGGAAGGGGGAGCTTTGCCTCATCAAGCACCCAGAAGGCAGAGTCTTCAACATCAAGAAGACCTATCTCAATAAAGAGGTCTTTGAGAAAGGAGCGGATGAGGACAAGGGAAAAACGCGGCGAAAGAAGTCGGGACAGGTGCCGGATTATGCGGCGATCTCCGCGATTCGCCCGGAACTGGAAATGGAAAGGGGATTGGCCCCGGAGCTCGGCAAAGCCGTCGAGAGATCTCTGGAGGCGGGCCTCTCCAGTTTTTTTCGGAGCAAAACCGGCGCTGCGATCACCGCCGTCATCGTCCTCCTGGCCATCTACTTGGGCTGGCAAAATTTCCAAAAGGGCCGCAACCGGTCCCCGTCGGGCCAGCTTGCCGCCGCAATCCTGGAGCGAGGGAGCCTTCATGAGCGGGGCCACTTCCAGGCCAGCTACCGTTCGTTGAAATTCAGGGTAGACGGTTCCGAGGTCGAGGGCAAAGTGCGGGATTCCATTTGGGGACAACGCGTCCTCACGTTGAAAGTGCCCGGCAAGAAAACCGCCGTCCTTGCCAACGAACAGGAAGACCGTTGGCTGAACAACCGACAACTCCGAAGCCTCTACTTCGACGAATTTGTCGACGTGGGCAGCGACGGCAAGGTCGAGAAGGTCATCCGCGTGCTGGAGTTCAAGTCTGACACCGACAGGTTCGTGGCGGCTTATCGGAAGACCATTGCCCCCGACGAGGGGCACGAACGCCTCTACCGGCAGAACGTGCGAAGGATCCTCAAAGCCTTGCCCAATGGGCGTTGAGCTCCAAGGGGGGCGCCACGCTTTCTCAGTCGATCTCTTTCTCGGCCATCCCATCGCCCACCGCCGACGATCTCAGGGCCCTCGACAATCCAGGGCTGGAGTCCTTCCCCCACAAATAATGCGAGTCCAACAGGTGCAAGAATGAACGGGAACCTTCTTGCCGGATTCTGTCGTGACCATCCGGCAGGCTTGCCGAATCTGCCCGGAACTGGCCGAAAGGCACACGTTCCCTCGCCGAAGAGCCGCCCTTGACGAAATTCCATGCGGAAAAGCCCACGGAAAGCTCCTCCGGGTCCGGGTCGCCGAGCCGTTCACACCGGCATCGTGCGCTGGCCACCCTCACATTCGGACACGCAAACACCCATTGGTTTTTGGGCCTCATGGGCCCGGTCCTGCCGCTGATCGCCCGTGATCTGAGCCTCACCTTCACCCAAGTCGGCCTCTTGATTACCCTCCGCGCGTTGGGGGCCTCCGTCGGCAGCGCGGCTTCGGGGGTGATGACGGACCTTCTGGGCAAACGGAAACCCCTGTTGGTGGCGGACCTCGCCCTGATGGGGGCAATGTACGCATCGATGGGGTTTGCGGACGGCATTGCCTTCCTCGTCGTCCCATTTTTTGTGACCGGAATGCTGAACTCCGCATGGCACCCCCCAGCCATGTCAGCCATCTCGCAGGACTATCCCACCCGGCGGGGGTTTGCCCTGGGTCTGCACGGCAGCGGCGCCAGTCTCGTTCAGTCCATGGCGCCCTTGTTCATCGGGTACCTCCTCGGTTTTGCGGGCTGGCGGGAGGTCATGAAAATCCACCTTTTTCCCCCCTTGTTCTCGGCGCTGCTCCTGCTTTTGTTTCTCCCGTCCCTTTCGACGGCGGTGAGCGGAAGCGTCCGCCACTATACATCGCGTCTTGCCGTGGGCTTCAAGCGAGGCCGGGCCATCGTGGGCGTAGCGGCGGTCTCCTGCCTCCGGACGATGAGCTACCGGACCCTCGAAGCCTTCTTGCCCCTGTACCTCGCGTTTCATTTCGGCTTGGACCCTTCCTGGGTGGGGTTTTACTTTTTCCTCCTGATTTTCTCGGGAACCGTCCCGGAAACCCTCTCGGGGTGGCTCTCGGATCGAGCCGGGCGAAGGCGCGTCCTCATAGGCGGTCTGTGCATGTCAACCGCCTGCATGGTCTCGATCCCGTTTTTGCCCTCCGGAGCTCCCCTGGGCGTCGCCGTTTCGGTTCTGGGTTTCAGCCTGATCTCCCTGCGCCCGATCATCATGGCGCTTGGACTCGACCTCACCCCCCCGGATCTGGGCGGAACGACCATCGGTTTCATCTTCGCCTTCAACCAGGCCTTCGCCGGGCTCGGCCCCCTCGCAGCCGGTGTGATGGCGGACCGACTGGGCTTGAAATCTACCTTCTTTTTCATGGCGGCGCTGACGACGGCATCTGCCCTGACCGTCCGCTTTCTCAGTCGGGCGGAAGAACCGTCGCGCCAGTTGGCGGCGCCCTCCGAGGCTGTCTGAACCCGTATCCGAAACATCGGTAGTGGGTCAGTTTGCTGAATGACCCCTGCCTTCCTCCGTCGTAGCCGCGATTTGAGCACATTCGCTTCGCTCCGTGCAGGCTCCGCGGAAATCGCGGCCGGGCGCGCCCCGATCTCCGCTCGGACCTAGTGTCCTCGCTCAGAACGGGGCTACACCAATTGATGACAGAGCCGTGGGCGAAGCTGCGTACGGGGCTTAATCCGTTCCAAACTGACCCACTGCCGAAACGCCTGCACGCGGGTCAAAATCACTGTATACTGAAAAATCGTGCGGAATTTTCCCGGACTTCGCCCCTTCCCTTTGACGAGGAGCGCACGGTGAATGAGCAGCGAGCAAACCTGCTGAAGGGTCCGTTAAGGGTCATCAACCTGGGTCTTGACGCCTTTGCCGATTCGCTGCGGGTCCAAGGGGCCGACGTGGTCTCGGTGGACTGGACCCCCCCCGCCGGGGGAAATCCGCAGCTTGCCGCCATGCTGGACAACCTCAAGGGTTGTGACAAGCCCAACGGCCGGGCGGTCGAGGCCATCGTCAGCGCTCATCCCGTCTGGGAAGACGTCGGCGTCGCCCGGGAGGTGATTCCCGGAATGGACGACGACACGATCCTGCATGCAGGCCCTCCCATCTCCTGGGAAAGGATGTGCGGTCCCATGCGGGGGGCGGTCCCGGGGGCGCTGATGTACGAAAGGCGCGCGCGGACCCCGTCCGGGGCTGAGCGTCTGGCCAGGTCAGGGAAGGTCCGCTTGGATTCGTGTCACCACCACGGGGCGGTGGGTCCCATGGCCGGGATTATTTCCCCCAGGATGCCGGTTTTCATCCTGCGAAATACGGATCGGGGAAACCGGTCCTTCGCGACACTGAACGAGGGACTGGGCAAGGTTCTGCGCTACGGGGCCTATGGCGGGGAAGTGATTAACCGGCTGCGCTGGATGGAAAAGGAGCTGGCGCCGGCGCTCCAGGCCGCCGTCCAGGAGGCGGGCGGGGTGGACGTGAAGGCCATCATCGCCAAGGCGCTCCACATGGGAGACGAATGTCACAATCGAAACGTCGCCGCCACTGCGACGTTGCTCCGGACTCTCGCCCACCATCTGGCGAGGGGGGTCAAGAGGCGGGCGGCTCTGGAGCGCGTCACCCGGTTCATCGCGGGCAACGACCATTTCTTTTTGAACCTCGCCATGCCCGCCTGCAAGGCGGCCGCAGACGCGGCCCATGGAGTTGAGGGCTCCTCGATCGTGACCGCCATGGCCAGAAACGGCACGGACTTCGGCATCCGCGTCAGCGGACTGGCAGGGCGCTGGTTCACCGCGCCGGCCGGAACGGTGGAGGGCCTCTATTTCCCAGGGTTCGGCCCGGAGGACGCAAACCCCGACATCGGCGACAGCACGATTACGGAAACGGCGGGCATCGGCGGTTTCGCCATGGGAACCGCTCCGGCCATCGTGCAGTTCGTCGGGGGGACGGTGGACCGGGCCCTTTCCATGACACGGGAAATGCTGGAGATCACCTGGGCGCAGAATCCGACGCTCACGCTGCCGTGCCTTAATTTCGCCGGGACGCCCAGCGGGATCGACATCCGCAAGGTCGTGGAAACGGGCATCGCCCCGGCCATCAACACGGGGATCGCCCATAGGCTTCCTGGTGTCGGACAGGTGGGGGCCGGGCTGCTCCGCGCGCCCATGGAGCCGTTCGAGGCGGCGGTGAGGGCCCTGGCCGAACAGGCATCCCCGGTGAAAACGTGAGGGTCCGGCCTTGGCGGAGAACCCCCCCAAACTCTCTGTAATCGCCTTCGGCGGAAACGCTGTCGACCCCACCGGAAACAGCACCGCAGAACAGATGTGGGAACAGGTGCGTCACGCCTGCGGCTGTATCGTCCCCCTGTTCCGGGAAGGCTACCGTCTGGTTCTCACCCACGGCAACGGACCTCAGGTCGGGCGGATCCTCCTCCGAATGGAGAGAACCCGGGACATCCTCCCCCCGATGCCGATGGACATCTGCGTGGCCGACACCCAGGCTGCCATCGGCTACATGATCCAGCAAAGCCTGCAGAACGAAGCGAATGAGGTCGGGATGCCTTGCTCTGTGGCCACTGTCGTGACACAGGTTGAGGTGGACGAAAGGGATCCCGCCTTTGAAAATCCCACCAAACCCATCGGCTCCTTTTACAGCCAAGAGGAAGCCCGGCGTGCGGAGAAGGAGATGGGCTGGCGGATCGTGCCCGACTCCAACCGCGGCTATCGCCGGGTCGTCCCCTCTCCCAAGCCCATCAAGATCGTGGAGCTGCCGGCGATTGAAAAGCTGGTGGAAGCGGGGTTGGTCGTGATCACCGTCGGGGGCGGGGGTATCCCGGTGGTGCGCAAAGGTGACAGCTACGTTGGCGTGGAGGCGGTGATCGACAAAGACTATGCCAGCGCGCTTCTGGCGAACGACCTCAAAGCGCACACGTTCATCATCCTGACGGGCGTCGATCAAGTCTCCCTGGACTACGGCAAGCCAACGCAGCGGCCGCTTCCCCAACTCACGATGGCCGAGGCCCGGACTTATCTGGCCAAAGGCCAGTTCCCCGAAGGAAGCATGGGCCCGAAGATCGAAGCCGCTCTGCAATACCTGGAAAGGGGCGGTAGAGAGGTCCTGATCACTTCGATGGAATCTCTTCGGGGGGCGCTACAGGGAGAGACGGGCACGCGCATCCTTCGCGACTGACCGCGTTTCATCGCCCGACTCCACCTGCGGACGGAGGCCACCAGGTGTGAAGCTTGCCACGATCGAGATCCGCACGCCGGCCGGTCCCCTCCGGCGGCTGGCCGCCTGGCAAAACAACCTTCTCGTGGACCTCCAGCCCGCCTACGCGCTTTACCTGTTGGAAACAAAACAGGCGAACGATCCCTACCCTCTCGCCGCCGCCACCGTCCCCGACGACATGACGGCCTTTTTCCGAAACGGCCGGGCGGGGACATCGGCCGTCGAGGCGACCCTGGCGTTTCTCAACGGCCGGGAACCGGGCCTTCTGGGCCCTCGCGGGGAGCGCCTCCGGCACTCTGCACAGGACGTCCGCCTCTTGCCCCCGGTCCCCAGGCCTTCGTCCATCCGAGACTTTTTGACTTTCGAGGGCCATCTCAGGGGCACCGCCCGCGTCTTGGGTCATACACATGAGATCCCCCGCCTCTGGTACGAGATCCCGGCCTACTACCGTGCCAGCGTGGACAACGTCATCGGACCGGACGAGCCGGTCCCTTGGCCCGCGTACACGGAAAAACTGGACTTCGAGCTGGAGTTCGGCGTTTTCATCGGGCGGAAAGGAAAGGACATCCCCCGGGAGGAGGCCGCGGAGCACATCGCCGGCTACACGATCTTCAACGACTGGACCGCCCGGGACGTCCAGGGTGGCATCATGTCCTTGCGGATGGGGCCGGGAAAGGCAAAGGACTTCGACGCGGGCAACTCGATGGGCCCCTTTCTCGTGACGCCCGACGAGATCGACGCCGACGACCTTGCGATGGTCGCCCGGGTGAATGGGGAAATATGGGGCCAGGGAAATTCGGGCGATATGCACTTCAAGTTCGCCGACCTCATCGCTGATGTCTCCAGAAGCGAAACGCTCCGGCCCGGGGACTTTCTGGCCTCTGGGACCGTACCGGGAGGATGCGGGTTGGAACTCAACCGGTGGATCCAGCCGGGCGACGTGGTCGAGCTGGAGGTGGAAGGGATCGGAATTCTGCGAAACCCCGTTGTCCGGCCGGTGTGAGTCCAGACACCTGACGAGGTCCTCCGTTACAGGGAAATCGTCCCTTCCCGCAGGCGGCTCAGGCCCGTTACATTCTTGCCGGTTGCGTCGCGCAGATCGGTGGGGATCGACGACCGCCGGGCCGTCGTATACAATGACCTGACCGAAAGGCACAGGAGACTCCCCAAGGAAAAGGATTTTCCCTTCCGTGCGCTGCGTCGTCGTCCACTACCACGAGATCGCCCTGAAAAAGGGGAACCGGCCATTCTACATCGAGAGCCTGGCCAGGAACCTGCGCCGCGCCACCTCGGACCTGGACGTCCGCCTGGTGCGAAAGGTCTCGGGCCGTATCGTTCTCGAACTGGGGGATGAGGACGCGTGGGACGCGGTCCGGGAGCGATTGGCCCAGACCTTCGGGATCGCCAACTTCTCTCTGGGAGAACGGGTGGCCCTGGACCTGGAAAGGATCCAGGAGAGAGTCGGCCGTGCGGTCATGGATTGGCGGGCGGCGGGAAACGACTTCGAGACCTTCCGCATCGCCACACGCCGCGGGTACAAACAATTCCCCCTCACCTCACCCGAAGTCAACCAACAGGTCGGCGCCTATCTCAAGGCGCTGACGGGCGCTGCGGTCAACCTGGATCGGGCCGACCTCACCGTCCACCTGGAAATCATCCCCCGAGAGGCCTTCTTCTACTTCGGCAAGGTTTCCGGTCCGGGGGGACTGCCGGTGGGGGTCAGCGGTAGGGTCTGCGCCCTGCTTTCCGGAGGAATCGATTCCCCGGTGGCCGCCTACCGGATTCTCCAGCGCGGATGCGAGACCCTGTTCATTCATTTTCACGGGGCGCCTTTCCTCAGCAGGGCTTCCGCCGAGAAGGCGGCGGACCTGGCGGAGGGCCTGACACGTCACCAGTACCACTCAACTCTGTACCTGGTGCCCTTCGGCGAAATCCAACGGCAGGTCGTTCTGAGCGTCCCTCCGCCCCTGCGGGTCATTGTGTATCGCCGCCTCATGGTTCGGATCGCCGAGGCCCTGGGGCGGCGTCACGGAGCGAAGGCCCTGGTGACGGGGGAGAGCCTCGGGCAGGTGGCCTCCCAGACTTTGACCAACATCGGCGTCATCCAAGAAGCGGCGGACATGCCCATCCTCCGTCCCCTCATCGGCATGGACAAGATGGAGATCTCCGCCCAGGCCCAGCGCATCGGGACGTATGAAATCTCCATTCAGCCGGATCAAGACTGCTGCTCCCTCTTCGTCCCCAAACACCCCGCCACCCGGTGCCACCTGGAGGAGGTCCAGGCGGCCGAGGCCCTGCTCGACTCGCAGGCCCTGGTGAACGCGGGGCTGGAGAGGGCTTCCGCCCAGGAGTTTCGTTTTCCGGAAGCCGCCTCTTCCATGAGGCTGGAGCGCCAGCTCTCCCCCTCCTGACATCCAGATAGAGGTTCCGTCATGGCGAAATTCACCGGATTCGACATCGGCCTCAGTCCGATCCTGCCGCTGGACGTCATCCTCCCCTGCGCCCGGGCCGCCGAGCGTCACGGCTTCCAGCGGGTCTGGATCTCCGAGAGCTACCACGCCCGGGGCTGTTTCCTGACGCTGGCCAACGTGGCCCATCACACCCAGTCCGTTGGCCTGGGATCGGGAATCGTCTCCCCCTTCACCCGCCACCCGGGGATCCTGGTCATGGAGGCGGCGGCCCTGGATGAGATGTCGGGTGGCCGCTTCACCCTGGGTCTGGGAACGGCTCACGCCCAACTGAACAAGCACCAGGTCAAGGATGCCAAGCCCATCACAACCCTTCGAGAAGCCATTGAAATGGTTCGGATGGTCATTCGGGGCGAGGGACAAAGCTACTCCGGCAAAGTCTTCACGTTCGGGGGGGCGGGGGTCACCCTGGGCTTCGAGCCGGTCCGGCGCGACCTTCCCATCTACGTCGGCTCCATGGGGCCGAGGACGCTTCAGATGGCCTCCGAGACGGCCGACGGGCTCCTTTTGAACTTCTTCCTGACGCCCGCGTTCTTGAAGGACGCCATGACCTACATCCGCAAAGGGGCCGAACGCGGGGGGAAAGACCTGAACACTTTCGACATCCGCTCTTACCTCATTGTTTCGGTGGACAAGGATCGACGGGCGGCGAGGAACGTTGCCCGGGGGCTCGTGGCGTCCTACTGCGCGCGGGACGCCGCGGAGCCGCGCCGTTATCGCTTTGCGGGCATTCCCGACGAGGAGCGACTCGAGGTCCGCGACCGGATCCGCCGGCATTCCGCTGCCGGGGAGACCCAGAAAGGGGAAGCCGCCTTACCCGAGGATTGGGTGGACAAGCTGACGGTCTCCGGCACACCGGAAGACGTATGCGAGAAATTAGACCAATTCGCTCAGGAAGGACTCAAAGCGCCCGCTTGTTATCAGATTCTCGGCCCTAACCGCCTGGAGGCCATCGAGCTGCTGGCCAAAGAGGTCATGCCTCACTTCCTGTGAATCTGGAAACGAGCCGCCCGGACTGACCCTGCCCCTTTCGGTCCGTTTCGCGTTCGAGACCTCTCGATGACTCTCTTCCCATGACGCAGCGGATGCCGACCCTGGTCCTGTACTCGAAGAGAGACTGCCACCTGTGCGAGCAGGCCAAGGATGCCTTGCGCCCGATCTGTGAGCGTTACCGCCTGAGCTTGACGGAAGTGGACATCACCCACAACGCGGGCCTCCTCGCTCGATATGGCGAAGAGGTTCCGGTCGGCTTTCTGAACGGGGAAAAGGTTTTCAAGTACAGGGTGGAGCCCGGACGGCTGAAGCGTCTTATCAAGGAAGCGGTGGAGCGGGCACAGAACATCCCTTCGGGCGATGACTAAGGGAGCCGGGAATTCATTGACGGCCTTGTCGCCCTGAGCGTTAGTCACCGACCCGCGGGAAGCGCCCTCGACTCATATGGGATGGAAGAAGCTGTGGGGGGAAGGTTAAAGAAGTTCGGGGGGGTTAAGCCTAGGCGGAAGCGGCGCGCCGCTGGGCGCGAATGGCCCGGGCCCGCTTGGCCCTGCGACGGACGCTTGGCTTTTCGTAATTGCGGCGCTTGCGGAGCTCCTTGAAGATACCCTCCTTGTCCATCTTTTTCTTCAAAGACTTGATCGCGCGCTCAAGATTATCGTCCACCTTGACAGCGAGTGGGTCTGCCACGCTTCCTCCTTCTCTCAACCGCTAGCACAAGACAACAGCCGAGCAGTGAAAATCCCTGCCCCACAATTCACCTGGAAAAAAGTCCGTTGCCCGAGAATAATGCCAAAATAGTGAGCAAGTCAATGGCAGATTCGCAATTGCCCGCACTTTTCCTGGATTAAAACACTTCGTATCGAAGATTACCAACTCGCCCACGCTCTTCTTCCGGCGCGTTCAGTTCCCGCCAGGCTCCTGAAAGGTGAGCTGAAGGCCGTCATAGGCCAACTCAACCCCAGCGGGCAGGTTTGCGTTCGTCTCCTCGTAGTCCACATCATGACTCATGTGGGTGAAGTAGGTTCTATTCGCTCCGATGCGCAGGGCCAGTTCGCTGGCTGTCTCAATCGTAAGATGCGCAGGGTGGTGGGACGGCCGCAGGGCGTCGAGGATCAGCGCTTCCAGGCCCCGCATGAGTCCGAGCGTTCTTTCAGGGACCGACGCCACGTCCGTCAAGTAAGCGAAAAGACCCACACGAAATCCTAAAACCGGCCCATAGGGACCGTGAGAGGCTGGCAGTGGAATGATCTCCCTTCCGAATAGGCTGAAGGGACCGTCGATCACGTTCGGGACAAGGCGCGGGATGTAGGTCATCCCGTTATCTTCCGGGGCAAAAATATACTTGAACGCCCGCCCCAGATAGGCGATGGTCCGGGCCGAACCGTAACAGGGGATTTCCGATTTTTGAATCGCGTTGTAGGCGCGGAGCTCGTCGATCCCGTGGATGTGGTCGGCGTGAGAATGGGTATAGAGGACCGCATCCACGCGCGGAAGCTGAAACTTCAAGGCCTGATGGCGCAGGTCCGTGGAAGAATCTACGAGGATTCCCCGCCTCCCCCAAGACATCCAGACCGACGCCCTCAGCCGGTGGTCTCTGGGGTTGTCCGAGGTGCAGACCGAACAGCGGCAACCGATGCTGGGGACCCCGGTCGATGTCCCGCACCCCAGGACGATGACTTTCAAACCACAGCCCCCTCACAGATGGCGGAAAAAACCTTCATCGCCCTTCCCCCGGCCCAAAGCGCACCGCCATCTGTCCATCGAGCGCGACAGCGGGCTTCAAGACGAACGGGGACGATTGCACTCCTGCGGTCAACAATTCCCGCGGAACCCTGGACCGAATTGGCGAGGGAGAGCCCGATATACCCGGAAATTCAGACCAGGGTGATATATAACCCCGTCCCGGCGCTGTCAAATTTCCGCGGCGGACACACCGGCGCGGACATCGGGAGATTCCAAACGCTTGGAGCAATGAGAGTCAAGCCATCCCGGACGAGGAGCGCAGGGCCCGGACTGCGGCCTCGGGATCGGCGCTCGAAACCACCGCCGAGGCCACCGCCGCCCCAGCGGCTCCTGTGGAAATGACCTCGCCGACGTTCCCGGGGTTGATTCCTCCGATTCCCACGACAGGAATCGACACCGCCTTCACGATCGCTTCCAACCCGGCCGGCCCGATGACTGGGTTGGACGTTTGTTTCGTCTCGGTAGGGAATACCGGACCGGCCCCCAAGTAATCGGCTCCCTCAGCCTCCGCTTGACGGGCCTCGTCCGGTGTGTCCACTGAGCCGCCGATGATGAACCCTCTGGGTGCAATCTTCCGAGCCGGGGCGAGGGGCAGATCATCGGCCCCGAGGTGCACCCCATCCGCACCCACGGCGAGCGCAACGTCCAAACGGTCGTTGACAATGAGAAGGGCGCCGGAGTCGGCGGTCAGGGCCCGGATGCGCCCGCCATGGGCGACGAGGTCCTTCGCTTTGACATTCTTCCCTCGTAGCTGAATTGCCGTCGCCCCGCCCAGGAGAATCGCCGAGACGAGCTCTTGAAGGGACTTGTGCCCGGACCTTTCCGCAAGGGTTTCGTCAACGACGACGTAGATTTTCAACCTCTCGGGGTCCATTGATGGACTTCCCTCCCTTCCGGATGGAGGTTTCTCACCTTGGCATTTTCACCAAAATTGAGAAGTGGATACGCACAGAATGAGGGCGAAGAGGGCGATTCCGACGGCCTCCACAACCGGCGGGAACAATGGTATCATGTGCCATAGAAGTAAGTAATGTCATTTGGCGCCTTCCGGGGCTCTGCATCCAACTCTTTATTTAATCATTTGTTTCCGAAGTGGGAAACAGGCGCCCAGAAGCCTTCATCTCGAGGATTGCCAGGCTCCCTCAATAGATTCTGGCTCTTACACCCATTATTCCTGAAAAGCGTGTAAACGCATGCACCATCCCATCCTCCGCAATATTCCACGGAAAATCTGTTACCTCTCCATTTCTTTTGTTATTTCCTTATGCCTCGTCCGTTCCATCCCGCAAGCGGCGGCAGATCCCGGGCCCCCTATAGCCGGAGCGGGCGGTCGAGCTGAAGGGAATGCGCAAAGCCGTCCCGATTTCGATGCGCGCCGGGCGCTCGACCTGATCCGAAAGCAACTTTCCTTCGGCAGCCGCACCATCGGACGTCCGGGTCACGAGGCGGCCGGGCGCTTCCTGGAGAGAGAGCTCCGGCGGTACGCCGACCGGGTCGTCCTCCAGAAATTCCGGTTCCAAGACTTTGACCTGACCAATGTGATCGGATGGATCTGCGCCCGTGGGATGTCCCGGCGGGCAGAACCCAACGCCCAATCGGACCCCGCAACCCCCTGCCCCGGCACAGACCCTCCGGTTCTCCTCGCCGCTCATTGGGACACCCATCCCTTCGCCTCGCGGGACCCCGACCGGTCCCGACGCCGCCTCCCCGTCCCCGGGGCAAACGACGGCGGCTCGGGGACGGCAATCCTTCTGGAGTTGGCCAGGGCCATGCGAGAGAGGCGACCCCCGAGAGACCTTCTGATCGTCCTTTTTGACGGCGAGGACTACGGGATCGGCGAGGAGTGGTTCATCGGCTCAACTCACTTCGCCCGCGCCTGGAAGGGACCCCGCCCGGCCTTCGGTATCCTTCTGGACATGGTGGGGGACCGGGACCTCAACATTCACGTGGAAGGTTACTCGGCGCGAAAGGCCCCGGAGGTCGTCCGGAAAATCTGGGATGCGGCAAAGCGGGCAGGGGCCCGGTCTTTCCGCCCGGATGTCAAGCACTACGTTTTGGACGATCACATCCCTTTGAACGATGCCGGCATCCCCACAGCCGACATCATCGACTTCGACTATCCCCCTTGGCACACATCGCAGGACACCCTGGACAAGGTCAGCGCCCGGAGCCTGGAAGAGGTCGCGCGGGTGGTGATCGAAGCAATTTACACGCGGTAAAAGGCCGACCGTGAAGACCTGAAAGGCGCGCCCCTTGAATGTGTTCCTCCTGGCTGCCGGCCTGGGCGAGCGTCTACGCCCCTTGACCGAGTATCGCCCGAAACCCCTGGTTCCGGTCGCCAACCGCCCTCTGATTGAATACACCATCAATTTTCTCAAATCTCACAACTACCGGGACCTCGTCATCAACCTTCATCACCTCCCCGGCCAAATTCAGGAAACCCTGGGAGACGGGACCGCCTTAGACGTCCGGATTGAGTACTCCCTGGAACCCGAAATCCTGGGGACGGCCGGGGGGCTCAAGAAGGCGGAGGCGCTTTTGGGGAAAGAGACCTTTTTGGCCATCAACTCCGACATCCTCCTCCGACTGGACCTGGGGGCTGCCCTGCGCTTCCACCGGGAGAGAGGCGCGCTGGCCACCCTGCTGATCCGTAAGTATTCTGAAACGCCCAGGCAGCCCGATCTGGCAGTCGACGCGAGCGGCCGTATCCGCCGTTTCCTGAGCCACGGAGCCGAGCCGGACGAACCAGGTCTCACCAACGCTCTGTTCACCGGGGTGACCTTCATGGAGCCGGAAATGCTCAAAGAGTTTCCCCCGCGCCGCTATTGCAGCATCTCAGAGGAGGTTTACCCCCGGCTGGTTCAAGGAGAGGCAGACATCTATGGATGGTGGACCGAGGGGGATTGGCGGGACGTCGGAACGCCGGCCGCTTATCTGAGAGCGAATTGGGAAGTCTTGGGCGGAAAGTATAGCCCGCGCGCCGGAACGGAAGAACCCTTACAATCCGGACGGCCGATTCAGGAGGTCCGGCATCCGCGCGGCGCGGAAATCCCCGCAGTGGAGATCAAAGAGCCGGTCTTGATTGGAAACGCCTGCCGGATCGAGCCGGGCAGCCGGCTCGGGCCGAACGTGGTGATAGGCCCCGGGGGAAGAGTCGGCCGGAACGTCCGCCTCTCCCAAAGCCTTCTGTGGGAGAATGTGGAGGTGGGGGACGGTTGCACTGCGCGCCGTGTTATCATCGGACCCGGCGTTCAAGTGCCCAAAGACGCGAAGCTTCAGAGCGAAATGCTCGTCACCCGAAACCTTGAACTGCGGGGGTTTCCGCTGGAGCCGACGGACAAGGTATGAAGCCCGAGCCGTTTGCCGCACCCGTGCCCCTTTGGCCCGACGCCCTTTCCGGAATCCGCCAAAAGGAGCTCATCGAGGAATTCCGGAACCACCTGGACAGAGGAATCGACAGCATCCGCTTAACGCCCATGCCGGGGGACGCCTCGGCGAGGCGATACTATCGGATCTTCTTTTCCGCGGGTCCTTTCCCCTCCGCCGTCCTGGTGGTCGTGACGGAACCCTGCCCTCCCGACCCCATGGATTTCCCTTTTTTGAACATCCGCTCCTTCCTGGCCGGCCTGGGCCTCGCCGTACCTGAGCATTACTTCTCATTGCCGGAACAGGGGATCGTGGTGCTGGAAGACTTCGGGGACAAGACCCTGGAATCGGCCCTTCAGACGGCCTCTCCCCCCCAGGCGGAGGCGTGGTACCGGGAGGCGTTGGAATCACTCGTGAAAATGCAGCTGAGTCGGGGAGACTGCTACGCGTTCACGTACGCTTTTACGGCGGCCAAATTTGAGGAGGAGTTGCTGTTCTTCGTCAAGCACGCAGTCGAGGGCCTGTGGGGGCGAAGGCTGTCTTCCGGCGACCGGGAGGCCCTCACCGCAGAATTCCGCCGGCTTTCCGAGGAGGTGGCCTCCTTGGCCTCAGGATCGGCTGTGTTCACCCATCGCGATTACCACAGCCGCAATTTGATGGTTCTGAACGACGTCCCAAGATTGGGGATTCTGGACTTCCAGGACGCCCGCCTCGGCCCGCCGGCCTATGACCTGGCCTCCCTGGTGTTCGATTCCTACGTGAGCCTTTCGCCGGAATTTCGTGAAACCCTCATCGAGCATTATCGACTCCGCTCCAAAGACCTCTCCGGAAGGGGTCTGGACCGCGACGGCTTGGAGCGCTCTTTGCGCCTGGCGGCCACCCAGCGCAACCTGAAGGCGGTGGGAACGTTTGCTTATCAAGGATGGGTCCTGGGAAGGAAAGGCTATCTGGACTCCATCGGCCCAACGCTCGAATACGTCCGGGACCACTGCGAGCGCCTTCCCGAATTATCGGGGCTTTGGTCTCTCCTCTCCCCGCTGCTGCCCGCACCGGGCCATGCCACAGCACGGCCTTCCTGAAGGACGCTCTCGTGTTTCATCTCGTCCGCTTAGTCCTGTATGCCTTCCCCCTGCCGGGTTCGGTGCAGGCTCCAGATCCCTCGGTGGGTGTGGAGCTGATCCGGGTCAAAAAGGGCGATCCCGCCGTCGAACAAGTCGTGAAGGTCCTGAAGCCGGATCTCGTCCATCAGCGCCTTGAGCGGGGAGAGATCTTCTTCGGAGCCGTCCATGAAGGAAAGATCGTGTCCTACTGCTGGCTGGCGCAGGGAAAGATTGGGATAGAGGAAATCAACCTGGCCGTTTGCACCCAGCCGGGCGAAGTCTACCTTTACGACGCCTACACCCTGGCCCCTTGGCGGGGCAAGGGCCTCTATCCCGTCGTCTTAAGGGAAATGTTGCAGTATGCGGGGCAAAACGGCTTCTCGCGGGCGCTCATCTTCGTGGCGGCCGACAACACCGCCTCGCGGCGGGGGGTGCTGAAAGCGGGCTTTTTGGAATTTCAGGTCGTTACGTGCCTGGCGATTTTCGGATTCTCCTTTCACCGATACTCTGAGGCCCTGCACGGACAAAGACCGCCTGTGTTCAAGCCCCTGCGAGAGCTTGAGCTGGAACGGTCCCTTTGACAACGGCCCACGGCATCCGTAGATTACGAAAGGTTTTGTGGCCCTGGATTGGGGCGCCTCCGACGGGGTTTCCCTCGGAACGGCCGAAAGGTTTGCAGCAGGCCGATGAGAACCGACTGCGTGAAAGTTGACTCCCTCACGGATGCTTCGGCGTTCAGCGAACTCGAACGGGATTGGAGGGATCTCCTCGCCGAAAGCCCGCCGCGGTCGATCTTTCTCACCCCCCAGTGGCAGAACCTTTGGTGGAGGCACTTTTCCGGCGGCCGCAACCTCCGGATCGTAACGGTGCGGTCGGCAGAGGGGAAACTGCTGGGCCTTTGTTCGCTGACGGAAGCGCAGGGGAGGTACGAGTTTCTGGGGGGGGAAGACCTTTGTGACCATTTGGACGTCCTCTCTGTCCCCGGCCACGAAGAGACGGTGGCGAACGAACTGCTGGCGGAAGCGGGCGAGAATTTCCCTGGGGTCCGGGAGGTCGACCTCCACTTCGTCCCCGAGGATTCCCGAATCCTCTCTCCCCTGCGGGAGGCGGCGATGGGAATGAGATGGGATGTGAGCATCGAAGCGGAAGAGACCTCCCCCTTTATCCCCCTTCCCGAAACCTGGGAGGCGTACCTGGCCGGCCTGCGGGGCAAGGACCGCCACGAACTGCGGCGGAAGATGCGCCGCACCGAGGGGGCGGGCTCTCTGCGCGTGCGGACCTCCTCGCCGGCCGAGTTCCGGGAGGACCTGGAAACCTTCCTGCGGTTACACGCCCTCAGCGCTCCGGAAAAGCTTCAATTCATGGACGCTCCCATGCAGGAGTTTTTCCGCGAAGCGGGCGAAAGGATCCTCTCCGAGGGATGGCTCCGCCTCACCCTGCTCGAAGTGGACGGGGACCAGGCGGCGGCGCTACTCACCTTCGATTACGACGGCGCGGTCCTGGCCTACAACTCGGGTTATGACAAACGGTTCTCGGCGGTGAGCCCGGGCTTCACGCTTTTCACGTACGCCATCCGTGCGGCCATCCAGGAGGGCCGTCGCGCATTCGACTTTCTCCGCGGAAATGAAACGTACAAGTATCGCCTCGGCGGTCAGGACCGGCCTCTTTATCATGTGAACCTCCGCCCGATCCGGTAACGCAAATTCGCTGACCTTATCTATGCGCGCCTCACAGCTTCGAATCGCCATGTTGAGCCTTCACTCCTCTCCCCTGGCCGAACTGGGGAGAGAGATCACAGGGGGCATGAACGTCTTCGTGCGGGAGGTCAGCCGGGAGCTCAGTCGGCAGGGTCACCGGCTGGACATCTTCACCCGCAAGGACGACCCGGACCGATCTCCCGTGGTCGAAATCGACAAAGGGGTGCGCCTCATCCATTTATCGGCGGGCCCTGCGGCGTCCAGCTCGCGCAATCAGCTCAGCCGTCACATCCCGCAACTGCGGGAGGCCCTGGGTGAGTGGCCGGCCGATGTGTACGACGTGGTTCACGCGCATTACTGGATCTCGGGCGCCGCCGGCCGCGAGTGGGCCGCCGAGAAGGGAATCCCCTTCGTTCAGATGTTCCACACCACGGAGCGAACCAAGCGCCGGCTGCTCGGGACCGCCTATCCGGAAGATGTCCGGCGAAGCGCCGTGGAAGAAGCGCTGGGGCGTTCAGTGGACGCCCTCACGGTCGGAAGCCGGCGAGACCGGGATAGCCTCATGGCCGATTACGCCATCGCGCCTGAGAAGATCCACACCGTCCCAGGGGGCGTGAGACCGACGGTCTTCTTTCCTCGGCCGCAGGAGATCGCCCGCCGCCGCGCCGGGCTGTCCTCGGGCCGCGTCGCCCTTTTCGTGGGGCGCATCGAGCCCGTCAAGGGGCTGGAAACCCTCATCCGGGCCTTGGCCCTCCTGCGCCGGGAAGGCGGCGACAATTGCAGCTGGAGGCTCATGGTCATCGGGGGGGACTCGGGGCCTTCTCCGTGGGAGAGTGAGGATGGGAATTCCTCGGCCGCCGAGATCACTTACGTCGGCAAAATCCGCAAGCTGGCGGGCGACCTCGGTATGGCGGACCGGACGACGTTCCTGGGGGCCAAACCCCAAAAATCCCTGGCGGACTACTACGCAGGGGCGGATTGCTGCGTTTTCCCTTCGGTTTACGAAACCTTCGGGCTGGCCGTCATCGAAGCCCTCGCCTGCGGCGGAGTTGTCGTGGCCTCGGAGATCGGCGGCTATCCGCACATCTTGGCCCAGGAGAAAGCCGGCCTTCTGGTCCCGCCGGGAAACGCCAACGCCCTCGCCCAAGCCCTGGATCGGGTTTGCGCGGACGGCACTCTCCGAGAAGACCTCCGCCGGCGGGCCCCCGAAGTGGGCCGGCGATTCCCTTGGACCGACACGGCCGGGCATTTGTTGAAAATCTACCGTTCGCTCATCGAAAAGGTTCCGGCCCGCAGGGGCGCCCCATACACGGCGGACCCGAAGAAGGAAATCGCAATCTGTGGCTGAATGGGACAGGGTTCTGGTCGTCGTGGCCCACCCGGACGACGCCGAGTTGGGAAGCGGCGGGAGCATCGCCCGGTGGGTCTCCGGCGGCGCGACGATCGACTACATCATCGCCACCAACGGAAACAAGGGAACCAAAGACCTCGCCATCTCGCCGCATCAGCTGGCGGAGACGCGAGAGGCGGAGCAGAAGGCTGCGGCGGAACTCCTGGGGGCGCGCGGTGTCATTTATCTGCGGTACAACGACGGGGAACTCCAGGCGGACGACGGCCTGAAAATCCAGTTGGCGATCCTCATCCGCCACCACCGTCCGGACGTGATTGTCACGCACGACCCCTGGCGGCTGTATCACCTTCATCCGGATCACCGCGCCTTGGGCATCACCGTGACCGATGCCATCGTGGCGGCGCGGGATCACTTGTTCCTCCCTGCGCTCTCGGTCATCGGCCTCAAAGCCCATCACACGCCAAATGCCCTTTTCGCCGGGGCCGACCATCCCAACTACTTTGTGGACATTTCGCAAACGCTGGAGGCGAAGATCGAATCTCTCGCACGGCATAAGTCGCAAATGTTCCGCGTGGACGGCTGGCAGGACCGAGTCCGAGAACGGGCGGCGGAAGTCGGAAGAAAAGGGGGATTCGAGTACGCGGAAGGCTTCCACCGGATCGAAATGCACTAAGAAGCCGGTCAAGCGCGCACTGAGGGTCACCGACCCGCGCCCCGCGCCACCCCCCCCGAAGCGATTAGCTGCGATTTAAGCACGTTCGCTTTGCTCAGTGCAGGCTCCGCGGAAATCGCGGCCCATGTAGGCGGCCCCGATCTCCGCTCCGGGCAAGGCCCGCGGGTTCCGCAACCCCCATTCGGATCGGGACTACGACATTGGCGTGGGGCATCAGCCCGGCAGACCTATACCTCGAAGGCTAGGAGGATGAGCGACGAGGGGGGCCCCTCTTCTGAAAGCGCAGGACATCGCCCAGGGTTTCAACCCCTTCGCGATCCAGGCAACGCAGGAGGCGCTGAAACAACTTCGCCGTAGTCCTG
>JBHIBA010000044.1:0-21565 GCA_046758845.1 Nitrospinota bacterium
TGCCTGAGCTGGAGGACATCGCAATACGTCACCGTAATTCCGGCCGGGAGTACTAGTTTTGCGAATCTCCGCTCAGACGGGCCAGGTCTCCTGCCGGTAGGACATCTCCCAGAAAAGGAATTCGTAGCGGCTGCTGATGAGGAAGAGCTTCTCCATCTCGCGCTTGCAGGAAGACGATACCTCTTCAGCCAGCCTGTCCAGAAGCCCGCAGATCCAATCGGCAAGGGACTGAAAATCCTCCGAGGCGTAGGTGCGAATCCACTCGGCGTAGGGATTGGCCTCTGTCGCGTCGCCTTCGCGGGCCAGGCGCCTTCCGATCTCCGCGTAGCCCCATTGGCAGGGCATCAGGCTCGCCGCGATCTCGGCGAGAGTCCCCGAGCGAGCGACTTCCAAGAGATGGCGGGTGTACGCCCGGGCGGCGGGGGCCAGCTCAACGGTTTCCAGATCGGCGTTCGACACCCCGAATCGGGCGGCATATGTCCTGTGAAGCTTCATCTCCTGATTCAACGTGGCGTCCAGCAAACCTGCAAACTTCCCCATGGTTTCAAGCCCGCCGCCTTTCGACACGGCCAGCGCCAGAACCCGGGCGTACTCGACCAGGAAGACATAGTCCTGGCGCATGTAGAAGCGAAAAGCCTCGACCGGCAAAGAGCCATCGCCGATCCCCCGGACAAAAGGGTGAGCGTGAATCTCCCTCCAGATTCCCTCACCGGCCTTCTTCAGTTCTTTTGAGAAGGTCACTTCGGACCCCCGTCCACGGTTCGGTAAAGGACCTCCACGAGGAAGAGGCCCTGAGGCGGCGCCGTCGGCCCAGCCTGTGTGCGATCCTTGGAGTCCAAGATTCCCTTCACGCGCGAAGGCGGTATTTTCCCCTTCCCCCCTTCCACCAGCGTCCCCGTGATGTTTCGCACCATGTAGCGCAGGAACCCATCGGCCTGGACGCGGATCTCGATGGTGTCCCCCCATTGCGAGACCGTCAGCTCCTCGATGGTTCGGACCGGAGTTCGTGGGCTACTGGAAACTCTCCCCCAGAAGGCCCTAAAGTCGTGGGTTCCCATCAGATGGCGAGCCCCTTCCCGCATGGCCGACACGTCCAGAGGGTGTCTAACGTGCCAGCTGTATCGTGCGAGGAGAGGGGAAGGAGACGCGCGGTTCAAGATGACATACTTGTAGGCTTTCGCTGCGGCGGAATATTGGGCATGGAAGTCGCATGGCACATTTTCCGCCCGCTTGATCGCGATGTCCCTGGGCAAATTCGTGTTCAGGGCGCGTTGCAATTCGTCGGGACGCAACCGGGTATTCACTTTGAAATTGACCACTTGACCGAGGGCGTGAACCCCAGCGTCCGTTCGGCCCGAAACGCAAACCTGCGGCCTTTCGCCGAGAACTTTTTCCATCGCTTTCAACAGAGCGCCCTGAACCGTCGGCGCATTGCTTTGGAGCTGCCAGCCGTGGTAGTTCGACCCATCATATTCAAGTGTGAGGGCGATATTGATCAGCATATATGGAAACTTACGCGCCGGGACGGGTTTGTGGAATCTTCCTCAGATAAAGTCAATATGTCAGCCGCCCCGGAAATTGTAAAGCGAAGGGATTGGAGGGTAATCACTGAATCAGGAATCCTGCGGAGTGGGGATTCTCGGGCGAGGTGCGGCCCCCCCTTTCCCGGATATGTCTGACGGAAACCGCGACAAATAGGGTTTGATCTCATCACTCTCTTCAATTAGAATTCCGCTAGGTGGATTCCCGGTTAATTGCAGGGTGTTCATCCTTGGCGGTTAAACCGTAGATTGAACTGACAGGAGAAACGGGCCCTGTTGCGCTTGGGTGGAACGGCCGGCAGTGTCCACGGGGAAAGGTTCCATCGGAAGGGCAGAGGAAGTATGCCGACGGGCGTTGTCAAGTGGTTCAATGATGCCAAAGGATTCGGGTTCATCAGCCGAGAGGACGGACCCGACATCTTCGTCCACTATTCCGCCATTACCGGTGATGGGTTCAAAACGCTGGCCCAAGGGGATTCCGTCAACTTTGAGATCGAGGAAGGACCGAAGGGCCTCAGGGCCGCAAACGTCTCGCGCTTGGAAGGCTAGCAGGCTTCAACAGAGGGCGACGCCGGGTCAAACGGGGGGGATGCGGAAAGGAGCGTCTCGGCTTTCGCCTGGGCCCCGATGGGTGCGCAGTTCGGCTGGCTCTGGAGCCGCGAGACGGTTCAACCGACGGCCAGGGCCGGTGTGATCGTGAAGCGAAGAGTTTGATGCGCCCTGCGAATGACGTCTTCCACCCGTTCCGGCGATGAGTCTCGCGCGAAGATGAAACCCAGATAGCTGGCCCCTTCGGGCGGGGGAACAAGGACCTGGCGGAGCTTGGCCGTTAGGATGACATCCTCCACCCCTTCAACCGCCCTCGCCTCCTCCAATCCATCAGCGCGTTGCAGGATCCCACCCTTTGGGATGGGGATCATCATGACCGCCGACGCCCCGCCCTCCAATCGGTCCGATTCGATCTCCAGGCCCAGCGAATGACGAAGGATCAACTCTTCTAAGGAAAGTCCGCTGGCGAATCGAAGGGCTCGCGAGCAAAGCCCTCCGATGGACCGGCCGGCCACTTCGAGAATCCAGGCTCCCTTCTCATTGACGCGGAGCTCGGCATGGACCGGGCCGTGGAAAAGCCCCGCAGCCTGGGCCGCCTTCTCGGCGGTCCGGACGATCTGTTCCTGAGGCCCCGCCTCCAACCGCGACGGGGTCACGTATAGGGTTTCCTCAAAGAAAGGGCCGTCCAACGGATCGGGCTTGTCGAAGAGGGCGAGGGGCCGCAGCCGGCCCCGATCGATGAGGCCCTCAAGGGCGACCTCTCGACCTTCGATGAATCCTTCCACCAGGATCTTCTCGTTGGCCCCATCCTTCAAAGCGCGGATCTCGCGGGTTTCAAGAAGCTCCTTCAGCCGCCGGAAAGCGGCGACGAACTCTTGCCCGTCATCTGCGCGGATCACTCCGCGGCTCGCGCCAAGGGCCAAGGGTTTCAAAACGCAAGGAAAGGGCGCCCGGCTTGCAGCTTCCTTGGGATCCGCTGAGAGGGGATGGCACGAAAACTCCGGCACGAGGAGACCTGCGGATTGAAAAGATCGCCGGGAAAGGAACTTGTTGCGACACACCCGCGCGGCCTGTGGAGGATTGTGGAGAAGGCCCAAGGCCCGGGCGGCCAGGGTGGCGACCATCGTGGGACGGTCGCCCACGGGGACGATGGCATCGAAGGGCGCCTTGTTCGCTTCCTCAACGATGGTCTGTACGGAGGCTTCCGGATCCTCGAACCGCAAGGCAATGGCGCCATCGCCCCAGGGGTCATCCAGTTGATGGCAGCGGTCCGTGCCGACGACGGCCTCAACTTGGAGATTGCGGGCCGCCCTGAGAAAATCTTCGGCCTGATAGCCGGTCGTCGTATGGAGCAGGAGGACGCGGCGGCGGGATGTCGTCATCGAACCTGAGGCTCTTCATCAAAAAGGAGCCAACTGCTCCTCCAACGGCTCCGCTCAGCAATACCAGGGCTCGGTCAAGAACGGGATGGTCGCCTGAGACGGCAAGAGGGGCGCGGCCGGAACGTCCGCCTCTTCCGCTTCATCCGCCAGATGAGCCGCCCGCCATATTTGCGTGAAGATCAGGCGGCGGGAGTCTCCCCGCGCCTCTCCCCTCTTGACGATGTCCAGGACGTCACGGTGGAGCTGATCGACCCTGGGGTCTTCGTGCAGCCAGATGTAGCTCAGGGCCGCCTCGTCGAACTTCCCGATGACGCCGGTCACCTCCGGCAACTCCAACAACCGGGACCCGGCGGGGATCAGCAGCCTGATGGCCAACTGAACCGGCGAAACCTGCTCCACGAGGTCCAGCTCCACGAGAACCGACAGAAGGTCCCGGTATCCCCCAAGGGTCGTCCACGGAGTGAAGGTCACAAACGTCGGGTTCAGGTTCAGGCCGATCTCCCGGCACAGATGAACCACGCGGATGAAGTCTTCCCGAGTGTGCCCCTTGTCGAAGATCTCCAAGATCCGGTCATCGGTAGATTCAACGGCGCTCGTGACAAACAGGCACCCGGTGTCCCGGAGAGTGGGCAGGTGAGCGGCGTGTCTCAGAAGATGTTCCACCTTCATGGTCACGTCATAGGTCAGGTCCGGGTGCTCTTTGTGCAAGCTCTGGGCGAGTGCGACGGCGTGGCGGACGCCGTTGAAGAAGTCGGGGTCGCCGAATGTGATGTGGCGCGCGCCGCGGGCCACCTGCCTCCGGATGTCCTCCAGAACGACTTCGCGCTGAACGATTCGGAACGCGCCCTTGTAGACCGGCACGACCGGACAATGCCGGCACAAATGTTTGCACCCTCGGCTCGCCTCGGTGTATCCCACCGTTCGAATCCGACCGTCTCCAAGATTCAGTCGGGCGTAACGCGACAGGTCGGGAAGACCCCGTCGGTCGGGCACTTCGAACTCGAGCCTTTCCAGGGACACGACCGAATCTTCTTGAACTCTGCCGTTGTCACCCTGGAGTTTGCGTACCAGGCCGACCAACCCCTTTTCAAACTCCCCTCCCAGGAGGGTTTGGACCCCCAGGCCGCGCAGGTACCCCTCGTTGACGGGGGCATAAAGGCCGTAGAAGCAAAGGTGAGCCCGGGGATTGAGCGATTTCACTCGCTCAAGGGCCCGCACGGCGAGCCGCGTCGCGGTGTGCATGGGAACGTGGAAAGCCACGAGGTCGGCCGAGCGGACTCGGGACTCATCGAGCCCATCCAAGAAGAGGTCCAGACAGAAAACCTCGGCTCCCGCCTTGCGGAGCCACGCGGCAGGCGACGCAAGGCCGAAGGGTTGCCTGCCCAAATCGTAGGTGGAAAGGAGAAGGATTTTCATTCGAGTCTTGTTCACCGAAGGACTTATCGTCCCATGGGGGACCTCGAATCCAGGGTCAATTCAGATTTTCTCAGGGCTTCCGCCGACCCGATGAGTGAGCCTTGGAGGGAGAGGGCGAATTACCCTTTCGTCTGGGGGGGAACATACCCCTGCGGCATCCTGGCGCCATCTCCGAAAAAGAAATCTTCGACGCTTTTGTTGAAGATTTCGTCCGTCGAATCATCCATCAAATTGAGACGATATTCGTTGACGATCATCTTGAAATACTCGAGGAACATATCCCAGCCTTCCTGGGACACGTTCTCATACACCTTTTGGCCGAGTTCTCCGGGGATGGGCGGCTCGGGAAGGCCCGGAGCCTCTCGGCCCAGTTTCACACAATGAACCATCCTTTCAGCCATTTTCCCACCTCCGTTCGGCGCCCTATGACGCCCCACCCGCGTATATTCAAATATCTATACCCAGGAGTCCCCATGTCCAGGAGTCGAGATCCAAGGTGCGGCTTCGCCCGACCGCGGCAACAACCTACATCTCACGATGAACCACTTTGCCGTCGCGGCCCGTGGCTCTCACCCGCCCACACACAAGAATTATAGCATCTCGAGGCCTTCCCCGAGGAGAATCAAGTCCGGGGTCTCCCGCCGAACCTCCGAGGCGGGACCCGTTGTGAGTGGCTCCGGGGCACGGAGCATGATATCTTACGAGAGAATTATCTGGAGACCTGGGAGCGGACTGGATTTGCCAGAAGGAAGCGGACGATTGGCCCCGGTTCTTTTGATCTGCGGTCCTTGCGTGCGGAATTCAAAGAACCCCTAAACCACTCTTTCGGAGGACAAGAACTATGGCGAAGGATTCCCCGCACAGCGATTCCTCTGATCGTTCAATCATAGGACGCTCGATCCGGATTCGGGGAAATCTGGAGGGGGACGAGGACTTGACCTTTTTGGGGAGGCTCGAAGGTCAACTGAACCTCAAAGGTCGTCACCTGTCGGTGGGAGAAGGCGCGAACGTGAAGGCCGATATCCGGGCCCGAGCGGTCAGCGTCTCGGGAACGGTATCGGGAAAAATCGAAGCGACCGAACGGATGGCGATTCACTCTGGCGGAAACGTCTCCGGGGAAATTCTGACGCCGCGGCTCGCCACCGAGGACGGCTCAATCCTCGGCGGCCGATTCGTTGTGGGGCTGAGCCCGGATGCAGACGCCGCATCCATCCCCGATTTCGAGAGCCTACGCGAAATGTTGGAAGCCGAGCTGAAGGGCCTGACTGAAAAACAGCTGAATTTCTCCGCCGAATCTCCAAGCTGGGCCCGCTGGAGCATCAGACGGCAGGTCAGCCACATGGCGAATTCGGTCATCTTCTGGCTGGTCGGGAGATGGAAGGACACCCTTTGGAAAGATCGCCAGCCGAACGCCGAACTCGTGGATATCAGCAAAGGAGAGCACGGTCACGATCGGATGCTGGATCCCGAAAAGTACCGCGACTTCAAGACGCTTTTGAGAATGCTCCGTCGGTCCTACGACCTGATTCGGGAGGTCGCATCTCGAGAGAGTGCGCAATCCCTCAGCCGAAGAAAGCTCGTCTTACAACTGTCACCCGACGCAAAGCTCGGAACTTCCAACGAGAGCGCCCACGAACTTTGGTCCAAATTCAGCCAGGTCCACAACGACGACATCGTCCAAGACAAGAAGGACCCCAACACGTGGATCTTTACTCTGGAAGCGACCCTCAGGCACCTTTACTACGAACACCTGGCACATGTGCGGACCGTCCAACGACTGAAGGCGCTCCAGGAACTGAAGACCCAAGTCACCCTGCCCCGGGTGGGCTATCTCACGTTCGAGGAATACTGGGCAGATTAAAGAGAGGGCGCACTATCCGGCGGCCAGGTTCGGCGTTGCCCCATGATTTCGTTTGTCAATTGAGGGCAAGCCCCGGAAGCCGGATGCGCCGCGTCCTCGAGCGAAGCGAAAAAATGCCCCGGACCAACCCTTTGGCCCCGAGGGCATACCCGCAACAGTCTGTCTGGCGGGTCGCTCCAGGTCGTCAAGCCGGCGGCATGAGAGGAGAGAAGAAAAGTGCCATCCTTTCACTGCGATCACGTGCATTACCGCACCACCGACGTAGCGCCCGTTGTCGAGTTCTTCCAGAAGATCTTCGGGGCCGAGGTATTTTCCCAAGACGAGATTGACGGCTGGCCTTTCGTCCGGGTGAGGCTCGGCGACATCAATGTGACGGTCTCCGGGCCCCCCAAAGGAGTCACGGAGCTTCATCCTACGGAGGGAAAGATCCTGCGGGGTCTTGACCACCTCGCCCTCGGCGTGGACGACCTGGATGCCGTCGCGGCGGAGCTCAAGGCCAGAGGAGCCAACTTCATCACGGAGCCCACCCAGTCGAACCCCCATCTGAGGATCTCGTTCCTCGAAGGACCTTCGGGGATCCGGGTCGAGGTCCTTCAGAGGATGTGAGGAGCCTTCGGCGCTTTTCCTCGGCTCGTTCGTCCAACGAGGCGTTGGAGAGCGGGCATGGAAACGAAGGCAATCAAGGTCGGGGCCGCCTATCCTGGGAGCCTTTGAAGGGCGATCCTGCTCCTACGGTTCGCGAGGCGCCGCATGTCCGCCCTTTCCACCCTGCTAGAGGCCCGCTCCGTCGCCGTCGTCGGCGCGTCCGCCTCGGAAGGTAAACCCGGCAACATCCTCCTCAGAAACATCATCGAAAACGGGTACAGCGGCGCCCTCTATCCCATCAATCCCCGCGGCGGTGAGATCCTGGGCCACGAGGCCTACCCTTCTCTCAGAGAGACGCCGGGCGAGTTGGACCTTGCCATCTTCCTCCTTCCTCGCCAACAGGTGCTCCCCGCCTTGCAGGAGGCGGGAGACCGGGGCGTGCGGACCGCCGTCATCGTCTCGGCCGGGTTCGCAGAGGTCGGCCGGGAGGGGAAGCGCCTGCAAGCCGAGCTGAAAAAAGTCGCGGCCAGGGCGGGGATTCGGTGCATCGGGCCGAACAGCATCGGATTCTTGAACCGCAAAGAGCGCCTCATCGCCACCTTCATCCCCTTCCGGGACTGGCAAGACGGCCCCATCAGCCTCATGGGGCAGTGGGGGATCTTCGCCGGCGCCCTCGGCGACGACCTCATGGACCGGGAGACCCAACGCCTCGGAATCGGAAAGAACGTCAGCTTCGGCAACATGATGGACTTCGATGAGGTGGACTTCCTCGACTACTGTGCCGGTGACCCGGAGACCCGCCTCCTCGGGGTCCACGTAGAATCGATGCGCCGGCCGGCGCGGTTTTTCGCCGGGGCCCGCGAAGTGGTCCTGAAGAAACCCATCATCCTGCTCAAGCCGGGACGCACGGACCTCGGGGCCGACGCCGCTTCGAGACACACGGGCGAGCGGGCCACGGACGAGAAGCTCGTTCGCCAGGGGGTATCCCGAGGCGGAGTGGTGCGCGCCCGAGACCTGGACGAGTTCCTCGCCTTTCTTCTGGGCTTCAGCCGACAACCCCTTCCGCCGGGCGGGAGGGTGGCCGTCCTCTCCTACAGCGGAGGGAGCAACGTCCTCGCCGTGGACGAGCTGATCGAGGCGGGCCTCAACCTGGCGCGCCTATCAGGCGAAACGAGACGAAGGCTTGGGAGGCTCCTCCCGGACTGGCAGCCGGTCTTCGATCCGTCGGACATCGGTGTCGCCCAGGGACACGAGAATCGAAAAACCCACGGCGAGGCTCTCGCCGCGCTCCTGGACGACCCGGGCGTGGACGCCGTCCTTTACATCCTTTGCGCCGTCCAGAACTCGGACTTTGATGGCGTGGGGGAGACGTTTCGAGAGGCGATCGCCGGGCACCCGGAAAAGCCCGTATTCCTGGTCGCAATGGGGGGCGCCGTCAAGAGGGCCTGGCTGCGGGAGCTGGAGGACACCCGCCTTCCCGTCTATCCGACCACCTCGCTCCCCATTCGGACGCTGGGCGTCATGCACCGCCTCGCCGTCTTTCGCAGGAACGCCGCAGAGGCTGAGGCCCCCCGGGGCTAATTCTCGGGGATCAGGACGAGCTTGCCGATGGCCTTTCTCTGTTCCAGGAGGAGGTGGGCGCGGCGGGCCTCCTTGAGGGGCATGACCTCCTGGATCACGGGGTTGAAAACCCCGCGCTCCAAGAGGCGAACGATGGTGTGGAACTCGTTGAGGGTGCCGTAGTTGGAGCCGATGAGCGAAAGCTGCTTGTGGAAGATGTGCGCGATGTTCGTTGTCGCCTCGTACCCCGAGGTTCCTCCGCAGGTGACGAGACGGCCCATCCGAACCAGGCTGCGGACGCTGCCGTCCCAGGTGTCCTTGCCGGTGTGCTCGAACACCACGTCCACGCCCCGCTTCGCCGTGAGACGCCGGACCTCCTCGGCGAATTCCTGCTTCCGGTAGTTGATGACGTGCTCGGCGCCCATCTCCCGGGCTCGGTGACACTTTTCATCCGAACCGGCCGTGCCGAAGACCCGGGCCCCCACGTACCTGGCGATCTGCATAGCGGCCATCCCGAGGCCGCTCCCTATCGCGTGGATGAGAACGTCCTCGCCCGGCCGGAGCCTGGCCCGGGTGATCAGCATGTGCCAGGAGGTGAGAAAGACCTGGTTGAGGGCGGCCGCCGCCTCCCAGGAGACACGGGCGGTGTCGAAAGGAACCGCGTTGACGCCGGGCAACTTCATGTACTGGGCATAGCCCCCCCATTCGTGCGCCCCGAGGTAACCGCGCCGGATACAGACGTTTGTCTCGCCCGCCAGGCAGAATTCACACCGGCCGCAAGAGAGCGTTCCGAAAGCGATGGCCGGCATGCCCGCGCGCACCCCCTCCACGCCCGAGCCGACCTCAACGATTTCACCGGCGATGTCCATCCCCAGGACGTGAGGGAAGGACTTGTTCGGACGATAAGGATGCCCCGTGCGGGCCATGAGGTCGGCCTGGTTGAGGGCCGTCGCCCGCACCCGCATCAGGACCTCGCCCGAAGAGGGTTTCGGCGCGGGGACCTCCTCATATTCCAACACGTCGATGGGACCATACTCGTGAAAGACTACGGCTCTCATGGGTCTCCTCTCAGCCCCTTTCTTAACAAAACGAAAAGAGGTTTGCACGCGAAAAGGATACGACTAATTAAGATCCGAAGCTGAATGAGAGCGTCAAGGGGAACCGGCGACCTCTCTGTCAGTGCTCTCCTTGGGGGGCTCAACGAATAAAGGGGAACAACACGATGTCTGACGGGCCGACGACCGCTTCTCCCTCCCGGCCTCTCCACTACACGGAAGCCGAGTTTCCGGAAATTGAATGCGTCCCTAACGCGTACCCGGACCGCGAGTACTCCGTCAATATCTCGATACCCGAGTTCACCTGCTTGTGTCCGGTCACCGGCCTGCCCGATTTCGCGGAGATCCGCGTCGAGTACGTCCCCGGCGAAGAACTGATTGAGCTGAAATCCCTGAAGTACTACATCCTGGCCTATCGCAACGTGGGTATTCACCACGAAAGCACCACCAACAAGATTCTGGATGACCTCGTGGCGGCCTGCACACCCCGAAGGATGGAGGTCACCGGGGATTTCTCCGTCCGCGGGGGCATCAAGACGGTCGTCCGCGCGACTTATCACAGGGAAACCTGACGAACCGTTATCGTCGGCCGCAACCGCGCAAGATTACGGCCGCAGTTTCAAAGGGACTGTCCGAAAATTCCCGCCGGATGAACGGAAACCAGCCCTCACTCATCTCTCCGCTCCTCCATACCCTCCGTAGGTCCCAGGGGGCGTCGTGGACAACCTTGACTTCAATAGGCCGGCCTTCGTCCGATGATGGGTGGCGTGAAATCAACCTTCTCGCTGAGGTATCCCAGGGCCGCGACGACGAGCCCGATCAGGTCGGTGACCGGATCGGGATGCAGCAACAGCAGGCCTCCCGCGATGTAGAGGGATCTCTCTATGGGGGTGGCGGGTTTTCGTAAAAACCCCATGACGCCCGCCTCGATCGCAAACATCGCCACAACGGCGCTTGCGACAGAGAGGAGAATGTCCAGCGGACTTCCTTGCATGAGGAGGGCGGCGTTGGAAATGAAATAGAAGGGGATAATGTATCCCCCGATCCCCAGGCGCATGGCCTCCCAGGCGGTGCGAACCCACCCGCCGCCGGAGATGGCCGACGCGGTGAAGACCGCGATGCACACGGGCGGAGTCAGGCCCGACTTGATGGCAAAGTAAAAGATAAAAAGGTGACCCGCCAGCGCCGGCACGCCCAGCTTGGAAAGCGCCGGCGCCAGGACCGCCGACGCGATGACGTACGCGGCTGTGGTCGTCATCCCCATCCCCAGGATGATGGCGGTGACCATCGTGGCGAACAGCGCCAGCGCCATGCTGGTCCCGGCCAGCGCGATGATCAACTCGGACACCTTCACCCCGAAACCTGTCAGGGAGATCATTGTCACGGCCATCTGGACGCAGCTCATCATCACCATGAGCCACGCCAGCGCCGACAGGACCGCCCTGTAGTACCCCTCGCCGATGACCTTGAGGCGCTCCCAGAGGTCCCTCAGCCTCATTTTCCCCATAAGGAGAAAGACGGCCATCGCAGCGATGATGGCCCAGGCCGCAGCGAATTGCGCCGGATAGAGCAGGACCAGCAGATAAAGGAGTAGACCCACAGGAACCACGAAAATCAGGACTTGGCGGGGCGCGAAGACCTCTCTCAACGGCGGGATCTGATCCGGCGGCATTCTCTTGATTCCGCGCCTTCCGGCTTCGACCCACACCCCGGCCATGACACCCACGAAATAGACCACCGCCGGGATGAGCCCAGCGACCATGACCTTCACGTAGGGCATCCCCAGGAACTCAGCCATTACGAAGGCCCCCGCCCCCATGATGGGGGGCATGATCTGCCCACCCGAAGACGCCGAGGCCTCAACGCCTCCCGCCATCTCGTTGCTGAACCCGAGGCGCTTCATCGTCGGAATGGTGAAGGCCCCCGTGGTCGCCACGTTGGCCACGGAGGAACCCGACAGCATCCCGAAAAATGCGCTGGAGATGACGGCGATGTGCCCCGCCCCTCCCCGCAGGCGGCCCCCGCCCACCGCGGCCAAGTCCATAAAGGTCTTTCCCACACCTGTGGCGAACAAGACCGGCCCAAAGATGACAAACAGGGCGATCAGCCGGCTCGTCAGGTCGGTCAGCAGGCCCCAGATTCCCTCCGTCATGAGGTAGAACTGGTAGAAGATCTCCTCGACGCCAAACCCCGCGTGTCCGAACATCCCAGGGATCCAGGGACCCACCAGGCCATAGACGACAAAAAGAAGCACCAGCAAGGGGATCACGAACCCGAGGGCCCGGCGCGTCCCTTCCAGAAGGGAAACCGCCAAAACGACGCTCAAGACGATGTGGAAAGGCTCGTAGAACCCCGGTCGGCGGACCAGCGCCTCCCAGTTGAACATCAAGTAGATGCAGGGAACCAGACTGACGGCGACCAGGAAGAGGTCCAGCAGACCGGGAGACCGGGGCGTCCCCAAGAGCAAGCGGCCGGCACCAGAGCGAAGCGGCTTCGTTCGAATCGCCGAGTGGACAGGATAGCCGATGAAAACAAGAAGCAGGCCGAAGGCCAGGGAGATGGATCCCTGAAGCACCGGGTGGAAGGCGACCGTGAGGGCCGTGTAAATGAGGAAAACGCTCCAAGCGGCCGCGCAGACGCCTGCGATCCCTTTCCAAACCCCCGTGAGCTCCCGCATAGTTCGCCCGCCCGCCGCGGGAAGAAGGCCCCCCCTTCGCCTTCCCCGACCTGAAGCGACCGTTACTTCGTCACAACGAGCAGGAACTTCGCCCGGCTTCCCTTATCGCCCGTCGCCTCGATGGTGTATTTGCCCGGTTTCAATACCCTGGGAATCGCCGACTTCACACTGAAGGCGCCCGAATCGTCGGCAACGATCGCATCGACTTTTCGGGTCCCCAGCCCAAGGCGCAGACCCGGGCCCGCCAACACGACGACATCCACGGTCTCACCGGCCTCAAATCCCGCCCCGCCAATGGAGACCACCGTCCTGGGCTTTCCACTGCCGGGGGTCACGGCCAACTGGGCGTTCTTCCCCCCGAAAGCCGGCGCGATCCAGACCGAGAGAAAGACGATCGAGAGTACAAACCCTGCAATGGCTCTTCTGTTTTCAGACCGATACGTCCGATTACGCATGAGACGTTCCCTCCTCCTGATCCTTTCCGGCATATTCCCTGGAAATCCTTTTTGAGCCACGGTCTCCACGAAGAGGGGAATTCCCAGATGGCCGCCGCTCAAATCCCGGGCGGGCGCAAGTGGGCCGGAACCTTGACTTTGAGCTCTTCCTCGTAAAACCGAACCGCGCCAGCGTGGAAAGGAACCTGCAACTTGTGGCGGATCGCATTCTCAAAGAGCTCATCGAACTTGCCGACCCGGAGGGTGGTCAGGGGACCCACGATGGCCTTGCGGTTCCCCCAAACGGCCTTGACGATCTTGTAGACGACGTCGTTCGGCACATCCTTCCGCACGAAGTCGGTAATGACGTACGCAAAGCTGAGTTGATCCTTCGTAATGGCCTTGAACAAGCCCGCTGGAACCGCCAACGTCTTTCCTTGCCCGGGGTATTTCTGGTTCATTTTCTTGATGTGGTCGAATCCGATCGGGATGATGTTGATCTCCATGGCCGCCTCGACGTCGAGGATGGCCGCATCCTTAAACCCGGCCTTGAACCACCCCCGAACCACCCCCGACTTCATCGCATCCGGACTCGCCCCGAGGCCCATCAACTTGTATTTGGGTTTGACGTCGAGGGCCTTGAAGAAGAACTCAATCAACCTCCCGGAAGTCGTCCCCGGGTTCATCGCGAAAGGCAACCCGTTCAGGCCCTTCAGCGTGGTCACACCGCTCTTCTTGCTGGTGAGGATGTGGATGGGCGTGATGTACCCTCCCCAGAGGGCCCTGAGGTCTTTGTTGGCCCTTCCATTGAAATCCAGAATGCCCTTATAGCTGGCGTAGCCGGCCCCGGCGTCCGCCGGGCCCAGGGCGACGCTCCCTCTTTGCAGGCGGACCAGGTTCTCAACATAGCCGCCCGTCTCTACGACGGTGATTTGAATGTCGCCGGGATAGGCCCGGTTGACCACCCCCGCCATCGCCACGGTGTTGGCGTAAAGACCGGAACGCACGCTGGTGGAGCCCCATTTCAGACGGGTCACCGCCTCCCCAACGCCAGTTGCGCCCAGGGTTGCAAACAGCGTCACCAGAACCAAACAAAAAATCCGCCTGGACATGTCCCCTCTCCTTTCCGATGGAAATGCCTCAACCGGCCTTCCCTGCGAATCAAGCGAACGTTCTCGGCCCTTCCGGACCGAATCGGGTTTTCGGGCGATCTCCTTACACCCCGCCCTCAGATTTCTCCCTTTCTTTGAGCAAGGCCAAGAGGCGCTCGGCATTGATGGGCAGGGACTTCAGCAGCACCCCTGTCGCATCGAGGACGGCGTTGGCGATGGCCGGAGCGATACCGACCAGCGCGGGCTCGGCCAGTCCTTTCGCGCCCCAGGGCCCCGTGGGCTCGTTGGATTCGACGATGATGGCAACGGTCTCTTCCGGCATGTCTTCCGAGGACGCGATGCGGTAATCCACGATGTTCGCGTTTTGCGGCAGACAGGTCACGGGGTCCACCACCAGGTCTTCGATCAAGGCGTATCCCACCCCCTGAGCGGCGCCTCCCTCGATCTGTCCTTCGCAGATTTGAGGATTGATCGCCCGCCCCAGGTCATGGGCGCAGACCAGCTTCAGAACCTTGACCTCCCCCGTTTCCGTATCAACCTCGACCTCGGCGAACTGCGCCAGAAAGGGCGGGCAATTGGTCACCGGCGCGAAGCTTCCCCGGCCCATCACCTGGACGTTCTTGTCGCAGTGGATGGCGTGCATGGCGGCCTCACCGAACTCGATGGAGCGATCCGGCGCGCCCCGGACGTGGATGCGGCCGTCGGCACACAACAAGTCCTCCGGGTCGGCCTCCAGCTTTTCGGCCACCACCGCCAGCAACTGGCCCCGGGCCTCCTCCGCAGCCATCCGGACGGCGTTTCCGGCTAAGTAAGCCTGCCGGCTGCTGTGCGTGCCGTTGTCATAGGGACAAAATTCGGTATCGCCGTTGAAAACGTCTATTTTCTCCGGATCGATCCCCAGGACCTCGGCGGCCACCTGCGCCAGGATCGTGTCGGAGCCCTGGCCCAAATCGCAGGCCCCGACCGCGACGTTCGCCGTTCCGTCCTCGTTCAACTTCAGGACGGCCCCGGTGATCTCATTGACGAAGGGTTTGACGCCGGTATTGTGGGTCCCGATGGCCATCCCGACCCCGCGGACCTTGGAGCCCTCGCGTATCTTCTTACCCCGCTTCTCCCGCCAACCGACGGCCTCGGCGCCTTTCCGGATACATTCCTCCATCCCGGAGCTTTGAATGGTGATCTGGCTCATTTCGTCAAAATCGCCCACACGCGCATGATTCTTGAGACGAAGTTCCAGGGCGTCCATCCCCAGGCCCTCGGCCGCGCGGTCCATGAGCAATTCCATGGCGAAGGTTTGCTGAGGAGTACCGAACCCCCGAAACGCCCCCGCCACGGGGAAGTTGGTGTATGCAGCGATCCCTTCATACCGGACGTGCGGCGTGCGGTAGAGCATCATCCACCGGTGGCCGGTGGTCATGGTCACCTTGGGGCTGGAGGCGGAGTAAGCGCCTGCGTTGAGAACGGCGTGAAGCTCGCGGGCGTGCAGCGTCCCGTCCGATCTAAAACCCAGCTTCAGACGAAAGCGATTGGCGTGCCGCGTCCGTGTGCCCAGGAACTCTTCCCATCGGGTGAGGGTCAGCCGGACCGGCTGGCCGGTTTTCATCGCCATCAGCGCGACCACGATCTCGTCGAAGAGGTCGTTCTTTCCGCCGAAGCTTCCCCCGGTGAACGGCTTGATGACCCGGATCCGCCCCAACGGCATGTCCAGGATCTTGCCCAACAGGATGCGGATGTTGTGAACGCCTTGGGTGGAGGTCCACACGGTCAATCGGCCGCCATACGGGTCATACTCGGCCGCGTACGTGTGCGTCTCCATCGGCATGTGCTGGACCAAGTGCGTGGTGAAGGAATCCTCGACAATCAGGTCGCTCTCGCGGAAGCCCTCCTCCACGGACCCGATGGTCCACTCCACGCGCTTCAGAAGGTTCGTATCTCCATGAATCGCCGGAGCGCCCGGCTTCAAAGCCTCTTCCGGGTCCCCCACGACGGGCAGATGCTCGTATTCGACATCGATGAGGTCCAGGGCCTCCTCGGCAATCTGGGAGGTGGTCGCGGCGACGGCGGCGACCCGGTCGCCCACGTGCCGGACGACGGGGGAAAAGACCCGCTCGTCGAGAGGCAGGCGGTCGTCGTCCACAGGCTCCCGCCAATAGCTGTTGTATAAGGTGTCGGGGGTGCTCTCGTGAGTGAGGACGGCTTTGACGCCCGGCAGGTCGAGGGCCTTGGAGACATCAATTTCCCGGACACGGGCGTGAGGATAGGGGCTCCGGAGGACGCGCACCGTCAGGGCCCGATGCATCGGCAGGTCCGCCGTGTACCGGGCGCGGCCCGTGATCTTCAAGAAGGCGTCCTTCTTCTTGATGGATTTTCCAACGTAATGAAGATCGCTCTCGCTCATCCCGGTTTCCCAATACCCCCGGTGAGTTCAGCCCCCCGAAGGGTCAACCGCCTTCGGTCTGGAAAATTTCCGCTCCAGCGGCGCGTCACTTTTTCTTACGCGACTTTCGGGCTGTTTTCTTCGCTTCGGCCGTCTTGGTCATCGTTCGCGCGGCCAATTCAATCGCCTCGATGATCTTGATGTAGCCCGTACAGCGGCAATAGTTCCCGTGGAGAGCCTCCCGGATCTGCGCCTTGCTCGGATTCGTAATCTCGTTCAGGAGGGAGATCGCCGTCAAGACCATGGCCGGCGTGCAGAAACCGCACTGCACCGCCCCGCACTCGATGAAGGCTTCCTGCACGGGATGGAGCCCATCTCCTTGCGCCACGCCTTCGATGGTCCGGATGGCGGCCCCGTCGGCGCGCACGGCGGGGATCAGGCAGGAACACGCCAGCTCACCCCCCATCAAGACGGTGCAGCACCCGCACACCCCCACGTCACAGCCGACCTTCGTTCCCGTAAGCTCGAGGTCCTCCCTCAACACCTCGGAGAGGAAGCGGTTCACGGGAACGGTGAGCTCGACCGGCTCATTGTTTACGGTGAGGCGGATTGACTTTCGATCCACGGGAAGCCTTTCCTGATTTGGTCAGGGTTCAAACTTCGATGGGGGTCCGGGCCATCAGCTTTCTCTGGAGGCTCGTCCCGCGGCCATCCCTTGAAGAAGCCGCGGCAGGATCACCTTCACCATCTCCCGCTTGTAAGCCCCCGAGCAGTAAACGTCATCTGGAGGGCTGGCCTCCGCGGAGGCGGCCTCCGCCGCAGCCTGGAAAGCCCCCTCCTCAAGCCGGCTTTTGCGCAGGGCCTCCTCCGCCTTGAAGGACCGCACCGGCGTCGGCGCCGCATTGGAAAAGGCGACGCGGGCATCCAGGCAGGTCCTCCCATCGGGGGCCAGGTCCAGCCGGACGGCCACACCCAGAGTGGGTTTGTCGGCCATTGAGCGAGGTGTGAACTTATAATGTCCAACTATCGAATTTTCTTTGACTTTTGGTATCGAGACTTCACTTATCACCTCGCCCGCCTTCAGACACGTCTCATAGTGATCGACAAAGAGGTCTTTCACCTCGATCGTTCGGGAGTGTCCCTTCCGGACGGCGCGAACCGATGCGTCCAGGACGAGGCAAGCCGCGGGCGGATCAGAGGCCGTCTCCCCGTAGGCGAGGCATCCCCCGAGGGTGATCTGGTTCCGGAGCCGGCGCGAGGCGACCTTGCCGACCACTTCAGCCAGAAAGGGAATGCTCCTTTGGACGACGGGCGAGCGTTCGATTTCCGTGAGCGTGGTCATCGCCCCAACCCGAAGCTCGTCATCCGCCAGGAGAAGAAACTTCAGGTCGGAAATCCCCTGAAGGTCCACCAGGCACTCGGGGGAGAAAACCCGCTCCTTCATCAGGGCGAGAAGGGCGGTTCCCCCGCCGATCACCCGGGCCATCTCTCCCCTCGTTTCCAAGAGGGAGACGGCTTCCTTGAGGTCATGTGGGAGCTGATAATCGAAGCTCTTCACAGCGGTTTTTATCCGGCGTCGAGTTGGCTCATTCGGTCTCTATGCCGCTGTTCTCTACACCGCTTTGTACGGCTTTGTCAATTGAGGGGGGCGAGGAAGCGGGAATGCGGAGTCAGGTAGCGTCCTCGCTGCGTATGAGAATGGCGTGAGCGAGGACCAGGACACTCCGCAGAGTGACGAGAAGTTGACACACGACGACATGTCTGCTAGAGAGAGAATTCTTCCCGGTCGTTTCTCGGCTGATTCGCATCGGGTTCGCCCCGAGCGGGCCCGTGCGGTGAGGTGTGGATTTTCCATATTGCGAGGAGAGAACTGTGGCCATTGACCTTCTGGTCCGGAACGGCACCATTGTGACCCCCGATTCAACCTTCAAGGCGGCCATCGGCATCGATGACGGGATCATCGTCGCCATCGGCGAAGAGACCAGCATGCCCGAGGGCACGACCGTCGTCGATGCCAAGGGCCTTTCCGTCCTGCCGGGCCTCATCGATGCGCATGTCCACTTCCGTGAACCGGGTCTGGAGTACAAAGAGGACTTCAACACCGGCAGCCAAGCCGCGGCGTGCGGCGGGATCACCACCGTCGTGGACATGCCCAACGTCAACCCCGCCACGGCGGACGTGGATTCCTTTCTCCTGAAAAAGAAGCATCTGGAAGGCAAATCTTACATCGACATCGCGGTTCTGGCCGTGGTCATTCCCACCAACCAGGATGATTTGAAAAAGCTCTGGAAGGCGGGCGTCATCGGTTACAAGGTCTTCCTGGGCGAGACTGTCGGCGGAATCCCCGCCCCCAACGACGGCCAGCTCCTCGACGCCTGGAAGGTCATCGCCGAAACCGGACGCCGCACCTGCATCCACGGTGAACACCGCCCCATCGTCAGCCACCTCATCGAGAAGCTCAAAGCCCAGGGCAGGAAAGACCCCCTCGCCCACGTGGACAGCCGTCCCCCCATTTCCGCCGTCGAGGCGGTGATGACGGCCATCCTCTACTGCAAGGAGACCGGGGCGAAGCTGCATGACCTGCATGAAGGTTGCAAGGAAGTCATTGAACTGATCCGAGAGACCAAGGCCAAAGGGGAAGTGGACGTCACGTGCGAGACAGGACCGCATTACCTCCTCCTGGTGGCCGAAGACATGAAGAAGAAGGGGAACCTCATGCGGATGAATCCGCCCATCCGCTACCGAGGACACCAGGAAGCCCTGTGGGAGGGCCTGAAGGACGGGACGATTGACATGCTCGCCACCGACCACTCGCCCCACACCGTGGAGGAGAAGTCGAGAAAAAGCATCTGGGACACCATCCCCGGCTTCCCGGGCGTTGAGACCAACGTCCCCCTGATATTGACGCAGGTCAATAAGGGGATGCTGACGCTCAACGAGTACGCCCGTCTCCAGTCAGAGAATCCCGCCAAGGTCTGGCAGATGTATCCGAAAAAGGGCTGCATCGCCGTCGGAAGCGACGGCGACCTGACCCTCGTTGACATGAACAGGACGGCAACCCTCCGGGCCAAGAAACTCCACTCCAAGAGCAAGATCACGCCCTTCGACGGCTGGAAGGTGAAGGGCATGCCCGTCTACACCATCGTCCGCGGAAACGTGGTCATGAAGGACGGAAAGATTGAGGGACAGCCCCTCGGCCGCATCGCCTACCCGGTGGACCATAAACCCCAGCGAATCAGGAAGAGCGCCCCAAAGGCCAAAACGAAGAGGAAACCCAGCGCCAAGACGAGTCGTCGGAAGAAGTAGATGGGAATGATAGCCCAGATTCCCAGGGGGGCCTTTTTGAAAACCGGCCCCCCTGGAACCCCCCGGAAAACTTTTGCTTCGCGAAAGAGGGTGGTCCCATTAGGGGCCACCCTCTTTCGCCCAAAAGCGGCTGGTTGGCCGGATGCCGCGGCTGCCGAAGGCAGACCTCCGGCCAAAGAATCAAGCCACCGCAAGGCGAAACACCCACCGGGTCAGGCAAACCGACGCCCAACCCCAGCAGGCCCGGCCATAAGGGTCATCGACCCGCATGCCGGGCCGTGAAAAGTTTTGCTGGGGGGGTGCGGGGGGGCGCCTTACAAAAAGCGCCCCCCGCAGAAAAAAATGCGGTCTTTCATAAATGCCTAGGCCTTCCTTCTTAAGGTGGGAAAGCGGCCGAATGGATCGCGACTTCTCGCAAGCACTGCTGGTCGAGGGAGGGAAAATGATGACGATCGCGGCCCTGGAAGAGCGGGGGGCGGACTTGCGCCCGGCCATCGAAGACAACCTTCTCCTGTTTTGGCGGAGGTTGAACGAACGGGGCTACGCCCGCGGCGAAATCCTGCGGACCCTTTCAGACCGAGACCGGGGCCTGGGCCCATCCCGCCTCGGGGAAATCGCTGCCCTGGCCAGCGGCTCCGGGATGCCCTTCGAGGACCTCCTCGCCTACAACCTCTACGAGGATACCGTCTTCCAGGAGGGCTGTACCGTCATGGCGGCCCTGGGGTCCACCTCCGCTTCGGGCAACCCGATCCTCCTCAAGAACAGCGACAAGGTCGGGGGAAAAAGCCTCACCGGGCCGAACTTCCACCTCAACAAAGAAATCAACGTCATCCTGGACGGGCGATCGGAATCCGGCCACCGGATTATGGCCGTCGCGGCCGCAGGCTCCACCGGGATCAAGATGGGGATGAACGACGCCGGCGTGATCACGGGGAGCAACATTGGCCGCACCCTCGAGCTCAAAGAAAAAAAGGCGGACCTCACAACCCTTCGGGCACTGGACCGGGGTCAAATCATGCGGGACGGGCTGGAGTTCGATAACGCCCACGCGGCCGCGGACGCCGTCCTCTCCCAACTCATCCGCAACCCCATGAGCACGCCGGGCAACGTAGAGTTTCTGGACAAGAAGGAGTGCTACATCATCGAAGGCTCGTACACGCGGTTCGCCGTCGATATCGTCCGGGGAGACCGCGTGGCCGCCCGCGCGAACCACTTCATCCTCCTGCACGCCCTGAACGACCCCGCCGACATCGCCGGCCACAAGAGATATGCGCGCTGCCTGGAGCTTCTGAATGCCAACGCCGGTCAGATCGATCGGCGGAAGATGATCGACTTCTCTTGCGACCACGCCAACGGACCGGGACCGAACTCGATTTGCCGCCACGGAAAGACCCCCGAGGAAGAAACCTCCCTCTCGGCGATGGTGATGGAACTCGAGCCGGAGCGGCCGAAAAAGTCCCTCGTCACTATCGCTATGGGGAAGCCGTGCCACGCCTGGCGCGACCCGGAGGGACACGTCACGCTGTCCATGGACTGCAAACCGGAGGAAATTCCGCAGCCGTTCCTCAACGGGGAGGTCTGGAAGCGGCTCTACACCGAGGAGCCCCGGGCGGCTTAGAAAAATGGCAAAGTAAATATATCCAGGGGGCGCTTTTTGTAAGCCGCCCCCCTGGACCCCCCGGAAAACTTTTGATTCGCGAAAGAGGGCGG
>JBHIBA010000045.1:0-21428 GCA_046758845.1 Nitrospinota bacterium
GCAAGCCTCCTCCACCGTCTTCGCCGTGATCAACTCAAAATTCCGCATGCCCCCGATCCTCGAAATGGTTTCCTGCCCCCCGCTTTTTGCGAAGAGCGGGCAGTGAATGGAGAACTATGACCGGATCAAAGAGAAAAGGTGAAGGCGAGAATGATAAAAGGGGACGGGAGGGTTGATCCGTCCGGCAACCCGAGAACACAGTTGTAGCGAAGGTAAAATTATCCATTTGGCAAGGGCGGCCCCAGGACCGGGTGCAAAAGTTCTCGCGTTCTGAGAATCTCAAGTGGCCCATTCCCAGGGGAAGGGACCATCACTCAGAAGCAAGGCCGATTGAATTTTTTTACCACAGAATCCCCCGATTTTCAATCAATTTTCGTTAGCCGTGAATCAGAACACCGATCCTTCGGGTGAGCCATCCGTGTACAATGGTGTCTGGGGCTTCATCCCTCAACACGCGAGCATAAGGAGGCAGGAATGACACTGGACCCGAAACACCGGAGCCGGGGCATTACTGATGGCTGGGATCACGCGCCCGCGCGAGCCATGCTCAAGGCCTGCGGCTTTTCGGACGATGACCTCTCCAAGCCGATCGTCGGCATCGCCAATACCTGGATCGAAGTGATGCCCTGCAACTACCACCTTCGTCGGCTGGCCGAGAAAGTGAAGGAAGGCGTCCGTGCGGCCGGCGGAACCCCCATCGAGTTCAATACCATCGCCGTCTCCGACGGTGTGACCATGGGAACCGAAGGGATGAAAGCCTCGCTGGTCAGCCGCGAGGTGATCGCCGATTCCATCGAGCTTGTGGCCCGGGGCCACCTCTTCGACGCGGTGGTGGCCCTGTCGGGGTGTGACAAGACCATCCCCGGGACGGTCATGGCCCTCGCCAGGCTCAACCTCCCCAGCATCATGCTCTACGGCGGCTCGATCCTGCCCGGCCGGTTTCAGGACCACGACGTGACGATCCAGGACGTCTTCGAGGCGGTGGGCGCCCATGCTGCGGGCAAGATGAGCGATGAAGAGCTCCGCGAGCTGGAGGGCTGCGCCTGTCCGGGACCGGGGGCCTGCGGGGGACAGTTCACGGCCAACACCATGGCCACGGCCATGGAGTTTCTGGGCATTTCGGTCCTGGGTACTGCGAGCGTCCCCGCCGTTGAGCCGAAAAAGGACGAGGTCGCCTTCCAGGTGGGGCGGAAGGTCATGGACATCCTGGCCCGCGACCTGCGCCCGAGCCAAATAATCACGCGAAAAGCCCTGGAGAATGCCATCGCCTCCATCGCCACCACCGGAGGCTCCACCAACGGCGTTCTGCACCTGCTCGCCATCGCCAAGGAGATGGGCGTGCCCCTGGCGCTCGAGGACTTCGACACCATCAGCGCCCGCACTCCGCTCCTGGTGGATCTGAAACCTTGGGGCCGTTTCGTCGCCACCGATCTCTACCGCGCCGGTGGAATCGCTCTGGTCGCCAGACGACTCCTGGACGCGGGAGTCTTGAACGCGGATGAAATGACGGTCAGCGGACGCACCATCGGCGAGGAGGCGAGGGACGCTGCGGAAACCCCCGGCCAGGAAGTCGTCCAGCCCCTGAACAGTCCCCTGCACCCCAACGGAGGACTCGTCGTCCTCAAGGGGAACCTCGCCCCCGAAGGCTGCATCCTGAAGGTGGCGGGAAAGGAGAGGCTGACTCACCGGGGACCCGCGCGCGTTTTCGACCGAGAGGAGGACACCTTTCGGGCCGTGTCGCGGAGAGAGATCAAACCGGGCGATGTCGTGGTCATCCGCTATGAGGGGCCCAAGGGCGGGCCGGGGATGCGGGAGATGCTCGCTGTGACGGCCGCCCTGGTGGGCGAAGGCCTGGGAGATTCGGTGGCCCTGCTCACGGACGGACGGTTCTCGGGCGCCACCCACGGGCTCATGGCCGGACACGTCGCCCCGGAAGCGGCCGTGGGGGGTCCCATCGCGGCGGTGCGGGACGGCGACACCATCGTTTTTGATGTGCCGGCCAGAACGCTCTCGGTGGAGATCTCGAAGAAGGAGATGCGCTCACGCCTGAAGGACTGGAACCCGCCCGAGCCTCATTATCCGAGCGGCGTGATGGCCAAGTACGCCCGTCTGGTTTCTTCGGCTTCCGAGGGGGCCGTCACACGATGAAACCGGGTAAGTCGGGACGGGGCCGAGCGCCGGGCCGAATGAATCGGGAGTCCCTTCCACGAGGCGGAGGGAAATGAACCGTGAACATGGCGGCCTATCTGGTGCGGTCGGCGCGCTGCTTCGGCCCGCGGCCGGCGATCTCCGTAGGCGCAAACCTGTTTTGCACCTACGCAGAGCTGGCTAGACGCGCCGCGACCCTGGCGGGCGGGCTCCGGGACCGATTGGGCCTTGCGCCCGGCGACCGCGTCGCCCTCACGATGAAGAACTGCCCCGAATTCGTAGAGGTCCTATATGCCGTTTGGCACGCAGGTCTTTGCGCCGTGCCCGTCAACGCCAAGCTCCACCCGCGCGAGTTCGAGTTCATCCTGGAAAACGCCGGGGCGAGGGTTTGCTTTTCGACGCCGGACCTGATGGAGGCCGTGGGGCGGCTGCAGGATTCGATCCCCGGCCTCGAGCGCGTCATCTCAACCGGCTCAGCGGATTACCACGCCCTGCTCGGGGGCGACTCCATCCCGATGCAGGAACGAGGGGCGGACGATGTCGCCTGGCTCTTCTACACCAGTGGAACGACCGGCCGCCCCAAGGGCGCCATGCTGACTCACCGCAACCTTCTGGCCATGACGCTGACCTACTTCGCCGACGTCGACCGCGTCTCAGAGGAAGACTGCATCCTCCACGCCGCGTCCATGTCCCACGGCTCAGGCCTGTACATCATGCCCCACGTGGCCAAGGCGGCGAACCAGGTGATCCCGGAGAGCGGCGGCTTCGACCCGGAGGAGATCTTCCGCCTCATAGCCGCCCACAAGGGCGTGAGCTTTTTCGCCGCCCCCACCATGGTCACGCGGCTCATCCACAGTCCCGCGATCGAGGAGGCCGACACGCGCAACCTCAAGACCATCGTGTACGGCGGCGGGCCCATGTACACCCGGGACTTGAAAAGAGCGATGGAGCGGATCGGCTACAAGTTTGTCCAGATCTATGGCCAGGGCGAAAGCCCGATGACGATCACTGCGCTCTGCAAGGAGCGCCACGCCGACACCGGCCATCCCCGCTACGAGGAGCGCATCGCGTCGGTCGGCGTGCCCCACTCGGCGGTCGAGGTCCGCGTCGCCGATACGGAGGACCGCCCCTTGCCCCCTGGGGAATTGGGGGAGGTGCTCGTGCGGGGGGACGTGGTGATGCGGGGTTATTGGAACAACCCCGAGGCGACGGCGAGCGCCCTTCGCGGCGGCTGGCTCCACACAGGCGACGTAGGCGCTATCGACGAGGATGGGTTCCTCACGCTGAAAGACCGCTCCAAGGATCTCATCATCAGCGGAGGGAGCAACATCTACCCGCGCGAGGTGGAGGAGGTCTTGGTGCGGCACGAGGGCGCGCTGGAGGTCTCGGTGGTGGGGCGCCCCCACGCCGACTGGGGAGAGGAGGTGGTGGCCTTTGTCGTTCCCAAGCCCGGCGCGGCCTTGACGGAGGGCGATCTCGACGCCCTCTGCCTTGAGCATATCGCCCGCTTCAAACGGCCGCGGGCCTATCGCTTCGTCGAGAGCCTACCGAAGAACAACTACGGCAAGCTGCTGAAGACCGAACTTCGAGAATGGCTCCGGCGTGAAGTTGAAGGCCGCCAGGGCCCACACCTTGCGGCGGGTTGAGGCCGATTCCTTGTTTGAGGCGCTCAGGGGGCGCCGGCCCTCTCGTTTCAGGCCGCTGGCCTGCTCTGAGACTACGGCATCCATGAGACCCGGCCCGAAGCATTGTCGCTGAATCTCTCGGATCAATCCTCCTCTGGGGAACGCCCCGCACATCCCCGGGAAGCGAGGAACGGCAGCGATGCATCCCCCGGAATAAAGAAGCCTTTCGGGGGGTTACCGGGAGTAGACACTCCATGGCCGAGCCGTCAGGCTCATTGACCAACTCGTGCAACGGGAGAAGACTCATGCGAAAGGGGGGTTTTGCCTTGGTTCTGCTGTCCGCTGGCTTGTTGTTCTCGGCGGGGGCTTCAGCCCAGCAGGCGGTTCCCTTCCCGAAGGACTGGAGTGACTGGACGCACGTCACCACGACCGTGGTGAACGACAAGACCCACCCGGCCTACGGCGTCCGCCACATCTACGTGAACGACAAAGGGAAACAGGCCGCCCTCTCAGGCGCGACGTCCTTTCCGGACGGAAGCGCGCTGATCCTCGTTTTCTATAACATCGTAAGCGCCCAGGTGCCGAATCCCAAGGGCGGGAAGTCGCCCAAGCTGATGATGGGAAAGCGTTTCCGTCTGGACCTGATGGCCAAGGACTCGGGCAAGTACGCCAAAACGGGGGGTTGGAACTACGCGCGTTATAGCCTGCCCGACGAGAAGTTCCAGGCCAAGGTCAATTACGAGAAGGCCTGCTTCCGGTGCCACTCCCGGGTCAAGGCGCTGGACTTCGTTTTCACCCGCGCGCCCAGGTAGGCGCGAGAGAAAAATCCATCAGGAGCGCGTCTGAGATGAAAAAGGCAATCCTCTTTACGGTCGCGGCAGGGCTCTCAACCCTTTTCGGGTCCCTTCCGGGCGGCGGCTTTGCGGTGACACAGGCGGCCGAGACCCACAAGGTGATCATCAGGGACTTCGCCTTCGGGCCAGCGAAGCTGACAGTGAAGGTGGGCGACACGGTGGAATTCGTGAACGAAGACGCGCTGCCCCACACCGCCACACAAGACGCAGGGGGCGGCTTCGACACGGAGGCCCTTACCGCGGGGCAGTCCAAGAAAATCACCTTCCGAAAAGTCGGAGTCTTCAACTATAGCTGCTCGATCCACCCTGTTATGCAAGCGGTGATCGAAGTCAAGGAATAGCATCCACGAAAAGGAAGATGGCTCCCGGCTCCGGAAGGGGCGACACCCGCGGGAATTCCCCGACCCAAGAAGCCAAAAAAAAGAAGGGACCTCTTCGGTCCCTTCTTTTTTTGATTCTCCTGAGCCCCGCTTGATCCGGGGAGGGCGACTTACTCCGGATCCTTGTTCGGTCTTTCTCCTGCGGGGAGGGAAACGCCCTCCTCGCCCTTCGACAAGAAGCGAATCCTCGCCTCTCTCATCCAGGCCTTTTCGTCAAAACGGTCTTGTAAAAACTTCTCGAAAGCAAGCTCGTTCGGCGTCATTTTCCGCCCCGCGGCGGAACCGACTCTCACATCCTGCAGAGGCAGAGTAATCCCTTCTTCTCCGTCCACGAGCGCCTCGTCTTCCCCCACATCGACCTCCGCACTCTCCCCGCTGGACTTGCGCATGAGATCCACCTTGGCCTCCAATCTACCCAGGGGGAGAAACCGCAGGGCCAAGGCAACGATGTCCTCACCGTCGAGCGCCCCCTGACGGAGCAACTCATCGACCCGGGCCTGCACCTCCTTGGAGGAGAGAATGGCCTGGAGGATGGCTTGACTCAATGCCTCATACTTAGGTCCGGGTTTCAGCCGGTCCCACATGGCGTTATTTTTCTTTCCTCAAAGGTTGATCTGATCCGGCTCCCAGGGCGAAAAGGCTATCTCCTATGTCCCTTCCGCCGATAGCTTCTCTTTGATTCCCGTTGAATTCCGGGGAACCGCCAAATTCCCCCGACGGTTTCAATATATAACGCTGCACAGGGTCCGACAACTCCTTCTCCGCCCTCTTCGGTAATTCAACCCTGCCATACCCGCCTACCGAGAGATCCGCAAAGCGAATTGCAAGGAAAACCCTTCATCATTGAGATATCGTTTTCAGCGCAGCCAATAACCCGCGTGGCGTCCCGGGTGCGACGAGGATTCTGCCGTGACCTTCCGCTTGGCTCAGCGCGACATCACCGTCAAAGATTAACCGCTCCCAGTGGCAAATCTCGGCGCTCCCCTCCGGGACGCGCCCATATTGAGGCGTCGGACGGGGCTCTCCCACGGGAGGAGCGGCGCCCGCCTCTCCGCTATCATCCCTTGGCTAAAAAGCCCTTATAGCCTTTGGGAACGTTTTCCAGGAAGCGAGGCTCGATGGTGTAGACCCGCTCTTCCTGTCCGCGCCGCACGTAGACCTTTTTCGCTTTTTGGTCGTGGACAAAGCGGAGGGTGGGAAGCTTTTTGTCGTCCCGGAGGATCGCTTCCAGAACCAGGTCGGGTTTGGAAAAGTCCTGGGCTTTAGCTTCGGCGACCTCTTCAAATTCCAGGAAGTAGATCTCGTTGAGGATGAAATCCATTTTGTCTTTAACGGCGATCTCGTCCAGGGGTTTCAGCATCCGCCAGCGGTGCCCCTCTTTGACCAGCTCCACCTGATCGTCCGGATAACTGAACCGCAGCTTTTTCACGTCATTGTATTCGAAGGCCAGGGACTTGCGCTCCTGAAGGTCCCAGACGTCTTTGCTGATACGATCCACCGTATCCCTGGTCAGGAGGAAGAGCGTTCCGTCAGCCTCCCGCCGGGCGTACCAGCGCTCGCGATCTTCTTTGTCTTTTGCAGTGGGATCGGGGGGGCCCTCCCGTCCCACGGAAAACCGCAGCGGCTTTTCCTTCCCCTCGACATGCAGGGCGACCTTTCGGGTGACCGGCTCCATCCCCTTGGGATCGGGCAAACCGGACGGGCCATCGAAAAATCCGGCGACCTTCGCGTACTTGATGTCCCACAGCATGTCGCTGATTCGCCGGTCGTTGCCCTTCACCTTCACGCCGTCCCCCTCGACCACCCAGTCATCCTTCCCGGCCTTCCGGACGAGGACCTTCCCCTTCGGCCCCTCCAGCTCGATCTTCCCGACCGCCTCCTTCTCGAATTCTACGATCCGCCGGTTCCGGGCCTCCAGAGGATTTTTCGGGAGGTCTTCCACACTCCATCACTCCAACTCGAATACCGGCCCGGCGCCTTCTTTGCGCGCGTAATACCCTTTGCTCTTTTTGTCCTGGCTCCCAATCAGGAACACATCGGGGTTCTTTCCCTCGGCGCCGGCCAGCGTGATGCGCGCGCGGGGGGTGGCGAGGCCGAATTTGGATAGGTCTTCGTCGGTCGGCGCTTCGGCGAGGAACTTCTGCGCCTTGCCGCCGAGAAAGAGCTCCAGCGTCCGGTTGGCGGCCTCCAGGTCGCCCTTGGCGTTGACCGGCTCGACCAGGTCCCAGGCGTCCTTTCCCTTCTTGTGGAGGGCGAACCGATTCCCGTCGCGCTCGAAGACGAGCCGTGCGATCTCTTCGCGGGGTCTCCGCAAAACCGTCTTGTCCCGCACGTCATAGAGCTTTTTCTCGAACCGGCCGCGGGCATTCACCGGGAGGAGGTAAACGGTCTGGGAGCCTTCAACCGACATGTAAACCCCTTCCCCCGATGGGCTGGGTTCGCCGAAGAGGAGCGCCCCTTTCTCCCCTCCCTCCAGCTCGTAGCGGACGGTCACCGGGGCCGGCTTCAAGCCGAAGGCCGAGAGGTCTTTCGCGGACTCATCGATGACCCGCTCTCGCTTGATCTCTTCCAGCGAGGCCAGCAGGTCCTTCACGCCGTCCTCGTCCGCCTTCAGCTCCAGCGGCTTCGTCACCCGCCAAGTCCCGTCTTTCTTGCGCAGAGATATATCTTTCGACTTCGTATCGGGGTTCTTGGTCTGCTCCAGGCCGATGGCCACCACCTTCTGGGATTCAATCTGGATGACCCGGGCCTTTTCCTCCTCGGCCTCCCGGCGCTTTTCGCCGATCCGGCCCGACCAGAAATAGACGCCGATGAGAACCGCCAGGACGCCAGCCAGGATTGCCGTGACGCGGAACCTCAATGCTTCTTCCTCCTGCGGATGTAAATGCCGGCCCCGGACAGCAGGACCAGTCCCGGCAGGACGATCACCGGGAGGAAGAAGATGGCGCGGGATTGGGCCGCCGTGAGAAAGATGGGGCCGCTTCCCTGGCGCTCTCTGGGACGGATGGAGATGAGGTCCTCCTGTTCGGCCAACCAGCTCAGGCTGTTCATGAACAGGTCCCGGTTCCCGGAAGCGTTCAGGGCCTCATTGCTGGCGAAACGGGAATTGCCGAAAACGACGATCCGGGAGTTCTTGCCCACTTCCCCCTCTGACGGGTCCGCTTCCTTCACCTCCACGGTTATAACGGCCCCTACCGGGACGGGACCTTGAAGGTCTTTTTTCTCGTCGAACTCGGCCTCTCCCTTCCCCAGCAGTTCCAAGTCCGTCTCGGCCCAGCTCCCCGGACCGGTCAAGGCCAGCACCTGGGGCTTCACCTTCTTGGGAAGCTTATCGCCCTGGAGCACCTGGACGGATCGGGCCAAGGGGAAGAAGGAGGCCGTCCCGAAGTTTTCGGTGATCTTGTGTTTGGCGTACTGCGTGACGACGGGCGTCAGCTCGTTCATGCCGAACAGCCGGCTCAGCCGGTCGATCACAATGTCTTTGGACAAAACGAGGCCATACTCCTTCAGGAAGTCTTCCAGGCCGGAATCCGTCTGCGGGTCGATGAGGAAAAAGAGCTTTCCCGCGCGGTCCTTCACGTAATCGTCGAGCATTTTCTGCTCGCCCTTGAGGATGGACTTTCTGGGACCGGCGATGACGACGACAGAGGCGTCCTTCGGGACTTCCTTCGCGCGGAGGAGTACGAGGTCTTTGACCTGCAGGTTTTCCAGTTCGATCGCCGTTTTTGCCTGGGAATACCCCTCTTTTTCCGCGTCGTTGACATCGCGCTCGCCATGCCCCTTCAAAAAGTAAATGGTCTTCTTGGAAGTGCGGGTGACCTTGAGGATGGCGTTGGCGATTTGCTGCTCGCTGGGGATTTCCACCTTCTGGCGGTTCTCCCCCGACTCGATCACGAGGGTCCCGTAGGAGCGCACGTCGAACTTCTTGGCCAGGAGGGGATTTTTGTCCAGGTCGACCAGGTCGTACTTGAAATGGTCCGTTTCGTAGGTGTACAGGTCCAACAAGTCCTGGTAAGACTTGCGGTCGGCATCCCGAACAAAGGCGACGGTTTGGACCTTCTTCCCCTCCTTCTCCAGCCCTTTGAGGATTCGAAGGCTCTGGGCGGAGAGGGAGTTGAGCCGGTCCCCGGTCACATCGACCCAGTTATAGTGGCTGTACGAAAGGGTCTCGATGAAAATCGCGATGGCAAACGCAACCAGGACCATCACGGTCAAATTGGTTCCATACCGGGTGGACCGCCGGTTCATCCAGGTTCGAAGCCCCGCGCCCCACAGGTACATGCTGAACAAGATGAGCACCGCCCCCAGCACAAGCAAGGAGAGATAGACAGGCCCTAAACGCCCTTCGATGCTCCAGCCGATGACCCCCGCCAAGATCAGCAGGACCCCCGCGGAACCGGCAATCAGCGGAATCCGTTCTTTTTGCATGACGCGATCATCCCCTCCAGCGGTGAGAGGCTAAGGCCTGAATCGTCAGGAAAAGGCAGAAGACGCTGAAGTTCAGGTAATAGACTACGTCCCGCGTACTGATGAGCCCGCGGGAGAAGTTGTTGATGTGTTCAATCATGGAGGCGTGGGCGAGGGCAGTCCCCAACTTGGGATTCAGGTAAGCCGAGGCAAAACCCAGCACCCAGAAGAAAAGGAGCGCCCCAAAGGCCAGGATGAAGGCGACCAGTTGATTGTGCGTCAGCGCCGACATCAATACGCCCAAGGAAATGAACGTCACACCCAGCAGAAAGGTCCCCAGGTACCCCGAAAGAACCGGCCCCAGCTCCAGGGAACTCAGAAAGGCGATCAGGCCCGGATAGAGAGCCGTCAAGACCAGCATGAGGAGGAAGACCGTCACGCAAGCGAGGTATTTCCCGAACAGCACTTCCCCGTCCCGCACCGGATAGGTGTAAAGCAGCTCGATGGTCCCCTGCTTTTTCTCCTCCGCGAACAGCCGCATGGTTAAAGCCGGGATGATGAACAGCAGAATGATTGACATGTTTCCAAACAGGGGCGTCAGGACGGAGCCTGTTGCGCTCAACTGGCTGGAAAGGCGGGGGTTCTGCACAGCCTGAACGCTGATCCGGCTGAAAAAGGCGAGGTTGCTGTAGAACAGCCAGCCCGTCAGGATCAAAAAGATGCTCAGCACCACGTAAGCGATGGGCGAATGGAAGTAGAGCCGAAGCTCCTTTTTATAGATGGCCAATACGTTTCGCATGAGCGGAGCCTTCCTCGGTCAGAAGCAACGGGCGACGCCGAACCGGCCCTTTCCCGATCCCGAACCTAGTGTTCCTCTTCGGTGACCAACTGGACGAAGATCTCCTCCAGGGTCATAGAGAGGGGACGAAGGGAGAGGAGCCCCCAGCCGCTCCCGCAGACCGCGGCCGCCAGCTCTCGGCGGACGTCCACATCGGGACGGGACTCCACGTAATACACGAAGGGACCCGACGGAGGGCCTCCATCGCCCCGGGCCTCGACGGACACCACCCCGGGAACCACCTCCAGCTTCTTTTTCACCTCGTCGCGGGGCCCGGAAACCTCTACCTCAACGGTGGACTTTTGCTGAAGCCGCCGCGTCAGGTTCTCCGTCGTGTCCTGGGTGATGATTCTGCCCTTGTTGATGATGATCACCCGGGAACAGGTCATGCTCACTTCCGGCAGGATGTGTGTACAGAGGATGACGGTGCGGCTTCCGGCCAGATCGCGGATGAGCTCGCGGATCTCGATGATCTGCCGGGGGTCCAGGCCGATGGTGGGCTCGTCCAGGATGAGGATCTCTGGGTCGTTGAGCAAGGCCTGGGCCAGCCCGACACGCTGCCGGTAGCCTTTGGACAGGTTGCCGATGATCCGGTCGGCCACATCCCGGATTCCGACCTGGGGGAGGATCTGGTCGATCTGATGCCGCCTTTGCTTCCGGCCCATCCCCTTCAGTTCGCCCACGAAATTCAGATAGTCCCGGACGGTGAGGTCGGTGTAAAGGGGAACGCTCTCCGGGAGATAGCCGATCCGGCGGCGCACCTCCAAAGGGGATTGGAAGACATCGAATCCGGCTACGGTCGCCGTGCCGGACGTGGCCGGCATGTAACACGTGAGGATCCGCATCGTCGTGCTCTTGCCGGCGCCGTTGGGCCCCAGGAACCCCACGATTTCCCCGGGCTCAACTCCGAAACTGACTTCCAAGATGCCCGGCACGTGTCCGTAGTACTTCGTCAGATTCTGAACGTCAATCATGGATCCCCATCCTCCGCTTACAGTCCGCCCTCCCTGGGGATATTTCCTGTCCCATTAAAAGCCGTGGCTGTGACCGTGTTCGTGGCCCGCCTCCGGTTCTTCCTCTTCGGGCTTCTCGGTGACCAGAACCTCGGTCGTGATGAGAACGCCCGCCAGGCTGGCCGCGTTCTGCAGGGCGGTACGGGTCACCTTGAGGGGATCCACGATCCCGCCCTTTTCCATGTCCTCCAGCTTGCCCGAAATCACGTTGAATCCGATGGACCCTTTAGCGGCCTTGACGTCATGAAGGACAATGGAGCCTTCGTACCCTGCGTTTTCGGCGAGTGTCCGCACGGGCTGCTCCAGGGCCCGGGCGACCGCCCGCACCCCCAGGGCTTGGTCTCCCGACAGGTTGAGCCCTTCCAGGGCCTTTGCGGCGCGGATCAGGCCCACGCCGCCCCCCGGAATGGTTCCCTCCTCCACCGCCGCCCGCGTGGCATTCAGCGCATCTTCCACGCGGGCCTTCCTTTCTTTCATCGCCGTTTCCGTGGCCGCGCCGACGAGGATCTTGGCGACGCCGCCGCCCAGCTTGGCCAGGCGTTCCTGGAGCTTCTCCCGGTCGTAGTCCGAGGTGGTCTCCTCGATCTGCGCCCGGATCTGCTCGACCCGGCCGTTGATGGCTTCCGAGGTTCCGGCCCCCTCGACGATGAGGGTGTTCTCCTTGTCGATCCGCACCCGTTTGGCCCGGCCCAGGTCTTCCAGGGGAACGGAGTCCAGCTTGATGCCGAGTTCCTCGGAGATCATCCGCCCGCCGGTGAGAATGGCGATGTCCTCTAGCATGGCCTTTCTGCGGTCGCCGTAGCCGGGGGCCTTGACCGCGGCGCAGCGAAGCGTGCCGCGCAGCTTGTTGACGACCAGCGTGGCCAGGGCCTCACCCTCCACGTCCTCGGCGATGACCAGCAGCGAAGAGCCCGATTTGCCGACACCTTCGAGGAGGGAAAGGATGTCGTTCATGTTGGAGATTTTCTTCTCGTGGATCAGGATGAGAGGGTCCTCGAGCTCACACTCCAGCGCCTCCGGGTGGGTCACGAAGTGAGGGGAGAGGTACCCCCGGTCGAACTGCATCCCTTCGACCACTTCCAGGGACATCTCGATCCCCTTGCCCTCCTCGGTGGTGATGACTCCCTCCTGGCCGACTCTCTCCATGGCGTCGGCGATGATTTCGCCGATCACCCGGTCGTTGTTGGCCGACACGGTGGCCACCTCCGTAATCCTCTGCGTACCTGTGACCGGCCGGCTTTGCTTCTCGAGGTGCTTCACCACGGCGTTGACGGCGGCGTCGATGCCCCGCCTCAGGTCGACGGGATTCGCCCGGGCGGCCACATACTTGACTCCGGCGCGGTAGATGGCCTCGGCCAGGACCGTCGCCGTGGTCGTCCCGTCCCCGGCATCGTCAGAGGTCTTCTTGGCCACTTCCTGGACCATCCGGGCGCCCATGTTCTCGAACGGTTCGGGAAGTTCGATGTCCTTGGCGACGGCGACTCCATCCTTGGTGACGACCGGAGAGCCCCACTTCCTCCCCAGGACGACCGAGCGTCCGGCCGGCCCGAGCGTTGACTGAACTGCGCGCGTCAGCTGGTCCACACCGGAGAGGATTTCCTGCCGCGCCTGATCTTCGTAGGCCAGCTCTTTGACGGCCATCCACTCTTTCTCCTTCTCGCTGAATGGGAATCGCGTTCCTTCCGGCGGGACCGCAGAGGGCTTGGAGCCCGGGCGACCCCCCCCGCAGGAACGAACCTATCGTTAATCCTGCGACTCCGCCAGGCTGGGCGCCTGTCGAAACCGCTCCAAGGCCATCATCACTTTCCCGCCGCGGAAGACCGTCACCGTTCCGGTGGATTCCGAGACGGTCAATGCCAGGGACTTGGTCACCGCCGTAATGGCCGCCGCCGCTGCGTGACGGGCGCCGAGCCCCGGGGGCAGGGCGTCGCCATTATAAGCCGCGTTCAGGTGCCGGCCGGCTGCGACCAGAACCCCGTCTTTCCGAATGACGATGGCCCCGTCCAAAGAGGAAAAACCCTTGACCGTTTCCCGCAGGCTCGGGTCCAGGATGTTCCGGGTCGACTCAGGATGGCCCTGGAAGGGATTGATGATCATCTGACGGGAATACCGCAGGACTTCCTGAAAACCGCCCAGCACGAAGATGGCCCCGATAGGCCGGCCATCTCGTCCTTCGTTCGCCAGCTCCAAGGCCATCGTCAGCGTCGCCTCGAAGACTTTCGGGTCAACCTCCTGGGTTCCGGGCGACTGCTCGTGGATGTTCATCGTCTCGAATTCATCGCCCACGTCGAGAACGACCATCGTGTCCGCCGTGTGACGGGTGACCCGGCCCACGAGACAAAGAATCCGGTCACCGATGGTGATCACCCGATCCGTAATGCCCATGACCACCGCCAGCTTGACCTGGTCCATTCGGCCCAGGTTGACGTCGGGCACGCGCACGACTTTCTTGGTCAAGCCCCGATAGGTCCGCCCATCCTCCTCGCCCTTGACCACCAGAACCACATCGGGCCCGCCGTGGAAGGTCTGCAAAAGGCTCGGGTTTCCCCGGAGGGTCTGCGTGTGGACGAACACCGCGTCGACGCCGACCTGTTTGGCCAATCGTTGAGCCGCTTCGAACAAGGCTTTTGTTGGGTCCTTGCGAAGGACCGGCTGAGCGGGTCGGCCCGAACGGCGCACCTTTCCGGGAGGAACGGCCTGAGGCTTACGAGCCGCCTTCTCTTCGCGCAGGGCTTTATCGCCCGCTTTTTTCTCGTTCACCTGTTGATCCGCCGCTGTCTTTTCCTTAGCCATCGCGTCTGATCCGCCTGCGGATCCTCAATCCTCCGCCCGGAAGGCAGGAAATCTGGAAAGGATCGTGAGAAGAGTCCGTCGCCCCGCGACCTCCTCCTCCGCCAAATCCTCCAACCGGGCCGTCATCGTCCGGCGGCCCTCTACGTCCGCCAGGGATGCGGCCCGTACGTATCGGATTTCCAAGTCTTTCTTGGCCTCCATGGCTTTCAGAAGAACCGACCGCACGTCCATCGGCTTTGGGCCCACAGGGTGCCCCGTTTCCGGCCGCTCCGGGGGCGTTCCCCCCAACCCCTTCAGCGCCTCTGCGACCGTCCGGACGTGGGCCGTGTCCCGGTCAGCCAGACCCTTTACCTCACGGGCCAGGGCCGGCTTCCACCCCGGTTCTTCCCACGAGGCCAGCGCAGAGAGCTGCTGAGAGAGCAACTTCTCTTCCAGGTAGGCTTCCTTGAGACCCGCGCAGATCTCAGGCTCCTCGGCCGTAGCGGGCGCAAGCCGGGTGACCGTATCATCCATCGGTTCCCGGACGGGAAGGTTCATCCGGACGACCCCTCATCCCTTGGGAAGAACCGTGTAGAGCTTGTTCGCGTCGCGTTGGACCAAGAAGAGATGATCCTCGTCGCTCTTAGAGAGGGCCGCGCGGAGGTCGCCCACGCTGGAGACGGCTTGGCGGTTGACCTCCAAGATAATGTCCCCGGGGCGGAGGCTGGCATGGGCTGCCGGGCTGTCCGGGTCCACCTCCTGGACGACAACGCCCTGATCCCCCTTCAGCCCCAATTCCTTCGCCCGCTCTTGCGTCAGGGGCTGCACCGTCAGGCCCAGGACCTTGGGAGCGCCCGCAGCGGAGGCCACAACTTCATCGGAAAGCTTACCCACCTCGACCGTGAGCGTCCTCTCGCGCCCTTCCCGAAGGACTTTCACCTTGACTTCCTTACCCACGGGGGTCTCGGCGACCCTCCGGACCAACTCGTTGATGTCCCGGATGCGGTGTCCGTCGTACTCCATGACCACATCGCCGCGCTTCATGCCTGCGCGCGCGGCCGGCGTGTTCTCGTTGACATCCGCCACCAGCGCGCCCTCAGCCGTCTCAATGCCGAAACGCTTGGCGAGCTCGGGCGTCAAGTTTTGAATGCGGACGCCGAGAAACCCCCGAACGACCGTCCCCGTCTCGCGAAGCTGCTCGATGAGGCCCTTTGCCATGTTGGCGGGGATAGCGAACCCGATGCCTGTGCCGCCCGCGACGATGGCCGTATTGATTCCCACCACTTCGCCCTGGGTGTTGAAGAGCGGCCCGCCGGAATTGCCCTTGTTGATGGAAGCGTCGGTCTGGATGAAGTCGTCGTACTGGCCTTGGCCGATGACGCGGCCCTTGGCGCTCACGATCCCGGCCGTGACTGTGTGAGAGAGCCCGAAGGGGTTCCCAATGGCCACAACCCAGTCCCCGACCCGCAAAACCTTGGAATCGCCGAATCGGGCGGAGGGCAAAGATTTCTTGGGCTCAATCTTGATGAGGGCGAGGTCGGTCTTCGGGTCGCGCCCGATCAGTTTGGCTTTGTACTCCGTCCTGTCGGTGAGCGTGACCTTGATCTCCGAGGCCTTTTCGATGACGTGGTTGTTCGTGACGATGTAGCCATCCGGGCTGATGATGAACCCGGAGCCGATGCCCAGGCCACGGAATTCCCGAGGAGGCTCCTCGCCGAAGAAGCGGCGGAAGAAATCCTCGAACGGGTCCTCCTCGCGGCCGAACGGGCGCCGTAAACCGAAGGGGGCTTTCCGCTGAACGATGGTCACTTGGATGTTGACCACAGTCGGCTTGAGGCGCTCAACGAGTTCCGCAAAGCTGTCCGGGCGCTTCTCCGCCGCGGCCCAGCCTGCGGTCAGAAGGCAGATTGCCAGGGCCAGCCCCTGGATTTTTCGGGTCTTGGATTTCATGTTTGGTTCCTCGAATCTTACCGGCTCATGGCGAGGCAGCCGGATTTCTCAAATGGACTGCGCCTCCTCGCGCGGACTCGCCCGCTTCGAAGGTCAGCCCAAGGCGACATCGTCGATTTGCCAGTGACTTGGCCTTTGCACCGGAAATGCCGGAGGATTACCCGAGTCGTCCCAAGCACTCGCTTCCCAAAGACATGGACGAGTCCCCAGTTCCCTCTACGTACAGTCGGTTGCGCAAGAAATATAGACAATTACCCGACGCGGGTCAAGAGGGAATTAGCACTCTCCGCCTTTGAGTGCTAAGAATTTTCCGATGATTCCCCCACCACCAAACTTCGGATAACTCCTTGAATTTTGAATAACTATCCAGCCGGCGGAGGTCGAGACGCTGACAGGCCGTCCCCTCACGCCCGTTTCCAGCGGCAGACTCGCTTTTCGGCCTGCTCCAGCACCTCGTACAGCAGAACGCCCAAAAGGCTCATGGCCAGGATGCCAGCGTACATCTCCCGGTAGTCCACTCGCGACCAGGCGTCCTGAATGAAATAGCCGAGACCCCGCCGCGCGCCAATCGTTTCCACAAAGAACAAGACAGCCACCGCCGTTCCCACGCTGATACGCAGAGCGGTCAGGATCTCCCCCACCGTGGCGGGGAGCACCACATGGCGCAGGACGGCCGCCCCCCTGGCGTTCAGCGACCGGACGGCCAAAAAATACTCCTCATCGATGCCCCGGACCGCGTCCCGGACCGTGACCAGGATCTGGAAGAACAAAATCAGAGCGATGACCGTCACCTTCGAAGCATCGCCCAGACCCAACAGCAGCAGGACAATGGGCAAGAGGACGATCTTCGGAACCGGGTAGGTCAGATAGACGGCGGGGGCGAGGTAGGCATCCACCTTGGCCCTTCGCCCCATCAGCAGCCCCAGCGGGAGGCCCGCTGCTACGGCCAGGACAATTGCGACCGCCACCCGGCCGAGGCTCACGCCGAAGTGCGCGGGCAGGTCGCCGGCGAGCAGGCGGAAAAACGCCAGGACCACGCTGAGGGGCCCCGGCAAGGCCGCCGTCCGCAGGCCCAGGGCCGCCACTGCCCAGGCCAGGACCAGGGCGGCGGACGCCAGCAGATACCTAGACCCGCGCTTCATCGGTAGCGCCTCTCAGCAAATCCCGCAGCTCGGTGCAGAGCTGCTGGTAGGCCGGCTGGCTGCGGTAATCCTCCGACCCGATCGCTGGATTGGACAGGACGCACCTCACCCGGGCCGGCCTCTCGGAAAAAATGAGAACCTCCTGCCCCAGGAAGGCGGCCTCCTCGATGCTGTGGCTCACCAGGACAAGCGTGACGCCTTTTTCGCTCCACAGGGACAACAGAAGGTATTGATGGGCCTCTCGCGTGAGGGCATCCAGAGAGGAGAACGGCTCGTCCATGATCAACAGGTCGGGGTCCAGCGCCAGGGCGCGGGCGATGGCGACGCGTTGCCGCTGGCCTCCCGACACCTGGCGGGGATAGCGATCCCGGAGCTCGGCGATCCCCAGCTCTTCCAGGATGGGCTCGACGCGCCGCCTCCGCTCGTCCGCCGGCGCGCCGCGGATGCGAAGCCCCAGCGCCGCGTTCTCATAAACTGTCTTCCAGGGGAACAGGCCATAGTGTTGGAGAATGACGGCGGTCTTCTCCCTCGGCCCCCGGATTTCGCTCCCCCCGATTCGGACCCGCCCGGAATTGGGTCGGCGAAGCCCCGCCAGGTTGTATAGGAGCGTGGTCTTCCCGCAGCCGGAAGGGCCGATGACGGCCATGCTTCCCCCCGTGGGGACGGCCAGCGAAACGTCATCCAGCACGGAGTGATCCCCGTATGCGAAGCACAGTCCCTCGACTTCGATCATGGAATGGGTCCGTCGTTCGCCGCCGGCCCCTTCAGTCCAAAAGGACGCGGCTCGTCAAGGTGTCAAACGCGACCGGCTGCTGCAGGAGATCCTTCTCCCCAAGCCACCGGATGACGTCTTTCACGTGCGCCCGGTCCGGCAACCGAAGCCTGGGGAAGGGAATGACCCGATAGGCCTTCTCGATGGGTTTCGGCAGCCGCGCCTTGCGGACAAGGAGGGCCTTCCAGGAATCGGGATCCCGGTTGATGGAGTCCACGGCCTCGTTGTAAGCCCCGGCGTAGGCCCGAAGGCCGGCTCTCTTCTCGCGCAGCGTCCGACCGGTGAAGATCGTCACAGACTGCGAAAGATTCTCCTGGATGTCGTCCGCCAGGGGTATGGCCCCCTGGAAGATGGCGAGAGAGGCCAGCGGGTCAGGTAGGGTGGCCGCCCGGATCTGCCCCGTGACGAGCATCTGATAGCGCAGCGGGATCTTCTTCACCTCGACGGTCTGGATGTCGTTCTTCCCGAACCCCCTGGCCTGGAGCATGCGGTCGGTCACGTACTCGATGATGGTGTTGGAGGAAATTCCGATGGGGACGCGCCGAAGCTCCTCCAGCGTCTTCGGACCATCCTTGGGCGAGGCCAGGATGTAAAAAGGACCCTCCCGCCCGAGGGCTCCCAGCAGAAGCGCCGCCACGACGATGTCCACGCCCCGGGATTTGAAGAGGGTGGAGGTGATCGTGTCGCTCAGCGCGCCGTCGATCCCCCCGGAGGTAAGGGCCGCGTCCCGCTCCAGGGCGCTCGCAAAGGGAAAGGTCCGGAAGCGGAAACCGTGCTTCCGATCCAACCCCTTCTCACCAATCACGAGATAAGGCAACGCGTCCACAATCGGAAGGATCCCCAAGCGAATCTCTTCCCCGGCGGCCCCGGCAGGAGAGGTCCCGGGCGGTGAAAGAAGGAGCGCGAAAACCGAAACTGCGCCGAGGAAAACCCATCTGTAAAAGCGAAGTCTCAAGGCAAAGCCCCCCTCTCCCTCAAGGAACGTCAAACCAGCGACCGCCAAAGGACATCGGCCACCACCCCCAATCCCATAATCACGCTGAACCCCGCATTGAGATGGAAGAATGAGAAATTCACTCGGGAAAAGTCTCCGGGACGGACCAAGTAATGCTCATACGCCAAAACGGCCGTTCCCACAACCCAGGCGACCCAGTAAAGCGCGCCCAGGTTCCCTATCCATCCCGCCGCGAAAAAGGAGACCGCCGTCACCAGATGCAATCCACCCGAAACCCAGAGCCCTGCTGCGACGCCGAACCTTGCCGGAATCGAATGGAGCTTCTCGGCCCGGTCGAAATCCACGTCCAGGCAGGCATAAATCAGGTCGAACCCAGCGACCCAGGCCGTAGCGCCAAGCGCGAGCCAAAGCGGAACCGCCGCCAAGTCTCCCCGAACGGCGATCCAGGCCCCGGCGGGCACGCACGCATAGGCGAATCCCAGGAAGGCGTGACTGGTCCACGTCCACCGCTTCGAATACGAATAGAAAACGATGACGCCCACCACGACGGGCGAGAGCCAAAACGTCAGCCGGTTCAACAGAGCCGCCGACGCGAGGAACAATCCGAGCGAGCCCCCCATGAAAACCCAGATGCCGGGCCCTTCCAGGATGTACCGAAAGGAGATGCGATCCCGCGTCCGGGGGTTCCTTGCGTCGAATTCCTTGTCGGCGTGCCGGTTCAAGGCGAAGGCGAAGTTGCGCGCCCCGACGGCCGCCGCCACGATCCAGCCCAGCGTCCACGCCGGGGGAAGACCTCCAGCGGCCGCGAACGCCCCCGCCAGCGCGAAGGGCAGCGCGAAGACCGAATGCTCGAACTTGACGAGCCGAAGCACCTGGACCGCCGTATGGCCGCCCCCCGCGGTCCTGTGCGCGGTCGCCCCCCGGTGACCTTCCTCGATCCGGCCCCCCTCGCCGGCCCCCGGCTCATCGGCAAGGTTGCCCCGCGCCGCCCTAATCAAAGCCGTACTCCTTCCATCGGCGGTCTACCAGGGCTTTGACGTCGTCAGACATTCGGGCGATGGCGGGCCACTCCCGTTCAAAGCCCTCCTCTTTCCACTTGGTGGTGGCGTCGATACCCATCTTGGAACCGACGGTGAAGCGGGGGGAGGCGTGGTCCAGGACCTCCGCGGGGCCGTCCACGAAACAAACGTCTCGGCGGGGGTCGATGCTGCTGCAAACGACCCAGGCGACCTCGCTCAAATTCTGCACGGCAACGTCCTTGTCCACGACGATGATGACCTTGGCAAACATCATCTGGCCCATCCCCCAAAGGGCGTGCATCACTTTGCGCGCGTGAAGCGGATACCGCTTTCCGATGGACACGACGACCAGATTGTGAAACACCCCTTCCGCGGGCATGTTGATGTCCACCACTTCCGGAAGCTGCATCTGGATCAGGGGAAGGAAGATGCGCTCGGTCGCCTTGCCCATTTCCAGGTCTTCCATGGGGGGCGGGCCGACGATGGTGGTGGGGTAGATGGGGTTGCGCTTGCGGGTGATGCACTGGAGGTGGAAAACCGGATAATCGTCCGCCAAGGAGTAATACCCCGTGTGGTCGCCGAAGGGGCCTTCGCGGCGGACCTCTCCCGGCTCCAGGTAGCCCTCAAGGACGATATCGGCATCCGCGGGCACTTCCAGGTCCACCGTTTCGCCTTTCACGAGGCGGACTTTCTTTTGCCGCAAAAAACCGGCGAACAGGAGCTCGTCCATTCCGGGCGGTAGGGGCGAGGTGGCGACGTACGTCAACAAGGGATCTCCCCCGAGGGCGACGGCCGCTTCCATCCGCCTTCCTTCGGCGATGTGCTCGCGGTAGTGCTGGGCCCCGTCGTGATGCCGGTGCCAGTGCATCCCGGCGGTCCGGCCGTCGAAGACCTGCATCCGGTACATCCCCACATTGCGTTTCCCGGACAAATCCTTGGTGTACACCTGGGGGATGGTGATGTACCGGCCGCCGTCCTGCGGCCAGCACTTCAATGCGGGAATCCAGTCCAGCGTCGAATCCTCGCGGAGGATGACCTCTTTGCAAGGACCGGTCGATACGACCTCGGGCGCGATGGAGGCGAGCTTCATGAGAGAGGGCAGGCGCTTGAGTTTCTCTAAGAGGCTCGCCGGTATTTCGAGGTTCAACAGCTCGCGGATGCGCGCCGCGATCTCTTCATAAGAAGATACGCCCAGGGCCATGCACATCCGCTTCTTGGAACCGAGGGCGTTGATGAGAAGGGGAACGCTGTGCCCCCGGACCCGCTCGAACAAAACCGCCGGACCCCCGCGCTTGACCAACCGGTCGGCGATCTCGGTGATCTCCAGGACCGGATCGACTTCCGCAGAGACCCGCTTCAACTCACCGGCCCTCTCCAAGGCGGTCACAAATTCCGACGTGTTGTCGTAAGGCATATCCGCCCGCAACCCCGCTTGTGAATGGATTCGCAACTAAAATCATACCATAGGGGCCTGCAAGGCTGGGGTATGGACAAAAGAGCCAGATGGGGATGTAAGCCCGTTGCTCGGGCTGGTATAAGACCAGCGGGTCTGC
>JBHIBA010000046.1:0-21207 GCA_046758845.1 Nitrospinota bacterium
GGGTCGGGGAAACGTGCCCCCAGTTCATTCTCCGCGCAAATACGGGCTTTGCTTTTTCCTTCCGCGATTAGGGTTGTTTGGAATGGAAAGCCCTTGGGTGTGAGAATCCCCTCACTGGTCCGCGCTAGGCGGGTTAACGCCCGCTCTTGAAGAACAGACCGCGGTACTGTCCCCACTTTTGAACCACGATCCCCAAGGCGATGCCCATGGCCACATGAGCAAGGAGGGTCGTGATAAACATGCCGTTCCAGGCCGTGCCGAACTTCCCGATGCCGAAGGGTCCCATCATTTTCGCCATGGGCGGTAGAGTCATCATCCCCAGCTCGACGAAAAAGACACTGTAAAGAACCGCGCCCCACCACTTTGTTCGTCCGAAGAGGATCGAATAGACGATTCCAAAGGCAATCCCGTTGAACAAGTGGTAGAGGATGCCGCCGAGGTAGATCGCCGGCGTGACTTTAGCCTTCATCCCTACCCCGGCAATCAACCGCCCGAACAGAGAGACCGAATCGGGCAGATAACCAATGTTCACGCCTGCGGACCGTACGACGTCCAGCGACAGGGTAAGCAAGATTCCGCCGATCACTCCTACCCAAAGCCTCCGATACAGGCGATCCAGCCCTACCGATCTGGCATAGAGCAGAACGCCAAAGAGAATAATTTCGGCAGGAACACCCACTGCCCAGAAAAGGGGTGGCATTGGCGCTATGCGGGCAGACCCGAAAACGATCAGGGGCGGCAAAATTCCCCCCGCGATGAGGCCGATCAGAGTCAGCGAACCTTCTTTCGATTTAAGGAACTCAACCATCTTGCATGCTTCCGTAGGTTGGATTGACCTGCGCAGAGGCTGGTATTTTCTCTTGCGGTGTCCAGGAGATTGCCCACCGCCGTGCCACCGAAGATCAAGCTTAGAGCGGGAGATGGCCTGGACAGATCAGGGCGGCGCTATCCAGCGCGATTTTCCTTCACACGTTTTGTATCGGTTACCCCCCTCGAACAACCGGGGGCAGCGGGATCCCCCCCGGAACGTCCCCTCCTAAGACCTTTTTTCCCTGCCGGCTCGGAACCCCAGCCGGTTTATGGCCGCCATCATTTCTTCCACTGTGACCCGTTTCGGGTCATAGGTGACATACGCCTCTCCCTTGGAGAAGCTCACCCGTGCCTTGCTCACTCCTTCCAGCCTTTCCAAGGCCAGTTTCGCGGTGACCGCTCAGCCGCCTCACGTCATGCCCGAAATCTTCAGCGTCACTTGCTCCCCGCCTTCGGCGGACCGGACCGCATCCTCGCCACAGCCACCAGCGACCGTGGCAAAGAGGATCACCAGGAGCACAAACCCCAGCACTTTTGGAACCCCTTGGGCGCGCGACATCACTTCCCCCTTTTCTGTCACATCATGGCCAGGGCGCCCGAGAAGAAATCAGCCCACACGACGCCCGCCATGATGATTGTCGCCACAATCAGGAAAACCAGGTTGATTCTGGAACCGGCCATCCTGCATGCGAGTTGCTGACAGCGTCTCCACTCCCGGAAATAAAGGTAGTAGCCGGTACCGAGGCCGATAACCCCCAAAGGGAAAACAAGCGGCCGGTACTTCATGGTCGTCGCCATGAATGCGCCCGTTCCGAGGCCCAGGAAAATAACCGCCAGGGGAATGAGGCAGCAGATGGAGGCCCCCAGTGATGTGATCACGCTGACGATGCCCGGAAAACTGGTTCTTAAAGGTGTCGGGGCTCTCTCCTTATTCATCGGGTCGGTTCTCCAAAACACTGGGCTTGACCTGGGCGAGACTCTTTCGCGAAAGACGGAGACCCAGGACGAGAGCGGTGACGAATGCGATGGTCAGGGCCGCTGCGGTCATCCCTGTGTTCTCTGAGAAAAGCGCCCCCACCGCCGTCCCGCCCAACAGAGCGAAGTAGATGGGCAGATGACAGGGGCAGAGGACAAACGCCGCCCCCAGCAAGACTTTTCCGAGGATCGTCCTTTGCACTTAGGCCCCCTCCCGGTCGGCCTTTCTATGAGGGAAAACGCACCCGGGCCTCTTCGCGCCGGCCAACTCGAGCGAAAACGCGCCGAATTCCCTAACAAGGCTGAAAATGGCTCCACCGTGATGGATCACACTCCCCTCGGGCGAGTCGTCATCCACCGGTATTCTTTCATCGCAGAACGGACACGAGACGAGCTGGACGAGCCGAAGGGCGTCGCGGCCATTCTCTCGTGCGAGCCGAAACAACACGCCCGCGCAGTTCTCGCACTCGATGAGATCGCCGATCTTCGCGTCCCACGGGACGGAGGCCTCCATCTCGCATCCCGGGCAGTGGAGAATCCGCTCAGCAGAATTCATCGCCCGATTCCCAGAAGGCCCGAGATCTTTCCCCGGTCGAACCCCACCACCGCCTCCTCGCCGATGAGGAGGACGGGCGTCGCACGGCGTCCCGTCTTCTCCACGAGGACATTGAGCGCTGTCTGATCTTGGTCAACGATGTGCTCTTTGTAGGCGATTCCGTGATGTGAAAGAAACTCTTTCACGGCCTTGCAAGGAGCTCACGTGCTTGATGTGAAAAGGACAACTTCGCCGCTCTCCTTCATCCTTCCTCCTTCGGGTTGACGGTCCAGGATGTCACCTGTGTTCTTCGATCGATTCAAGATAAATCCCGGACTTGGGTACGGAGTCAAACGTTTTTTTGGCCGCTTGGCTGGAAGCCTGCGTAATCGGTTCTATTGCCGTTTGAATTCTTTGGGTTCTTTCGCCATGTGGCAAATCGTGCCTTGGCTCTTGAGCGATTTCCGGTCCGTCGCAAGGCTTTTCTTTAGGGGGGGTGTCATGTTTTCAAAGGGGATTGCCTGGGTCACTGAGGGAATCAAAGGGGAAACGCACAAGGGAGCGAAGCATTGGACATTGACTCCCCTTGTGTAGTACATTCAAAAAAGATCAGTGGGTATCCGAAGACCACTCGAGGGATTCCAAAATCTTGGGGCGGGCACATCGGAAACGTAAATTCCGTAAAGAGGAGCCACAGATTTTCTTAGTTGAATCGGACGGCGGGGGTTCTTCGCCTCAAGAGACGTCCAACGGGAAAAGCCTCGGCGCTTCCGACCAAGGACCCGAAGATTGTCAGGGTCGCATGTCCCTCGGACATACAGGCGACGAGGCGGAGCCGCCCCTTCTCAGCCCGGCAGGAGCCGAAAGGACTGCCCCGACTGAACGGCCGTCCGGTCGGGGGCCCAAGACGTCTTCGAAGGAAACGCTCGGCGAAATCATCCGCCGCCGCCGGGAGGCAAAAGGAATCACTGTCGAACAACTGGCGGACACCACGAAGATCAAAGAGCGCATCCTTATCGCCATTGAGGAGGATCGTTACGACCAGACCCTTCCCGTCCCTGTCGTTCGGGGCTTCCTGAGGACCATCGCATCGGAGCTCGGGCTTCGTCCTGCGACAATTCTCACGCGCTTCGAGCAGATGGGCATCAAAGGGGAGGTGGAGCAAGTCTTCCCGAAATGGACTGCCCAGCTGAAACCCCTCAAGCGAAAATCGCGCAGTTGGATCTCGACTGTGACGGCGGTCTTTCTGGTCCTCGGACTGGGATACCTCTTCTTGACCGTTGACTGGAATCTCATGCTGGGTTGGACAGGGGACACTCCAGATGGGGAGGTGGAAGGGCCGGCGGGTTCCGGGGAGTCCGGCTCTGAGCCCGCACAAGGAGCCTTCCGGGCCGAGAAAACCCTTGCTTCCAACGGAGGGGCCGGTCAGGACACGTCCAGGACGACCCCTTCCAACCATACCTCCGAGGAGCCTTCGCGGGCGGGGAATGGCCATGGGCTGGCCGGTTCCTCCGGTTCACAGGACGTAAGAGCCGCCAAGTTGAATGGCGGCGAGTTCGGGTGGTTGCAGGATTCCAGCGTCGAGCTTCCCAACCGGCAAGACGCCAAACCGGACAACCGCCCTTTGTTTCTCAAGGTCACGGCCAAGGAGGACACCTGGCTGCGGGTGATCGTGGACGGAAGGAGGCGAGACGAATCCTTCCTCCTCGAAGGCGAGAGCCGGCGTTGGGAAGGAGAAAAAACATTCGTCTTGACCGTGGGCAACGCGGCCAACACGAGCGTGGAGCTGAACGGTCTGACCATCCAGCTCCCCAAGACCAAGAGCAACCTCGTCCGGGACTTCCTCATCAGCAAGAAAAATCTGCCCTAGTCTTTCCGCCCATGACCTCTCTGGAGCGGGTCCTGGGGGTTCTGGGTTTCCCCCTGGGCCATTCCCTCTCGCCGTTGATGTACAACCCGGCACTGGCCGAGCTGGAACTTCCCTACCGGTTCCTCGCCTTTGAGGTTCGCCCCGAGGGCCTCCGTGACGCCATGCGCGGGATCCGCGCGCTGGGCATTCATGGCGTGGCCCTCACCATTCCCCACAAGGAGGCCGTTCTGACGCACCTGGACGACCTCACCGAACAGGCCCGCCGCATCGGCGCCGTCAACCTGGTCTTTCGGGACGGTGAGCGGCTCATCGGGCACAACACCGACGGCGCCGGTTTTGCCCGGTCTCTGAGAGAGGAAGGGGGAATGGACCCGCGAGGGAGGCGGTTTCTCTTGTTGGGAGCAGGGGGCGCGGCGCGCGGGATCGCACTGGAGTTGGCGGCCGAGGGGGCGGCGCATCTGGCCATCGCCAACCGGACCCTTGAGCGGGCGGGTGCGTTGGCCGAGTGGGTGCGGAAAGGTTTCCGCTCTGTCCGCGTGCAGGCCCTGCCGTTGAGAGGAGGGCAGGTAAAGGCCGCTGCGGGTGAGGCGGACGCCGTGATCCAATGCACTTCCCTGGGATTGATGGGAGGGGGCGAGGAAGAAGACGCTCTGCCTCTCGACCCCGGCTGCCTGCGTCCCGGACAGGTTGTAGTAGACATCGTTTACCGCCCCCTGGAGCCTCCGTTTCTGCGCGCCGCCCGGGCCAGGGGCGCTAAGACGGTAAGCGGCCTGGGAATGCTGGTGTTCCAGGGAGCGGAGAACTTCCGAATCTGGACCGGCCGGGAGCTTCCGGTGGAGCGTGTCCGGGCGGCGATGGAAGCGGCGCTCGCCAGCGAGGGGCCACAGGGATGAAGGCTTCGACCTCAACCCCCCTGTCGCGATGGACCCGGTTCGATCCGGGGGTCTCTCGTGTGCGCATCAGCGGCACGACGGAGGCCGCCCGGGCCTATTACCTCATGGGCCTTGCGTGGGAAAGGCGGCGGAGCGGGGACGAGGGGGGCGTCATCGCCGTGGTCCCAACCGATGAAGCGGCCCGTCGTCTCTACGAAGACCTCCGTTTTTTCGAGACCCCGGCCGGACCCCGCGTCCTGTTCTTTCCCTCCTGGGATCTGGCCCCGCTCGAGCCTCTCTCTCCGAGTCCGGAGACGGTCGGGTGGCGGCTCTCCACCCTGGCGGCCTGGGCCGGGGGAGAGGCCTGCCTGACAGTGACCTCGCTGGCCTCCCTCGCTCAGAAGATGCTCCCGCCGGCAGAGCTTCTATCGGCGGCGCGAGCCCTGGCGCCGGGGGATCGGCTGGACCGTGACGAACTGGTGGGGTCCCTGGTGAGCGCAGGATACGAGAGAGCCCCGGTGGTCGAGGACGAAGGCGAATACGCAGTGCGCGGGGCGTTGGTGGACGTTTTCCCGCCCCAGTCCGAATTTCCCGTTCGCATCGAGTTCGATGAAGAAGGTGTCTGCTCCCTGCGCCGCTTCCAGGTGGGCGACCAACGCTCGGTCGAGTTGCTGGAGCGGGCCGAGATCGTTCCCGCCCGGGAGGTTTTCTTCAGCGGTGAGGCCCGGTCCCGAGCGGTCGAAAAATTGCGGCAGTGGGGGGACTCCCGGGAAGGGGTGGAGCGGGACCGCTTCGATCTCCTGGCCGACCGCCTCCTGGAGGACGGGCACTTCCCAGGTTCAGAGACCTTCGCCCCCCTTTTCCGGGACGATCTGACCGCCCTGGTCGAAGTCCTCCCTTCCGAAGCCCTGGTGGCCCTGTCCGAGCCCGACGCCTTAGCGGTGGCGGATGCGGCGCGGTGGGAGAGGATTCAAGGCGCGCTCGCTACGGGGAAAGCGGAGGAGGCGCCGTTTCCGCCTGAGGCCTTCGCCCTTCCGCCGGGAGAGGTTCTCCGGGTCTTGACGGCTCGGGCCGCGCCGGGTTCCCCCTTGCTGGATCTTCCCTCCTTGGCTTTCGCAACGGAGGATGACGGCAGCGGAGCTTCCCAACTTCGTCTCCCCACCGCATACCCCGGCGCCTTCCAGGGCCACGTCCCTTCCTTCGCGCGTCAGGTGAAGACCTGGCTGGACCGAGGGATGCGTGTGGCCATCGTCGCCGTTCACCGGACCCAGGCGTTGAGAGTGAAACAGATCCTCCAGGAATTTGACCTCGGCGCGCGAATCATCGATGGCGCAGACGACGCCCGGTGGTTTTTCGAGGAGCGCGGAGGGCCGGAGGTCGCCCTCCTCGTGGGCCGCCTGTCCGAGGGTTTCCAGAGCGACGACCTGGGGCTGGTGGTGATCCGGGAAGAGGAGATCTTTTACACGCCCGTGCGTCGCCGGGCTGCCCCCCCGCCGCGGAGGAAGGCTTTCGAGGCGGCCTTCCGAAACCTGCAACAGGGGGACTATGTCGTCCACGGCGATTACGGGATCGGCGTTTACCAGGGGGTGGACCGGATCGGCTTGGCCGGTGAGGAACAGGAATTTGTGGTGGTGGAGTACCTGGGCGGGGACAAGCTCTTCGTCCCCATGGGAAACCTGAACCTCGTCCAAAAGTACATGGGAGCCGGCCAAGGGACGCCGAAGCTCGACCGGCTGGGCAGCGCCGCGTGGACCAAGACCAAGAGAAGAACCAAGGCGGCGGTCATGGCCATGGCGAAGGACCTCATGCAGCTCGCGGCCAAGCGCCAGGTTGCCCAGGGCCGCGCTTTCTCGCCCGAGGACCACTGGAGCCGGGAGTTCGCCGCTCACTTCCCCTATGAGGAGACGCCCGATCAGCTCCACACGATTCAGGACGTGGCGGAGGACATGGAAAAATCCCGCCCCATGGACCGGCTGGTCTGTGGGGATGTGGGCTTCGGGAAGACGGAGGTGGCCATACGGGCAGCTTTCAAGGCCATCATGGACAAAAAACAGGTCTGTGTCCTCGCGCCGACAACCGTCCTGGCCGAGCAGCACCATCACACCTTCCGGGAGCGATTTTCCGAACATCCGGTCACCATCGAATGCCTGACCCGGTTCCGCAGCCGTTCCGATCAGCGGAGCCTCCTTCAGCAACTGGCTGCGGGCCGGCTGGACATCCTCATCGGCACGCACCGGGTGCTGCAGTCCGACGTCAAGTTCCGGGACCTGGGCCTGGTGGTGGTGGATGAAGAGCAGCGGTTCGGCGTGGCGCACAAGGAAAAGCTCAAGGCCCTCAGGACGACGGCGGACGTCCTGACGCTGACGGCGACCCCGATCCCCCGGACCCTCCACATGAGCCTGCTCGGAATCCGGGATCTCAGCGTGATCAACACACCGCCCCCCGACCGGTTGGCCGTCCGCACCTACGTATGCCAGTTCGAGGACCGTGTGATTCGGGAAGCCCTGAACCGGGAGATAGAACGCGGCGGACAGGCGTTCTTCGTGCACCCCCGCGTGGAAACGATCGAGGCCGCGGGGCGCTATCTCCGCCGGCTGATGCCGGGTCTGCGGCTGGCCATCGCGCACGGGCAGTTGGGGGAAAAGCAGCTCCACGAGTCGATGGTGGGGTTTCTGGGCCGAAAGTATGACGTTCTTCTCTGCACGACGATCATCGAGAACGGACTGGACATCCCCAACGCCAACACCATCGTGGTTAACCGCGCCGAGATGTACGGCCTGGCCCAGCTTTACCAGCTTCGGGGACGCGTGGGCCGCTCCGACCGGCAGGCCTACGCCTACTTTTTGGTCCAGGGCGGACGCATCCTGACGCAGACGGCCCGGCGCAGGCTGAAGGCGTTGGAAGAACTGAGCGAATTGGGCGCGGGATTCCGTCTGGCGGCCCGAGATCTCGAAATCCGGGGCGCCGGCAACATCCTGGGTTCCGAGCAGTCCGGACACATCGCAGCCGTCGGCTTCAATCTGTATTGCAGGCTCCTGGAAGAGGCGGTCGAGGAGCTGAAGGGGGAGCGCGCCGTCCGGCGAAAAGAGCCCGAGCTGTCGCTGGGGCTGGGGGCCTCCCTTCCGGAGGATTACGTTCCCGCGCAAGATGAGCGCCTGGAGCTCTACCGGGAGATTGCGGAGACCCAAACCACCGGGGAGCTGGAGGAGCTCCGACGCGCGCTGGCCGACCGCTTCGGGCCTCTGCCCCCTGCTGCGGAGTTCCTGTTTGAAGTGGCCCGGCTGCGCATTCTCGCCTCCAGGGCCGGGGTGGAGAAGCTCACCGTCTCCGACGGCTGGGCCACATTCCACCCGGAGGAGCGGCCCTATCAGCTGACCCCGGAATTCTTGGCTCTCCCGGGCTTGCAGTTCCTGGACCCGAGGACATTCCGGGTCCCTATTCCTCAAGGGGGGGCGGACCAGCTGGAGGCTTTGAGGAAGGTGTTGATCACCTTGGAAGCCTGCGCTAGTATGCCGGGTGAACCGGGCGGCGGTTCGGGGGTCCGTTGAGTGGATTCGGTGATGGCATCCAGGGATTTTTTCGCGGCTGACTCTGCTTTCCGGGCTTGGCCGATCGCGTGTGTGTCCTGACAGGGCGGTTGAGATGAAGGGCTGGCTGAAACCTGTGCATGTTTTGGGGTTGGGGGCCTGGGTGTGCTCGCTCGCGGTGGGAGGCCTCAAGGCGGACCCCGTCGGGGCGGTCGTCATAGACCGCATCGTCGCCGTCGTGAACAAGGACATCATCACCCTGAGCGAGGTCCAAGAAGCGGGCAAGGCCGAGTTCACGAAGCTTCGGAAACGGTACGGAGGTCAGCGGCTGAAAAACAAGATGGAGGAGGTGCAGCGGAAATACCTGGACCTCCTCATCACGCGCCGCCTTCAGGTTCATCGGGCCAAGGAGATGAACCTCTCCTCTACCGACACCGAGGTGGACCGGGCGCTGGAGGACGTGAAACGTCGAAACCAACTGACCGACAAGAAGCTCGAAGTGCTCCTGAAGCAGGAGGGGCTCACCCTCAACGATTACCGGCAGCGCATCGGGGAAGAAATCTTGGTCCGCAAGGTGGTGAACCTCGAGGTCCGCTCCAGGGTCAGCGTCACTCCGGAAGAAGTCCGGGCCTATTACGATTCTCACATGTCGGAGTTCGTGCCTCCTGAGCAGCTGCGCGCCCGCCACATCCTTTTCCTGACCCCCGCGAATACCGGCGCGTCCGTCGAGCGGGCCAAGCGGGCCGCGGCGGAAGAGGTCTTGGCCAAGATTCGCGCGGGCGCAGACTTCGCGGAGATGGCCAGACGCTACTCGCAGGACCCCTCAGCCTCCAGGGGCGGCGACCTGGGCGTTATCCGCAGGGGAGAAGTGCTGCCGAACTTCGAGCGGACGCTGTTTGCAATGAAGGAAAGCCAGGTGTCCGACGTGGTCCGCACGCGGGCGGGGTTTCACATCATCAAGTTGGACAAGCGTCTGACCCAAAAACCCAAACCGTTTTCCGAGCTGGAAGCGCGAATCCGTAATAAGATCTTCCGGGAGAAGGCCGAGGCCCGATTCACCCGTTGGATGGAGGAACTGAAAAAAAAGGCCTACATCGAGGTCTCGATGTAATGCCCTCCCGGGGGCATCCCGCGGAGTCGGGAATTCGCCTGGACGTATTTTTGAAAAGGGCTGGCCTCCTCAAGCGTCGCTCTCTCGCCCGGACCTTCTGCGAGGCCGGGGCCGTCTCCGTTAACGGCCAACCCGTCAAATCGAGCAAGTGGATTCAAGCGGGGGATCGAATTCAAATCGATTCGTGGAACCGCCACCTGCTCCTCCTTGTCCGATCCATTCCGAACAAAGGCCCCCGACCAGAGGGGAAGTGCTACGAAGTTCTGGAGGAGGAGAGGAAGCCTCCGGAGACCGATATTCCGCGGGTAGAGCCGTAATCTTGCGCGGGCGAAACCTTATCACCATTGACGATTTCTCCAATAGGGAAATCGAGGCGGTCCTCGATGTGGCCGCCGAGATGGATGCCAACCTCCACCAGCAGGGGGGCCGCCTGCCGGGGGCCATCCTGGCGAGCCTGTTTTTCGAGCCGAGCACCCGGACGAGACTTTCCTTTGATACAGCCATGCTGCGCCTCGGGGGCCGGGTCGTGAGCGCGACCGATGTGCAGGCCTCCTCCATCGCCAAGGGGGAGAGCCTGGCGGACACGGCCCGCGTGGTGAGCAAGTTCACCGACCTTATTGTCATCCGACATCCCGGGGAGGGTTCGGCGCGGCTCATGGCCGAGTACAGCCACGTCCCGGTCGTGAACGCGGGGGACGGCGGGCACGAACATCCCACGCAGACGCTGCTCGACCTGTACACGTTGCGGAAGGAAAAGGGCCGGCTGCGCGGGCTGACCGTCGCCCTATGCGGGGACTTGAAGAACGGACGCACCATCCACTCCCTGGCCTATGCCCTGGCCCGATTCGGATCGAACCTCCTCTGTATGCCCGGCGAGGGGCTCAGCCTCCCGGAGTACGTGACGGACAAGCTCCGGCAGGTGTGCGGCTCCAAGCCGGAGGTGGCCCGCCTCAGCCGGACCTCCAAACCGAGCGACATCCGGACGACGCTGGCGGGCGTCGACGTGGTCGTCCTGCCGCCTCACAGGCCGCATCAGCTTTCGCTGTTCACTCAGGTGGAAGAGGATCTTCCCCACATCCTCACGCACATCGATGCCCTCTACGTGACCCGCGTACAGAAAGAGCGCTTCGGGGAAGGGACCTCGAGGGCGAAGACCGTCGAGAAAGAGTCGGCGGGGGAAACCGGCGGACGGGCGGAGACGGGGGCTGCGGGGAAACGGACGAAGGAAGGCCCTCTTTCGTATCCCGTCGTAAATCGGGCGTTTTTGAAGGGACAGGCGTTCCGGAAGACCGTGGTGATGCACCCCCTTCCCCGAGTGGACGAGCTGGCGTACGAGGTGGACGAAGACCCCCGCAGCCGGTATTTCGAGCAGGCGGCGAGGGGAGTTCCGGTTCGAATGGCCCTCATCGCCCTGCTGCTCGGCGCTTACCAGCATGCCCGGACGGGCGATTCTTCTTTTTCCCCGGCCGGTGGGGAGAAGCGCATCTACCGCAGCCGTATCGGAGTCCGCTGCGCGAACGAGCGGTGTGTTTCCAGACAGGAGGCCCGCTACGTGACGCCGCAGTTCTGGGTCATCGAGCTTCATCCCCCGCGCCTGAGGTGCGTTTACTGCGACAGAGACCTGCGCCCGGCCTACGCGGGAAACCCGAGGTCCAGGCGCTACTGCCCGGCCGATCGGTTTCCCCGTCCGCAAGCAGGGAAGGGTTGGGTCCTCTTCGCCTGCCGGGAGGAAGCCGAGCAAAACGGCTTTCGCCCGTCCCGTGACAGCGCGGCCCGCACGGCGAAGACCTAAAAGCGCGCGCGCCCAGAAGTCTAACTACACAGGCGAAAGAGAAATCCCGGGGGGCGGACTTGAATCCCTGCTCACGCAGGATCGCGCGGGTCGCCGCTCCCGTCCTGATTCTTTTGTGGGCGGTGGCGGGTCCGGCGGTCCTTATCGCGGGACCGAAAGCCCCTGTCCGGACGTCCGAGCTTTCGGCGGAAGATGCCTTCCGTCTTCGGCGCTCGGGGGTCTTCCTGACGGCGCAAGGGCGGGTTGTCCGCATCCTCAAAGACGACCGGAAAGGCGTCTCCCACCAGCGGTTCATCCTCCGTCTGGAATCCGGCCTGACGCTGCTGATCCTCCACAACACGTTCGTCGCGGCGAGAGTCCCCGTCCGTTTGGGAGGCCGGCTGCGCGTGCGGGGTGAGTACCGCTGGAACGCGAAGGGGGGCCTTTTGCATTTCACGCATCGTCCCGCCGGGCGGGCTAGAGGTCGCCCCGGCAAGGGACTGGGCGGATGGATCCGGACCCCGGACGGCGCGCTTTACCGTTGAGCCGCCGTTTCCCAGATGGGCGCTTCCCTCGGCTAACCTCGGGACAGGCTTTGAAAACCGCCCGGATTTTCTCAGGGGGGCCTTTTTGAAAGCCGGCCCCCCTAAAACCCCCCGGAAAACTTTTGACGGCCGAGCTTCACGCTCGGCCTCCTTGGGTTGTGTGGGGGCTTGGCTGGAGCGGTGGTTTGTCGCCTATTGGTGGCTTTCTTCTTTGGCCGGATGCCCGTCTGCCTGCGGCAGCCGCAGCATCCGGCCAAGGGGCCAAGTTTATGGCGACAGAGCGCCGCCCGCATCGCCCGCCCATCTCTCAGCGAGTCCCGGTTCCGGCGACGTGATATACTCTCGCGGTCTTTTTGGCCGCGATCCGGCCGTGACAAGATGATACAGGAAAGGGGGTGAGACAGGTTGGGCTACTGGTTCGAGTTCTGGTACATGTTTCCCATCGCCATCGGCTTCTGACTGCTGGCCTGAATCTCCAGTATGGAGGGAGCCGTGATGTTCACCCCGTTCTTCATTCTGGCTTTGCCGCTCATCAGCGGAAAGACGATTCCGCCGGTTGAGGCCATCTACCTGAGTCTCTTGATCGAGGTGTGCGGCTTCGGGAGCGCCACGTTGGGCTACTACCGCCAGCGTGTGATCGATTTCCGGGCGGTGCAGTACGCCGTGTGGATGAGCGTGCCGTTCGCAGTCGGGGTTTCCCTCATCGCCCACCGGGTCGCGGAGGGCTGGCTTTTGTTGATCTTGGGGATTGCCCTTCTCGCTATGTCCTTTCTGATGTACTTCTCCCATCGGATCCCGGAGCTCGGCAGCCCGCTGGAGGATTCGCCCGACGTCCGCCGCCTGGTGGACTCGGCCGGAAAGGTGTACGCCTATTCCTTCCGCCGGACCTCTGTCGGGGCGCTGCTTTCGGCCCTCGGGGGGGTCTTCGTGGGTTTCGTGGGAATCGGCGTGGGCGAGTTCAAGACGTCCTATTTCATCGTGGGCCAGAAGATGCCGGCCAGGGTCTCGGTGGCCACGGGCGTGCCCATCGTCATGGCGACGGTGACGGCGGCGGTCTTGACGCGGATTTACGTCACCGGAAGCGGCCTGGCCGACTTCGGCGTGCCCTGGAACGTCGCGGCGATGTGCATCCCGGCCGTGCTGTTGGGCGGGCAGATCGCCCCGCGGATCAACCGCTACCTGAATCCCAACCGCATCAAGCTCATCCTTTTCGTCCTGTTCTGCGTCGTCGGGGTGATTCTGATCCTAAGAGGGCTGACTTAGAGGCGAAGATTTCCAGGGGGCGCTTTTTGAAAGCCGCCCCCCTGGACCCCCCGGAAAACTTTTGACGGCCGAGCCTTGGGTCGGTGACCCTCTGGCTCGGCCTGCTCGCGAAGAAAGTCGGGCTGCTGGTCGCCAGTCCATGCCGCGCGGAACTGTCATTTGACAGGATGACAATCCCGGGTATTCCGCGAAAGTCCCCCTTCTCAGGCTTTCCTGGTTCCTTTGGCGGCTTCGGCCTTGAGGTCTCTCAGGAGGCGGTCGAGTGCCCTCTTATAACTATCGGGGTCTCTCCAATTACGAAAGTCGCCGATGTGACGCGTCCTCTTGATGTCGGCGGCCCAGCCAGTTTTCAAATTCATGACCGAATCGTCCAGGCGAATGGGGAAAAGGACAGTCTCTTTTCGCTCTCGCTCCTTCTCGAATCCGGTATCAACCTCTTTTTCCACCCAATCGCTCCTGATGGAGTTTTTCGAAAGGATGAGGAGGAGTTTGTCGTAAACCCGGATCACCTCGTCGATCGCAGTTCTCGTCCTAGCACCGATTTTCAGGTCTTCGGGCGCGAACCAGCAGCGAACGTCTTTATTCTGCAAATCGGCATGAAGGCGTTCAGCGAACTCTTGGTCTTTGCTCGAATAGCTGATGAAGCAGGAGTAGAACTGGAAGGGCTCGGCACGCAGAGACGGCAAGTAGTCGATCATGAGGTCCGGCAGGCCGCATCCCCTTAAGAACGGCAACGGCAAAGGACCGGATTTCATCAGCGTCCGGTGATCAATCGTACTAGGCCCTAAATGTTGGCAGTCCTCTAAACCTTCTGTTTTGTTCAAGTCAACGTCAGAGAAGATTGTTTCCCAGATCGTTGCCCCCTTGAGGTTCGCCCCTTCAAGAATTGCACTTGTAAGGTTCGCTCGAAGAAGGTAAGTCCCAGTGAGGTTCGTTCCACTCAGGTTCGTTCCGGTGAGATTCGCATCGATCATTGCGGCCCGGGTGAGGTCTGCCTTTCTGAGATCCGCCCATCCGAGGTCGGCTCCGGAGAGCCGCGCCCAAGAGAGGTCCGCCCCGCGGAGGTAAGCTTTAACAAGTTCCGCGTCTTCTAGATTCGCCCGCCTGAGATTCCTCCCTGTGAGGCCCGCCGACCACAGTTTTGGCTTAACGTCCGGGTTCTTCCGTCTCCAGCGGTTCCAGACTCATACCTCATTTTCCTTGATTATCGCGAGGTGTTCCCTCTTTGCCATCCGCCGACCCCTGACTCAAACAGGGTCCAACCCTAGAAGATACCGTCCCTTTTAACAATATAGCGGGGGCTGAAGCCCCCGCGCTACAAAGTACGAAGCGGGCCGGTACGGAGACCGGCCCCTACATCTGCATACGCTCTCGATTCCGGTTCTGTAGGGGCGGGTCCCCGTACCCGCCCGAAACAAAAGTTTTCCGGGGGCTTTTAGGGGGGGCCGGGACGCACTGCGTCAGCTTTCCGCACTGGCGTGCCTGGTGAATCACCTCTCGGAAGGTGTGCGCCAAAGACGGACAGCTTAAGCGCACGGGTCTCCAACCGCAGTTCGGCCGGCACGCAAGTGCCCAAAAAGGCCCTCCTAAGAATTCAAGAATCTTCGGATGATTTTTCCTCACCCCGCAGTTCATCCAGGACGGTCCGCCGAATGGCGTCTTTGAGCTTCTTGTCTTGGAAGACGACCACGTCGTGCCGGCCCCCGCGCGAGGTGAGGGTCGGGTAGGAGAGAAACCAGCCGCCCCGGTCGGTCTCGATCACCTGGATCCCCCGCAGCAGGACCTCGCCGTCCAGCTCCACCTCGGCGTACGCCCGGACCATCCCGCCCGAAATGGCGGCCTCGAAGGGAATGACGCGGACAGAGGTGATCTTCATGTAAGGTCGGGTCCGGCTGAGGTCGTTCTGGGTCGCTTCCCCTGGCACAATCATAGCCCATGTCTTAGACTCGGACAGAGACAGGCCTATCTGACCGAAATGGATCGAGCCCGATGCTTCGTTTTTTCTTGTACCTGGTTATCGCGTACCTTCTTTGGATCGCCCTCGCGAGCATCTTTCGCTCCCTCAAGGGGGGCGGCCAGCGGACCCGGCGGCTTCCCGGCGAGGAGCTGGTGCAGTGCGCTACGTGCGGAACCTACGTTCCCAAGTCCGGCGTTGTGAGGCGGCGGGGACGCGAATTTTGCAGCAAGGATTGCGCGGGGAAATTCAAAGGGTGACCGCCCTGGACAGGATAGGTCGGGAAATCTATATTCAAAACTCAAGTTCTTTAAGGGGGGGGCATGGTGCGGATTTCCCAATCCGGCTTGACGCAGCGGCAATCAGTAGCGCGCGGCTTTTCAGTCGGTCGTTGCGGACGCCAGGCCGAGACCTCCCCGCGGATTGACAGAGTCAGGACGGCCGTTCTGAACGGTGCGGGGATCGGCAGGTTCGAGTCGGGTTACCCGAAAGGAGTGACGGAAAGTTGGTAGATGGGGTCAACAAGGAGGGCGACATCGCGGGGCTGGATTCCGCGGAGCTACGCGAGTGGCTGGAGTCCCTGGACTATGTCTTCGAGACCGGTGGGCCGGAGCGGGTCAAAGCCCTCTTGGGGGAGCTGAACCGCTATGCCTACGAGGCGGGCGTCCGTCTGCCCCTCGCGGCGCCTACCCCTTACCTCAATACGATTCCCGTCGAAGAGCAGCACTCGTTCCCCGGCAACCGGGAAATCGAACGGCGCATCAAGAGCATCATCCGCTGGAACGCCATGGCCATGGTCATCCGGGCCAATCGGGTGGAAGAAGGCATCGGGGGGCACATTTCCACCTATGCCTCGGCGGCGACCTTGTTTGAAGTGGGGTTCAACCACTTCTTTCGGGGCAAAGGCAAGGATCACGACGGCGATCAGATCTACTTTCAAGGTCATGCGTCGCCGGGGGTTTACGCCCGCGCTTTCCTGGAAGGGCGCTTGACCAAAGAGCAGCTGGAAAACTTCCGCCGCGAGCTGAAGCCCGAAGGGGGACTCTCCTCCTATCCGCACCCGCACTTGATGCCGGACTTCTGGGAATTCCCGACGGTTTCCATGGGTCTGGCCCCCATCATGGCCATCTATCAGGCGCGGTTCAATCGCTACCTGGAAGACCGGGGCCTCAAAAAGGACACCGGCTCGAAGGTGTGGGCCTTCCTGGGCGATGGCGAGATGGACGAGCCCGAGGCCCTCGGGGCCATCTCCCTGGCCGGCCGGGCCAAGCTCAGCAACCTGATCTTCGTCATCAACTGCAACCTCCAGCGCCTCGACGGCCCCGTGCGCGGAAACTACAAGATCATCCCGGAGCTGGAGAGCGTATTCCGGGGAGCCCGCTGGAACGTCATCAAGGTCATCTGGGGGGACGACTGGGATCCGCTTTTCGCCAAAGACCACGATGGGCTGCTGGCGAAGCGGCTGGAAGAGGTCGTGGACGGCTGGTCTCAGAAGTATACGGTCGAAGACGGCGCCTTCATCCGCAATCACCTCTTCGGCACGGAGCCCCGTCTATTGGACATGGTGAAGGACCTGTCCGACGAGCAGATCCGCAAGATGAGACGCGGCGGGCACGACCCCGAGAAGGTCTACGCGGCGTACAAGGCGGCTGTCGGGCACAAGGGCTCGCCGACCGTGATTTTGGCCAGGACCATCAAGGGGTACGGTCTGGGTGAAAGCGGCGAGGGCAGGAACATCACGCACCAGCAGAAAAAGATGAACGAGAACGAGCTGCGCGAGTTCCGCGCCCGCTTCGGCATCCCCATATCCGATGAGGATCTGGCGGACGCGCCCTTCTACCGTCCCCCGGACGACAGCCCGGAGATCACCTACCTGCGGGAACGCCGAGAGGCGCTGGGGGGCTATGTGCCCGTTCGCTCCTGCGCGTGCCAGCCGCTTCACCCCCCCCCGGAGGAGGTGTTCGAGGAGTTTTATGAGGGCACGGCCGAACGCGGGGTTTCCACGACCATGGCCTTCGTCCGGATCCTTTCGAAGCTTCTCCGGGACGAGAAGAGCGGCAAGCTGATCGTCCCCATCGTCCCCGATGAGGCCCGCACGTTTGGGATGGAAGCGCTCTTCCGGCAGGTCGGGATTTATTCGCACATCGGGCAGAACTATGAGCCCGTCGATGCGGACAGCCTGATCTACTACAAAGAGGCCAAGGACGGCCAGATCCTGGAGGAGGGGATCACCGAGGCGGGAGCGACGTCTTCCTTCATCGCCGCGGGGACGGCTTGCACCACCCACGGAATCAACACCATCCCCTTCTACATCTTCTACTCCATGTTCGGCTTCCAGCGGATCGGCGACCTCATTTGGGCGGCGGCGGACATGGGATGCCGGGGCTTCCTCGTGGGCGGAACCTCCGGCCGGACCACCCTTGCCGGGGAAGGCCTCCAGCATCAGGACGGCCACAGCCACCTGCTGGCCTATTCCGTCCCGAATCTCCTCGCCTACGACGTGGCCTTCGCCTACGAGCTGGCCGTCATCATCCGGGAAGGCATCCGCAGGATGTATCAGGACCAGGAAAACCTCTTCTATTACCTGACGGTCGGGAACGAAAATTACCCGATGCCGGCCATGCCGGGGGACGTGCGGGACGGAATCCTGAAGGGGATGTATAAGTACAGCGCTTCGGAAAACCGGAACGGCAAGCTCCGCGCGCAGCTCTTCGGTTCCGGCGCCGTCCTGAATGAAGCGATCGGGGCGCAACAGATATTGGAAGAGAGATACGGCGTCGCAGCGGATGTGTGGAGCATCACCAGCTACAAGGAGCTGCGGCGCGACGCGCTGGACGCGGAAAGGTCGAACCTGCTCCATCCCGGCGAACCCCCGAGGGTCCCCTATGTCACCCAGAGCCTGAAAGACGCCCCGGGCGTCTTCGTGGCAGCCTCCGACTACGTGAAGGCCCTGCCCGATTCCATCGCCCGCTGGTTCCCCAAGCCGCCCGTTTCACTGGGGACGGACGGCTTCGGAAGGAGCGACGGCCGGAAGGCCCTCCGGGATTTCTTTGAGATCGACGCGCGGTACATCACCCTGGCCGCCCTGGCGGCCCTGATGGGGGAAGGGAAGATCAAGGCGCAGGTCGTCCAACAGGCCATCAAGGACCTGGACATCGATCCCGAGAAACGAAATCCGATCATCTGAAAGTCCGGATACCTCTTGATGGCGACCGAATTCAGGCTTCCGACGCTCGGCGAGAACATCGAATCAGGCGATATCGTCCGGGTCCTCGTGTCAGCCGGAGACCGGATCGAAAAAGACCAGACCGTCTTGGAGCTCGAAACGGACAAGGCCGCCATAGAAGTGCCCTCGCCCTTCAGCGGAATCGTCCAAGAGGTTCACGTAAAGGCGGACGAAGAGGCCAAAGTTGGGCAGTTGATCCTGACGGTGGAAGCCGACGCGGAGGAGGACAAGGCCGCCCCGAAGGCCGCTGCCGCCAAGGTCGAGGACCCAGAGGCCCAGGCCGAGGCGGAGGCGCCCGGGGCGGAAGCCCCCGAGGCCGCACATGAAGCGGGCGACGCCGACGCACCCGAAGGGGTGCAGGAAAAACCGGCGGCTGCCGAGAAGCCGGACAAACCCCCGTCCGGTGAGGAGGAGGGGGTCATCGCGCCGGCGACGCCTGCAGTCCGCCGCTTGGCCCGCGAGATCGGCGTGGACATCCGGCGGGTGAGCGGGTCCGGTTCCGGCGGCCGAATCTCCATGGGCGACGTCAAGGCCTACGCCCGGGAAGCCCTACAGCGCGTGGACGGAAGGGCGGCGGCTCCGGCGGTCGGCGAGCCCCTCCCGGATTTCCAGAAATGGGGTCCGGCCGAGCGGAAGCCCATGACCAACGTCCGGCGGAAGACCGCCGAGCACGTGGCCCGGGCCTGGTCCGTTGTTCCTCACGTCACACAGTGCGACAAGGCCGACATCACCGAGCTGGAGCAGTTGCGCAAACGCTACGCCGGGAAGGCCGAGGCCGCCGGCGGCAAGTTGACCGTCACGGCCATCGTCCTCAAAGCGGCAGCCTCCGCCCTGAAAGTGTTTCCTCAGTTCAACGCCAGCGTGGACGTCGCCCGGAACGAGATCGTCTATAAGAGCTACTATCACTTGGGCGTCGCAGTGGACACGGAACGGGGCCTCCTGGTGCCGGTCATCCGGGACGTGGACCAGAAGAACATCATCGAGCTTTCCGCCGAGCTGACGCAGGCCGCGCAAAGGGCCAGAGAGGCCAAGACCACCCTCGAGGAGATGCAGGGCGGCACGTTTACCATCACCAACCTCGGCGGGATTGGGGGAACGTACTTCACCCCCATCGTCAATTTCCCGCAGGTCGCCATCCTCGGGATTTCCCGCTCCAGCCTGGAAGCCGTGCACAAAGACGGCCAGTTCGCGCCCCGGTCGATGCTGCCCCTCTCTCTGTCCTACGATCACCGTCTCATCGACGGCGCTGACGCGGCGCGCTTCCTCCGGTGGCTGGCCGAAGCCTTAGAGCATCTCTTCTTGATTGCCCTCGAAGGGTAAATCCCCATGACTGATAAGGCCGACCGGACAGAAGTGGCTGTCCTCGGCGGGGGACCCGGCGGGTACGCCGCAGCCTTCCGGGCGGCGGACCTCGGCAAGAAAGTCACCCTCATCGACCCGGCAGAAAACCCGGGCGGGGTCTGTCTTTACCGGGGTTGCATTCCGTCCAAGGCTCTGCTCCACGTGGCCAGGGTGATCGCCGAATCGCGCGAGGCCGCCGAATGGGGACTCAAGTTCTCCGCGCCCAAGATCGACATCGAGAAGATGCGCTCCTGGAAAGAGAGCGTCGTGGACAAGTTGACCTCCGGCCTGGGGCAGCTCTGTCAGGCCAGGGCGGTCCGTTTCGTTCGGGGCCGGGGGGAATTCCTCGACGCGCGGACTTTACGGATTCAGAAAAGCCAAGGGGGGGAGGAAAGGTCATCCTTCGAGCACGCCATCCTGGCCGCGGGGTCGCGTCCGGCTGAGATTCCGGGCCTCTCACTCGACTCCGACCGCGTCCTCGACTCGACGGCCGCCCTGGAACTCAGGGATGTCCCGAAGAGTCTGCTTGTCGTGGGCGGGGGTTACATCGGCCTCGAACTGGGAACGGTTTACGCCGCTTTGGGGTCGAAGGTCTCCGTGGTCGAGATGATGCCGGGCCTGCTGCCGGGAGCCGACCGAGACCTGGTAAGCGTCCTCGCGAAAAGGGTGAGCAAGCTGCTGGCCTCCGTCTGGCTCAACACGAAAGTGGCGGAGATGAAAGAGAGGAAGGACGGCGTTCAGGTCCGCTTAGAGGGCGAGGGCGCGGATGAGAACGAACGGGTCTTTGAGAAGGTCCTGGTTTCCGTTGGGCGCGCGCCCAACTCGGACGGCCTGGGCCTCAAAAACACGAAGGTGGAGGTCGATGAGAGGGGCTTCGTGAAAGTAGACGCGCAGCGCCGGACGGCGGAGCCCTCCATTTTCGCCGTCGGCGATGTGGCCGGCGAACCCATGCTCGCCCACAAGGCGTCCCACGAGGGCCTGGTGGCGGCGGAAGTCATCGCGGGCCGGACGTCTGCGTTCGAGCCCAACGCCATTCCTGCGGTGGTCTTCACCGATCCGGAGATCGCCTGGTGCGGCCTCACCGAGACCGAGGCGAAGAGGCGGAAGATACCGGTCAAGGCGGCCCGCTTTCCCTGGGCGGCTTCGGGAAGGGCCGCGACCCTGGGACAGGGGGAGGGCGTGACGAAGCTGGTCATCGACCCCGATACCGAGCGCGTGTTGGGCGTCGGGATCGCCGGGACCGGCGCGGGAGAGCTGATCGCCGAGGGGGTCCTGGCCGTGGAGATGGCCGCATTGGCCTCGGACGTGGGCCTCTCCATTCACCCCCACCCGACGCTTTCCGAGACCCTCATGGAGGCGGCGGAGGTCTTCCTCGGCCAGAGCACGCACGTCTACCGCCCGAAGCGG
>JBHIBA010000047.1:0-20933 GCA_046758845.1 Nitrospinota bacterium
GGGCCGTCAAAAGTTTTGCTGGGGGGGTGCGGGGGGGCGCCTTACAAAAAGCGCCCCCCGCAACAAGGGAGACGCCCAGTCGGTAAGAGAGCCTCTCAACGCTCTTCCATGAGAGATTTGGACATAGCGTGAGCAAACCGCCAAGAGGTGGGGCCGCCGATTCCAAGTGGCTCTGGATGCTGCTTCCCGGCTTGTATCAGTTTCGGCACAAGGGGCTTGGGGAGGGATTCATTTTCTTTGCGGCGGCGTTCTTGCCGCTGCCCTTCGCGTGGTGGATATCACCCTTTTTCCTGATCCCCAGCCTCATCGCCTTCCTGGGCAACTTCCAGGAGGTCCGCTACGGCCTCCCCCCCGATCCGCCCGATTGGGCGTGAGAAAATCCCCACAGCGCGCAATGCCTGTGTACGGGATGATTTTTCAAGTTCAGGCGGTTACAAGGCTTGAAAAACCCGTACAATAGGGTTTTGTCCCTGCACAAGAAGGTCCAACACGTAGAAGGAGGAAAAACATGGCACAGCGGCCGACCGACATGGATGATCTTCTCGCCAAACCTGTATTCGCCCGAGTCGCCACCACGAATAAAGACGGCAGCCCACACTGCGTCCCGCTCTTGCACGGATTCAACCCAAGCGACGGGACGTTCGACATCAGCACCGGGGTGGACTCGTTGACAGTGAGAAACCTCAGACGGAACCCTGCCATCGCGGTCCTGGTAGACGACGGTCCTCCAAATAGAGGGATTCTTGCAGTAGGCGTGGCGGAGGTTTCCGGGCCGATGGGGAAAGACCATGAGTATTTCACGCCCCTGCTAGTGCGTTACGTGGGTGAAGGGATGGTTGAGAAGGTCCTCCAGGGACCCACAGGGCAAAAAGAGAGGGTCCGCATCAAGGCTCGACCGAAACGCTGGAAGTTCTGGGACACGGGCAGGGGAAAGATGGGCTCGGTCAACCTGGACTGAGCCTGTTCCGCCCGGAGTGGGCGCGGAGCAAGAACGCATGAGGGTCGTCAACGTCCGGGACGAGACCGCCTATGCGGCCCCCGGAGGCCGTCTCACAAAGGTTCTGGCCGACGAAGCCACGGGCGCGAAAAACGTCCTCGTCTGTCATGCCGAGCTTCCGCCCGGCGCGCAGAGCGACCTGCATTCTCGCGACCAGGAAGAGATCATTTACGTCCTGGAAGGGGAGCAAGTCATCCAGACGCCGGCGGGGGAAGAATACCGTCTCGGTCCGGGCTGTCTTCTTTTCATCCCTCCGGGAACCCTTCACCAACACACGAATCCGCACGGGGAGTCCGTCCGTTTTCTCGGGATCTTCGCCCCGCCCGCGGGCCTCAGCCGGGCCATCCGGAGCCGGCCCCCGGCGGAATAGACCCCCGCGGGAACAACCTTGTTTCTGCCTCAGAGAGCGGAATCGGAAAAGGAGGACGCGAGGATGGCGGAAGCAGAGGGCGGGATGATCCTCGAGGTCCGCGTGGACGTCGATCCGGCTCATGAGGAAGAGTTCAACCGCTGGTACGATGAAGTCCACTTGCCCGAGATCGTGGACTGTCCCGGTTTCCGAAGGGCCAGGCGTTTTGTGGCCGTGCGGGGCGCGCCCAAATACCTCACCCTGTACAACATTGACTCCGAGAAGGCCCTGGAAACCCCCGAGTTCCAGAGCCGGAGGGGTTGGGCCCACCTGAAGCCCCACGTCCGGGACCCACAGGTCTGTACTTACCGGAAGGTCACGGAGATGGAAGGATGATCACCTGCGCCGCCGTTCAGACGAATCCCGTTCTCGCCGACCGCAGGGCCAACCTGACGATGTCCCTCCACCTGATCGAAGAATGCGCATCCAACGGGGCGCGGCTCATCGTCTTTCCCGAGTGCAGCCTGACGGGGTATTGCTTCGACGGCCGCGGGGAGGCCGAAAGCGTGGCCGAGGAGATCCCGGGACCCTCCACAGAGGTCTTGGCGGCCAAGGCCCGGGAAACCAACACGTACATAGTCGCGGGGCTCCTGGAGCGGGAGGATGACCGTCTCTACAACGCGGCCGTTTTGATCGGCCCGGAGGGCGCCGTCCGCCACTCCTACCGGAAGACTCACCTGCCCGGCCTCGGTGTCGATCGTTTCGCGGACCCGGGCGAGGGCCCCCTCGAAGTCGTGGAGACGGACATCGGTCGGGTCGGCATCCTCATCTGTTACGATTTGTTCTTCCCCGAACCGGCTCGCGCCCTGATGCTGAAAGGCATGGACCTCCTTCTCCTGCCGACCAACTGGCCCGTCGGCCGGGAGGCGAACCCGGACTTTGTGGTCAAGTGCCGCGCCCGCGAAAATCACGTGTACGTCGCCGCGACGAATCGAGCGGGAGAAGAGCGGGGAACGCGGTTTTTCGGGCGGAGCCAGATTTGCGACCCGGAGGGACGCGTGCTGGGGGAGGCCGCGCCCGATGCGCCGGACGTCCTCTACGCCGAGATCGATCCCCGCTCCTCCCGAGAGCATCACGTCGTCCTGAGGCCCGGAGAGTTCGAGCCGGACCTGATGAAGGACCGGCGCCCCGAGCTGTACGGCGCGCTCACGGAGGAGCTGGGCGTAGAAGCCCCCGCCAGACCCGGTTCCGGGGGGTGAAGGATGCATCTGGACAGGGAACGTCTGCGGAGAGATTGGGACGAGGCGTGGAACGAGAAATGGGCGCGTCACCTGATCCCAGAGGCGGACGCGCGGCGGTTTGAGATCGACCTGAATGGCGTGAAGGCGCGGGGCGGCCTCCTCGAGCGGGGCGCTCCGAAGACCTGCGAGGCCTGTTGGAAGAGCCTGCCCATTCGGGGACACGCGATCCACGCGGCCTGGTCGGGCGACATGATCCGCTACGTCGAGAAAGTCAACCTGCCGGTGGGAGGGTTCGAAAACGTCATGACGTATGGCGCTCCGGGTCACCTCACGTACGACGCCGAAGAACGGGAGGTGGCGTTGGTCTACGGGGTGTGCGGGTTCCGGATGCCCTCGGGACCTCACCGGCTCACGGTCTTCGGCCAGATCACGGAAAACCTCGCCGAGCTGGCTCGAATGTGCGCCAGGACGCGGCTGGAGGGCGTGATGCCCATCGAGCTGCGAGCCGTCGCCGACTGACCATTCCCCGTCCCTGTCTTCTATGAAAGCCCGCGGGTTTGTTGCGCTCAGAATGACATCTTCGTGTGGCCAAGACCGACGCACCGCTTGCTCCCGGTGACGCTGCACTTCGGCCTGAATGCCGTCGTCCGTTTCGGAAGGTCGATATCCGTCTATACTGAGTAACGAGGAAAAGAATGGAACTGGACCCCAAGGCTCGCGACGCGAAAACCATCTACCGTCTGCTTCTGGCCTGTGTCGTCCCCCGGCCTATCGCTTGGGTGACCAGCATGAGCGCGGAGGGCGCGACCAACCTGGCCCCGTTCAGCTTCTTCATGGCCCACTGCTCGAATCCCCCCATCATCTCCATCTCCGTCGGACCTCGGGAAGGGAAAGAGAAAGACAGCCGGCGGAACATCGAGGAGACCGGCGAGTTTGTCGTCAACGTCGTAACGGAGGAGCTGCTGGACGCGGTTCTGGTCTCCGCGCGGGACTACGGGCCGGACGTTTCCGAAATCAAGGAAGCGGGCCTGACGCGTCTTCCGAGCCGGAAGGTCCGACCGCCGCGGATCGCTGAATCGCCCATTCAGATGGAATGCCGGCTGCACCAGGCCGTTTACTTGGGGGAGGAGAGACCGGGCTGGGCGATGCTGCTCGGGGAGGTCGTCCACTTCCACGTGGCGGACGAGCTTTACGAGGACGGCTACCTCTCGGCCCGATTCTCACCCCTGGGACGATTTTACGGCCCTCTCTATTGCCGGACGAATGACCGCATCCACCGCAAGGTCACCTGGGCCGCCTACCGGGAAAACGTCAAACAGCCGAAGACTCCATAGTAGGGCCTTCTCGGCCGAAACCGCCTATTTCCCGACACGAAGAAATTCAACAAACACAGGGCCAACCCTCGCGTTCATCCCCCTTATGTCATTCGCGATGGGTGACCTGCATACAAATCCATTAAGGCCGGATGCACCTGGACCTTCCCTTCGATTGGCTTAAGGGCCGGGTGAACTCCATCGATCCACCGATGCCCCGGGAAGTCGCGAACCGCACCGGCTGGCGGTCTCCAGGAGAGAGATAAGCGTTTGCCGGGAAAAACTCAGCGGAAAATCGAAAGGGACGTCACCGCCGCCCCTATCTCTTCTAACGGGAAGGCGGTGCGCCCGCCGCAGCCGAGAGGAAACGGACCCGAAGGGTCCCCCACTGCTCGGGCACTTCGGCATCCAGCGGGAGGGAGTTGAACTTCCACTCCTTGAGGTTTTGGATGGCGGCGGTCTCCAGGGTCAGGTCCCCCCGACGGAGAAGAACGATCCGTCCAACCGTTCCATCGGACAAGACCCAGAACTTTAGCTCGATCTCGCCCTCGGCTCCCTCCGGGGCCTGGGGAGGGGGAGGCCGAAACACCAACTCGCGGGTTGCCACCGGACCCTGGATCTCTTCAGCCGTCGGCTTGGCTCTCGAGGTCGTGCGTAGTTCCTCCCGGATCAAACGGCTCCGCAGGGTCCTCAACCGGTCGGTAACAACCCTTTCAGGGGCAGAAAGGGAAGACGGAAGCCTACTCCCCCCGGCCAGCCTGGTTCTGTCCGGGGTCCCGCGGGGCCGATCCCCCCGCTCAACTCTCTCCGGCGGCGAGAAGGGCGTCGTCTCCACCCCGTCGGGCAGCAGAATGGTGGTCGGGGACGGCGGCGGAGCCTTCACGTCGGGCGAGCGGGCGGCCAGCGCCATCTCCTTCAGGCTCAAACCGGCCGCCTGAGACGAACGCTCATCAAACGACGGCAAAAGGGCCGGCCGGCCGATGTCCGGAGGTTTTTCCGGTTCCTTCTGCGGCGATGGGTTCGGAAGGGGGATCTCCAGCCTCCGGAGCTCGACTGCATGAAATGCCGGTTTCGGAAGTATATCCGGCTCGGGAGAGGGCATGACGATCGCCAGCCCGCCGTGAATTCCCAGAGAAGCCGCTACGCCGACCAGGAAACCCCAGCGCACTTTCACCGTCTGGCTTCCCGCTTTTTGGGTTCTGTGGCGATGGCCAGGCGATTCACACCCGCTTGCTTGGCAACGTCCATGACCTCCACCACGCGGCCGTGAGGAACCAACCGGTCCGCCTTGATGACCAGCATGGAATCAGCCCGATTTCGGAAAATGTCCAACAATTTCCCCCACAGCTCGGCCAAGGACACCCGCTGACTATTGAGGTAGAGGGTTTCCTCGCGGGTAATGATGAGTGTTACGTCCTCAGGTTCCCGCCGTTCCGCGGCGGTGGACTTGGGCAGGTTAATCTTGATCCCCGGCTGAACGACAAAGGTTGAGGAGATCATGAAAAAGATGAGCAGGAGGAGAACGACATCGATCAACGGCAGAAGGTTCGGCGTGACGGGATGGCGTCTTTGGATCCGAAACTGCATAACCGCCCTCGGGAGTCAGGCCCTTCCTAACGCTTCAGGATGTCCAGGAGCCGAAGGGAATGCTTCTCCATTGCCAGGACCAGACCGTCCGACTTGTTCACAAAGTAGCTGTGAAAGACCAATGACGGGATGGCGACGGTGAGGCCCGCGGCCGTGGTGAGGAGGGCTTCGGAGATCCCCCCTGCCAGGGCGTTCGGATGTCCGACCCCCATGGCCGAGATCACATCGAACACCCGGATCATCCCCGCCACCGTACCCAGCAACCCCAGAAGCGGCGCGATCCCTGCGATGGTCCCCAGAAGGTTCAAATAGCGCTGAAGGCTGGGAGTCTCCTGGCGGCCCGCGTCCTCGATCATTTCTTTGATCTCCGACTTGTCCCTTTCGTGGTTGAGGATCGCCACCAACAGAATTCGCGACATCATCGAAGAGGAGCGGCGGCAGAGCATGCTGGCCTCGGAGATCCGCTTCTCTCGGAGCATGGTCTCCACCTCTCCGATGACCTCATCGCGGAGGATCCGCCTCGCCCGCAGGTTGAACAGCCGCTCAATGACAATGCCCAAAGCCAGCACCGAGCAGACGAAGATGGGGATCATCAGGACTCCCCCTCGCCAGAGAAAATCAATCATCGATTCGTCCCTGTGGTTTTATTCGGCTTCCCTTTGGACCCCTCCCGCAACGCCTTGATACGCGCGCGCGCCCGTTCCCGGACGGACGCCTGAGGGGAATCCTTCACCACATCCCGATAAAGGTCAAGCGCCCGCGCCCGTTTCCCTTGAATCTCGTAGATGCCCGCAACCTGCAGCAAGGCCCGGCTTGCGAGGGCCTTTTCCTTGGGATATAGATAAACCACCTTGAGGTATTCTACCACCGCGCGCGGATATTGCTTGAGAGACTGGCGCAGGCCCCCCAACTCGAACTGGATACGGGGGTGAAGTTTTCGATTCACTCCGCTCTTGAGGGCGGCCTCCAGGTGGGTCAGCGATACCTTGAAACGGCCTTTCTCCCGGGCGATCCTTCCCAACTCATAGTGGCTTCTGGCAACCAGGTCGCCCGCCCCGCCGCTTCGGACCACCTGGGAAAAAAATCCCTCGGCGGCGTCCCGCTCCTTCAATCGCAAGGCGCACCTCGCGGCCCCGTAACGGGCTTGTGTCACCCGGTTTTGCTCGCGGTGGCGCTCGATGAAAAGACCGTACTCCCTGAGAGCTGCCCGGCAATCCCCCGACGCGGCCAGGGATTCCGCCAGCCGAAACCTCGCCTGTGCCTGCATGCGGCTCTTGGGAAACTTCTCCAGCAGGTCCCGGTAGTAGTCCGCCGCTTCCCGCGGTTTCCCGGCCAGTCGCTTGATCTCGGCGATCCGAAAGTGGGCCACGTCGGCATCCCGGCCCCCTCTGCGCAAAACCCGAATGTAGCTGGCCAGCGCATCCCGATAGCGTTTCTGGGCCAGGTAGATCTCCGCCACCTGGAATTCCAAGGCGGTCACGAGCTCCCGATCGGGCTCTTTGCGAATAAAGGACCGGACGTCTCGGATGAATTGCTCGGTGTTTCCCGACCGCAGGCGGGTCAGGACAAGCCCGTACCTCGCCTCCCGGGCCTCCTTGGGAGTGGGGTTCTCGGAAAGGACCCGTCTGTAGGCGCCGGCGGAGTCCTCAAAGCGGCCCTCGTTGTAGTAGGCGTGTCCGATTTGCAGGAGGGCCGCTCTGCGAAAGCGGCTTTCCGAAAAGTCCCGCACCAGCCGGTGCAGCGAAACTCGCGCCAGGGCAAACCGCCCTCGGCGGATCCGCGAGAGCCCCTGCCAATAAAGGGCCTCGTCCCGGCGTTCGCTCTTCGGCCAACGGCGCAAAAACTCCCCGAATGCAGTCTCCGCCGCCGGATAATCCGCCCGCCAGTACAGCATCTCTCCGAGTCGAAAGGCAGCGGTCTCGGCCGCCGAGTTCTTGGGGAACTCTTCGATGACCTTCCGGAAGGTCCCTTCAGCTCCTTTGTAGTCCCGGGCGTTGAACCGCGCCTCGGCTTGCCGCAGCCCGGCCTCGGCCCGCAGGCCGGGGTTTTCCACGAGGAGTTCCGCCGCTTGGGCGAAAGCCGTCGAGGCGTCCAACCAGAGGCCCTCCTCGTAAAAGGAGTAAGCCCTGCCTAAAGCGGCCACGGGCGCCCGAGGGTGGCCCGGAGGAACTGCCTCCAACTCCCCGCGCGCATCGGCAAACCGCTTGAGCCGCAGCAGGGCCTCCCCCCTCCAAAATCGAACCTCGCGTACAAGGGGGGCCGAAGGAAACCGTTTCAGGAACGATTTGGCAACGTTCACCGCGCCTTCAGGGTCTCCGGCTCCCAGCCGCGCGAGAAGCAGGCCGTACGCCCCCTGCATGCGAAGGGTATCGTCTAGGTTTGTTCCCGAGTCTGAGATCGCCTGAAACAGCGAGGCGGCCTCTCCGTATTTTTGCCCCGCATTGTAGAGGGAAAAGGCCCGAAGAAGGCGAGCCCGGGCCACCAGTTTCTCTATTTTTGGGGATCTTGGGTCCTCGATCTCCCGAACAGAGTCGTCCAGCAGTTGGGCGGCGCGCTCAAAGCGGCCTGACTGGAAATGTCGCCCCGCCAAAGCCAATGCACCCCAAAGGGAATACCGGCCCGTCGGACGCGCTTTCTTAAGACCCTTCCAGGCCTGCTCGGCTTCCTGCTCCCGGTCCACCGCAAGCGCGTTCAAAAGCCACCCGAGGAAGGCCTCAGCCGCGGCTTCTGAGCCGGGCGACAACGCGCCGCTTCTCGTGGATTCGAAGAAAATCTTTCGCGCTTCCGGGTAGCTGCGGGTGTGATAATAGGACCAGCCCAGCGCCGCGCGGGCGGGGCGCACGAAGGCGGCGTCGACTCCGGGAAGCCGCAAGAAAGCCTTCAAAGACCCAGACGCCTCCGAGAAACGACGGAGTCTGAACAAGGTCATTCCTTCCCGGAACTTCGCAATCCGGCGCAGCTCATCATTGCCTCTAGGCGCGACGGCCTGCAGGGCCCCCCCATATTGCCAGACCGCACGGGTCGGATCGCCCATCTTCAACGATGATTCTCCCGCCAGGAAGGCGGCCGCCGCGGCTGGCGGGTGCCCGGGATACCAATCCACGAATCGCTCCAACCATGCGCGGGCCTGCGGATAGTCCTTCTGCCGGTAGGCCATCAGACCGAGCTGGAAGGAAGCCGCCCCGGAGAAGGGCCCGGCGGGGTCCCCGGCCACGCGCTCCCACACCTCTTGGGCCTTCTTCTGGTCTCTCTGGCGAAAATACACCTCACCCAGCCAGAACCCCAGGTAAGACGCCGTGAGGGGGTCGGGATTCTTGTCCAGGCCGGCCCGAAACTGCTCCTCCGCTTCGAAGATCTGATTCGCCAAGTTGGCGAGATAACCGACCCGAAAATGGGCCGCGGCCCCCTCTTGGTCGATGAGACGCTGGGCAGAGGAGGGGTTCTCGTAGCACTTGGCCGGACGAGGCACACTCGGGACGAAACCCGGACCGGGATCGAAAGCGATGGGAACCGGGGGCCGGAAGGTCTCTTCCGCAGGTAGCCGGACGGTCAGCTGTTCGGCGGAGAGTCGCCCAGGGAGGGATCGAACGGGCCTTTGGACCCGGATGATGGGAACCCCCCGACCCACGACGATAACTTCGGGGATCTGAAGCTGGATCCTGCCCTCTTGCCCGGGGATATCTTTGGCGATGGCCGCCAGCGCCAGAAAGGCCAGAAGGACGACCCTCCCGAATCGAACGGGGGATGAGACTGCGCTCATTGATTCCACCTCAGAGACTCTATTTTGGCGATCCGATCCAGGGCCGCTCGGGCGACCGAATCGCTTGAAGAGTGGCGCGCCGCTCCTCGGTAGGCCTTGACGGCTTTCTCCCATTCTTTCTCTTCTTCATATGCCACACCCCGCAGGTATTCGGCGTCTGCCCTCCATTCCGCTTTTTCTTGCACAGATTTTGGGATCTGAGACATGGCCTCAAGAGCCTCCTGATACATTCCCTGCTGGATATATGCCCTCGCCAGCCGGTAGAGTCCTTCGCCCTTCACCTGAGGTTCCGGCGACTGGACGGCCACCTGAAGATAGCGGCCGGCCCGAGCCCACTCTTTTCGAAAGAGACGTTCCTTGCCCAGGCGAAGGAATACCTTCGCCCTGATCCTGCGGTCGGGATAGTGCTTCTCCAACCATTGCAGCGCCTCATCCGACCCTTCCTGTTCGCTCAGCCGGTCATACGCCCTCGATAGATCCTGGAGGACTGTCTCCCGACGTTTGTCTTGGGGAAAGAGTTTCAGTATCTGGTGATAGGCCGCCGCGGCCCCCTTCCAATCGGCAGACTCGAATCGCGCGCCAGCCAGCAAGAACCAGGCCTCCTTCACCTGCTCGGACCCTGCCCCGTCCTTTACGCTGTTCAGCCAGCCAGCCAGGCGCTCCGCGGCCTTTGGGTAATCCTTTCCCCGCAAGTGCCCCAACGCCGAGGCGTACAAGGCCTCCGGGACGCGGGGATGGTCCGGATTCTCCTTCAAGAATGCATCCAGGCGAAGGGCCGCATCGGCGTTTTTTCCGGTCCGAAGCTGGGCCAACCCGAGGTGCAGCAAAACCTCCGCACGATTTCTCTCGGACGGGTAGCGGATCAGCCATTCCTGAAACTGCCGCTCGGCGGCGGAGAACTCCCCCAACTGGAAAAGCACCAGTCCTCGGTTGGCGGAAAACTCCGCCTTTTGGGAAGCCGCGCCGCCACCCGCGCCATCGGGAGTCTCGGCTTCCAGCCTGCCCCACGTCTCGGCCAACTCGTTCAGGAGCCCGAGGCGGGTCTGGACCGTACCCAACATCTTGAGGGCTTCGAGACGGCGGGATGGCGCTCCCCCATCCCCTTCGCGCTTCAATCCGCCCTTTCCATCTCCCAGCCAAAGGGTGAGATACCGAAGCGCATCCTGGTCTTTCTTCGTCTGAAACGCGGCGATGGCCAGCATATAGACCATTGCCCGGCGAGTGGTCTCCTCCGGGACCCTCTGCAGAGCCTGTGAAAGCGAATCGAACGCCTCACCATAGCGGCCGAGAGCGAAGAGCGCTTCCCCCGTCATCCGAACGGCCCAAGCCGCCCGGATGGGGTCGTCGGAGCCCTTCAGGCGGGCCAGATGCTTGAGCGCCGGTTCGAACTCCTTTCGGGCAAATCGCATGGCCGCCGCTTTCGCGGCGGCATCCAGGGCCTGTGAACTTTCGGGATGGGAAGCGACCAGGCTCTCATAGGTTTTAAGCGCGGCGCTCTTCTTGCCCGAGAGTTCCTCCGCCCGAGCCGTCCAGTAAGGAACCCAAGGCCCATAATCCGGAGGAATTTCACTCTTGGCGGCTTTCCGGAGAAGGCCGAGCGCATCCTCGGAGCGACCCGAGAGCAGATAGCTATGGCCCCCTCGGATTCGCGCCAAGGTGGCCCGGGGCGAGGTTGGATAGGTTTTCAAATAGCTGGCGTATTGCCCCGCTGCGGAACCATAGGCCCGCTCTTCGTAAAGGCACTCGGCCAAACCCCACGCGGCGGCCTCCCTTCCGGAGAACTGGGGATCTCCCTGAAGCACCGCCTCGAAGGCCGCTTTCGCCGGGCCGCAACGCCCCTGCTGCTTCCGGATCTCCCCCACCACGGCCTTGGCCCACAAGGACTCCACTCGTCCCGGAGGCGCAGTCTTCAAATAAGCCTCCAGGAATCGCACGGCGCTGGCATCCTCCTTTTTCTTGTAATGCGCCATCCCCAGGGCATAGCGCGCGGGGGCAGCCCAGGGACTGGCCGGATACTTGTGGAGGAGCTCAGAGAGAACCCTAACCGTTGCGTCCCACTGCTTCAAGCGGAATCGGACGTGTCCCAAGTAGAACAGGGCGTGACCTGCGAGGGGGCCCTTCTTGACTCGGGAAAAATGCTCGGCCGCGGCTTCATAGCGCCTATTGTTCAGCTCTATTCTCCCGACCCGGAAGTGCGCCGCGGAGCGGAACGGGTGGTCGGAAGATGTCGCCAGAAACGCCCGATACTCCTTGAGGGCGTCGGCGGTTGCCCCTTGCTCGGACTTGGCCTCGGCCAAGAAGAATCTCGCCTCGGCTCGGCGGGGACCTTTCGGTTGGTCCTTCAGGTAAGTTTCGAAAGCCAGGATTGCGGCGTCTAAATGACCGTCTTCAAGGGCGCGAAGGCCGAAGAGGTAATCGTCCATCTGCGCCGAAACCGGCGCGAAGAGGCAGACCGTGGCCGCTAGCCCAATCGACACCAGGATTGAGGCAATCTTGAATTTCATACTGCCCAATATACACCCCGGCGGCAGGCCCGTCTCGGCCTCCGGATGTTCCGAGGATCTGTTTACTATACAAGTTTACCTTTTGGCTCAAAAGAAAAAAAGGCTTCGGGGCGGTGGCTCCGAAGGCCCACGGTTGAACGGTCGTTCATGGAAGAGAGCGAGCGCCCGCCCTGCTGTCTTTGCCGCTGCGTCTGAGCGTCCCATTGAGGAAATTCACGGGGACTGTGCCAGCGCCAGGGGTTCAACCCCCGCCTTTTGACGGGTCATTCCTGACATAGATCATTGCGCGGATTCCGGGCCTTCCAAAAGTTCAATTATAACGTCGGCCGGATGGGCCGGCGGGTAGCGAGCGAGGCGTCCCAGAGGGAGCCTGCCGGGTCTAGCTGACGTAGAAGCGAAGGAGGAAAGGCGAACAGGAAGATCCTTGTAACGTCAGAGGTTCCAGAGAACGCCGAGCCGGTCCTCGCCCATTGACGCACTTGGGGGGAGCGAGACCTATTTGCTCCGTCCGGCAGAGCCGTCCCGCCCACTTCGGGGCAAGGAGGAAGCCATGACTCGCCCAGGATTCGTGATCACCGCGATTCTCGCCCTTGCGGCCCTTTACGTCTTGCTTCCCGTTATGAGTACCGCCTTCCGCCGTTTTCGCGGCCGCAAAACTTTGAGGTGCCCTGAAACGGGGCGGGGCGCATCTGTGGACCTGAGCGGCCTGTCCGCCGCCTTAACTTCGGCCATCGGTAGTCCTCGCCTTTGTGTGAGGAACTGCTCGCTTTGGCCGGAAAGGAAGGATTGCCAGCAGGCATGTTTGAGGAGACTTCAAACCTGTTTGGACAAGGCATGAAGTTCTCACCCAACTGAGAGCGGGTCCGCCAGAGACCCCTTCGGGGCTGGGGGAAACGTCCGCCGTGCGAGGGCGGGCTGCCATGGCGGGGGGTGAGAGAAGTTGAATGAATCCCTGGTGCGCAAAATGCTTCTTTAATTCTGGTGGGTACTGCTGGTACTTAGACATGCTTGTCCAGGATTGCGAGAATTCCGAAGGCGAGGCGTTACCGTGCATCTGGAAGGAGCTGATGCGGGCCCAGGCCGATGAAGGACCAACAGGGACGCCTCTGCCGGAAGTCCGCGGAGAGTAATACCCTCATCCCGCCTCCCCATGACGCCGAGATCAAGCCCTGCGCCGCTTTCGCCGGCCCTGGCGGCGAATCCCGGCAACATCCCCTCCCTGGCCTGACAGAGATCCTTCGCTGCCCATTCGGACCCGAAAAGGGTTGGTTATCCACCAGTCCGTGATGGACACAAAGTTCCCGGAGTAGACGTTGTCGATTAAGGCTTCCCAGTCTTGGCCCTGGAATCCCCCCGAAGAAAGGCGATCAGGTCGGCGAGGTCGTCATCGAGAAAACGCGGCCAGGGGACGCCCTCTTCCAGCGTCCGGCGGGCCATGATGTCTACGTGGTTCCACATCCGTTGCGCCCAGTACGGCGCGCCTGGAACTTCGCGGGCGATGGGGGCCAGGTCCGGCCCCACGCGGCCTCCCTTCCCGCGGTAGGAGTGGCACCGGACGCACCCGATCTCCCGAAACAGCCGGGCCCCCCGAACCGGGTCGCCCGGAGGGTCGCGTTCGCCCGGAGCCGCGAGGAAGGCGAGGAGGTGGACCATCTCGTCGCGGTGGAATTCGGGCCGGCGAATCCCCTTCCTCCTCTGCACTTGGCGCATGATGGGGCCGTGGTTCCAGAAGGTCTGGGCCACCTGCAGGGGGGAGAACCGCCGCGCGCGGAGCTTGCTCAGGTCCGGCCCCACCGGACCCCCTTCGCCCTCCAGGCCGTGGCACACCGAACACCCCTTGCTGTAGAAATGCACCCGCCCCCTCTCCGCAAAGCCCCGCTGGCCGTGGACACTTCCGACCCCAAAGACCAGTCCCGCCGCGAGAAAGAAGGCCAGCACCCTCACTTTTTGCACCGTTGGCTCTCCTGGGACGCCGGGCGGGCTCACGGCGAGCGGGCGCACCGGAACCCCACCGCGGGCAGACGGCGCCCGGGATCGGCCTTGTCCCGAAAGGTTGTCGTGACTTTCCAGCGTGGGTCGGGATACGCCCCGCCCCGGACGACCCGCTCCGTGCCGGAGGCGGGCCCGGGCGGGTTGCGAGAAGGACCCGAAAGAGGGTAATTCCTGCCGAACCAGTCGGCCACCCACTCGGCCGCGTTTCCCGCCATGTCCAGGGCGCCGTAGGGACTGGCCCCGGCAGGGAAGCTCCCCACCGGCTTTGTCTGGACCACCCGTCCCTCCCACTTCCCCTTGTAGGGCCACCAGTAGAACCGGTCGTAGTCCTTCAGGCGCTCAATGGCGTGTCCCGCCCACAGCTCAGCGCTGTTGAGTCGAGCGGCCTTCCACAGGGAACCCCAGGGGTAGGTCCGCCCTTCCGGGCCTCGCGCAGCCTTCTCCCATTCGGCCTCGGTGGGAAGGCGCTTCCTCGCCCAGAGGCAGTAACTGCGCGCGTCCTCCCACGTGACCCCCACGACGGGATGTTCTCTCAGGCCCGCGGGGAATCGGCCGGCGGTCCAAGCGTAAGGCTTGGCCTGGAGTCCTCTGAGGACAGGCGGGGAATTCCCCACGTCCACAACGAAGGCCCGAAACTGTTCCTGGGTGATTTCGCGCTCGTCAATGTAAAAGGGGTCTAGGTAGATTTCCCTCCCCGGGGGAGGGCCCATCAGGTAGGCGCCGGCCTGGACCAGGACCATGCGAGAGCCATCTCGGGCGATGTGCTCGCGGGGAAGCGATCCGGAGGGGGAGGGCCAGAGGAGAACGCCAGCCACGAGGAGGCGCGTCCATCCAAGCCCCCCCGCCCTCCTCCCGGCTCTCCAGGCGCGTACCATTACATCTTGTCTCAGGCCCGCTGCGGCCCTCCCGACCTCTGCTTGTCAAGAATTTGCTCCCCAGGGAAGGTCTCGCGCCATGATCTGGATCAAGGAAACCCCGCAAATCCAGCATTCGGCGGTGACTGGGGCCAGGACTCGGCCCACCCGGGAGGTTCGGCCTACGCCTTCAGGCCAGTTCGATGTTGTCGATCAGCCGGGCCTTTTCACACCAAACCGCGCCCAACGCCACGGCCGGGCCTTTGATCTCGTCCAAATCTTCGAGTGTTTCCGGATGGACGACGGCCACGTAATCGACCTGGAGACCGTGTTTCTCCATAACTTCCCTCGCGTCGGCCAACAAGGGAGCCGCCGCCTCCGCCCCCTCCCGGACGGCCTCTGAAATCCCCACAAGGGCGCGGCGCAAGCCGACCGCACGAGCGCGTTCCTCTTGGTTGAGATAGAGGTTTCTGGAGGAAAGTGCGAGGCCGTCGGGCTCTCGAATCGTCGGGCAACCGATGATCTCCACACCCATCCGGAGGTCGAAATCCATCCGGCGGAGGATGACCCATTGCTGGTAGTCTTTTTTTCCAAAGTAGGCCCTGCCGGGAATACAGATGGCAAAGAGCTTCGCCACCACGGTCGTCACCCCCCGAAAGTGACCCGGACGGAAGGCCCCACAAAGCCGCTCGGAGAGGCCCTCGACCTCAACGAACGTCCGGTCGTGCGGGGGGTACATTTCTTCGACGGGCGGCATGAACACAAGGTCCACCCCTTCCTCCCGCGCCTTCCGGAGGTCTCCCTCCTCATCCTGGGGATAGGTTTGGAAGTCTTCTCCGGGACCGAATTGCGTCGGATTCACGAATATGGAAACGGTGACGACGTCGTTCTCTTCGCGGGCCCGGCGGATCAGGCTCAAGTGCCCTTCGTGAAACGCGCCCATCGTAGGGACGAGCCCCAGCGTCCTCCCCTCCGCCCGCAATCGGCGCGCCCTCTCATTCATGGCGTTCGCCGTGCTCAGCACCTCCATTTCAGCCCCGGAAAGAAACGCCGATCGGCTCATCCGGCCAGAATCCGCCCTCTCTCCCCCAGCCTTGGCCCTCAGCGGGGGCCGTAAAAGTGGGTCCCCCGCTTGACGCTGAGGATCTGCTTGACCAGGTTGTCAAAATCTTCGTTGCGGCGAACGAAGTCGATGGAGTTGGTGTTGACGACGAGCAGAGGGGTTTGTGAATAGTGGAAGAAGTAGCGGTTATAGGCTTCGTTGATTCGCTCAACATATTCGGGCGAGATGTTCCGTTCGATGTCGCGCCGCCGGTTTCGGATACGCTCAAGGAGGACGTCCGTACTGGCCTGCAGGAAGACCACGAGATCCGGGGAGGGAATCCTGGGCCGAAGCAGGGAGTAAATTTCCTCATACAGAACCAGCTCATCCTCGTCCAGGTTCACATAGGCGAAGATGCGGTCCTTCTCGAAAAGGTAATCGCTCACCACACCTCGGTGGAACAGGTCAAGCTGGGTGAGATCGAGTTGCTGGCGGTACCGGCTGAGAAGGAAAAAGAGTTGCGTCTGAAAGGCGTATCGTTTCCTGTCCGAGTAGAAATTCGCCAGAAAGGGATTCTCTTCCGTGACTTCGCGAAGGACCGAGGCGCCGATCACTTCCGCCAGGGACTCCGCCAGACTCGTCTTTCCCACCCCGACGGGACCCTCGATGGTGATAAAGCGCGCCCGTTCCATTTCCGATGCGCGGCCCCTACTCCGGCAGCGGGCAGACCTTCTGCCCTTCCCCCAGGTCTTTCAGCATCTCCCCGAAGGTCTTGCCCAAAACCGGGTGGACCAACTCCGGCGCGAGGTCGCAAAGGGGGGCGAGCACAAAGCGGCGCCGCCCCATCTCGGGATGCGGGATCGTCAGACCCCCTTCCTCTCTCACCAGGTCGCCGAAAAGGAGAAGATCCAGATCGATCACGCGGGGACCCCACCTTGGACCTCCCGCGCGCCCCATCGCGTCCTCAATGGCCTTCAACGCGCACAGCAGACCGGACGGGTCGAGGACGGTCTCCAAACGAACGACGCCGTTGACGAAATCCGGCTGATCCGGTGGGCCCACGGGCGCCGTCAGGTACCACGGGGAGCATGCGAGGACCCGGATGCCTCGCGTCTTCCGCAGGCGGCCCACCGCCTCGGCGCATCGCTCCCGGGGACCGCTCAGGTTCGAGCCCACACCGATGAACGCCTCCACCGGGCCCTTCCATGGAATGGCCGGCCGACCCGTCTCGACTTCGACTTCTCCCTGGGGCTGGAAAGCAAGACGGGACGAAGAGCCCGCTGAGAAAGGAAGATTAGCCGGAAGAAGCGCCGGGCTCCGCAAAAGAACGGCTCCCGTCTAGAAGCCCGCTTTCCGGATTCGTTCCACCGCCTCCTCGATGCGGTCCTCGCTCTGCGTCAGGGCCATGCGCACGAAACCCTCGCCGGCTTCCCCGAACCCGTTGCCAGGAGTGACAACGACGCCCGTCTCTCGCAGAAGGAGGGCGGTGAAATCGATAGAGGTGTATTTCTCGGGCACCGGGACCCAGACGTAGAAGGTGGCCGAGGGCCTGTTGGGCATCAGGCCGATGGAACGTAGGCCTTCGTCCATGATGTCCCGCCTTCGCTCATAAACCCGGCGCATCTCCTCCACACAGGACGCGTCACCCGTCAACGCCGCCACCCCCGCCTCCTGGATCGCCTGAAAGACGCCGGAGTCCACGTTGGTCTTGATCGCGCCCAGGCCGGCCAGGACCTCCGCATTTCCCACGACGAACCCGAGCCGCCAGCCCGTCATGTTGAAAGTCTTCGACAGACTGTGGAACTCCACGGCCACCTCTTTGGCGCCCGGGATCTCGAGCAGGCTGAGCGTCTTCACGCCATCGAAGTACATCTCGGAGTAGGCGGCGTCGTGAACCAGGCAAAGTTCGTGCTCCCGGGCGAAATCCACGGCCTGGGTGAAGAACTCCTTCGTCGCCACTGCGGCCGTGGGGTTATTGGGATAGTTCAAAAACAACAGCTTGGCGCGCCGCAACACGCCCCTTTTGAGGTCTTCCAGGTCCGGGAGGAACTGATTTTCGGCCAGCAGCGGCATGGGAACCGACTCGCCGCCCGCGAAGACGGCGCCAGCGTGGTAAACCGGATATGCCGGGTCGGGGACGATGGCCACATCCCCCGGGTTGATGAAGGCCAGGGAGAGATGCGCGATGCCCTCCTTCGACCCGATGAGAGTGAGAACTTCCCGGTCGGGTTCCAGCTCGACCCCGAAACGCTGCCTGTACCAATCCGCCACTGTCTGGCGGAGGGTCAGCATCCCCTGATACGACGGATACCGGTGGTTGGCCGAATTTTTGGCGGCCTGATCCAACGCCTCGACGATGTGAGGGGGCGTCGGCAGGTCGGGGTCCCCGATGCCCAAGTTGATGATGTCCAAACCCGTCCCCGCAGCCTCCGCCTTCATCCGGTCGATCTCGGCAAAGAGGTAAGGAGGAAGGCGATTGAGCCTTTCAGCGCATTCCAGTTTCATGGTGTCGTCCATCCAATGGCCGGCCAAACGTCAAGCCTGAGAGGGAAAGGAAAACTTGAAATTTTCGAATCCTATCCAGGAAAATCTCCGGTCCCCTGTGTCCGGGCTGACCGAGCCGCGCTGCCGGACGCTTCACCCTGTTCGCAGCGTCCTCCGCACTGCCTGGCCTGCACAAAGCGCCGAGCAATCCCGACGAAAGCCTACCTTTCACGCATTCTTCCAGAATGGCCCGGGCACAGTTTCCAAATGAAGGAAACCCGAGCGACGCTTCGGCGAGCCGGGCGCTGCCGGTCCCCCGCCCGCCGAAGGAAGCACGTGACCGGATTCACCGGCTATTGTTATCACAAGGGTTGAACCTTCCGCAACCGGACTCGAGCCGAGTGCGCAGGCCCCTCAGATCGAAACCCCTTTACCTCAAGATCACCCGCAGGAAAGCCATCTGTAAAAAAATCGCTCTATTCGCCGCCGCCAATCGGCCCAGGTTTCACTATCTGCTAGAATAACCGGGTTTCGGCGAAGCCCAGGGAACATCGCGCAAGGAGCCTTCTAATGGTCCGGGTCTTTCCGTCGGCGAAGGAGACCATGTTCGACCTCAAGGACAACGCCAGCATCATGGCCGGCGGCTTCGGCATCTGCGGCGTCGTGGAAGGACTGATCGACGCCGTCTGCGAGGCGGGCGTCAAGGGACTGACCGTCATCAGCAACGGCGCCGGCGTGGACGACTGGTTTTTGGGCAAATGGATTGCGAACCATCAGGTCCGCAAGATGATCTGCAGCCGCATCGGCGCCAACAAGGAGCTCGAGCGCCAATACCTGGCGGGGGAGATCGAGGTGGAGTTCGTACCCCAGGGAACCTTCGCCGAGCGCCTCCGGGCGGCCGGCGTCGGCATCGGCGGGTTTTATACAAAGACCGGCGTTGGCACCCTCGTGGCAGAGGGGAAGGAGACCAAGGTCATCGACGGCGAGACCTACCTCTTGGAGAAGCCCCTGCGGGCGGACTTCGCATTTGTCAAGGCCTGGAAGGGCGATACCGCGGGCAACCTCATCTACCGGATGACGGCGCAGAACTTCAACCACGTCATGGCCATGGCCGGGCGAACGACCATCGCCGAGGTGGAAGAGCTCGTCCCAGCCGGAGAGCTGGACCCGAACCAGGTCCACACGCCGGGCATTTTCGTTCAGCGCATCTTTCAAGGCGAACGGTTTGAGAAACGCATCGAGATCCTGACTGTTCACGAAAGGGAGGAATGATCCGTTGGGCTTGACCCGGGAGCAGATTGCCGAGCGCGCGGCCATGGACCTTCAAGACGGGGACTATGTCAACCTGGGAATTGGGATCCCGACCCTGGTGGGAAACTACATCCCCCCTGACAAAAAGGTCATCCTTCATTCGGAGAACGGCGTCCTGGCCATGGGACCGTTCCCCTACCGGGGAGAGGAAAACCCCGATTTGATCAACGCCGGCAAGCAGACCATCACCATCCTCCCCGGCGCATCCTTCTTCGACAGTTCCGCCGCTTTCGGCATGATCCGAGGAAGCCACGTTGACGTGACCATCCTCGGCGGATTGCAAGTGGCGGAGAACGGCGATCTGGCCAACTGGATGATCCCCGGACAGATGGCCGCCGGAATGGGGGGAGCCATGGACCTCGTTGCGGGAGCGAAGCGGGTCCTCGTCCTGATGGAACACGTGACCAAGAAGGGAAAACCGAAGATCTACCCCCAGTGCACCCTGCCCCTGACCGGGGCCGGCGTGGTGGACCGGGTGATCACCGACCTTTGCGTCATGGACGTCACACCGAACGGTCTTCTTCTGGTCGAGTTGGCCCCCGGCGTCACGCAGGAGCAGGTCCGCGAGCAGACGGCCGCGACGTTCCACGCGTCTCCCGCCTTGAAAGAAATGACCTTCGCCTGATGCCCGGGCGGAATCTTCCCTCTGACCGGTCGGGACACCGGCCTGCCTTGAAGGAGGGAGGCGGACCCGGTAAAGTTCGTTGAGCGAAACGCGGTCTTCTTTTTCCCATCGAACGAAAGGAGAAACAGAGGATGGCCAACAAGAACCTCCAGGTCACCTGGCTTGGACACGGGAGCTTCAAAATCCAATCCCCTGGCGGGAAAGTCATTTACTTGGACCCCTGGCTCAAAGAAAACCCCTCCTGTCCCGACGATTCCAAGAGTGTGGACAAGTGCGATGTCCTCCTCCTGACTCACGGCCACTTCGACCACGTCGGCGACTCCGTTGAGATCGCCAATGCGCACAAGCCCACCATCGTCGCCCAGGTCGAGCTGGCCAACTGGCTTGCGGGCAAAGGCGTTAAGAACACGAGCGGGATGAACAAGGGCGGGACGCAAACCGTCGGCGGGATGCAATTCACCATGACCCACGCCCAGCACAGCTCCTCCGCCGCGGAGGACGGAAAACCGGTCTATCTGGGCGAGCCCGCCGGGTACGTCGTCCAGTTCGAGAACGGTTACAAGGCGTATTTCGCTGGGGACACGAACGTTTTCGGAGACATGAGGATCATTCACGAAATTTACAACCCGGCGATGGCCGCGCTTCCCATTGGGAGCCACTTCACGATGGACCCGAAGGAGGCCGCCTACGCGTGCAGGCTGCTCGAAGCCCACATCGTCATTCCCTGCCACTATGGGACCTTCCCGCTTCTCACCGGAACGGTGCAGGAGTTCAAGAAGCTGACGATGGAAATCGCCGATCTCGAAATCGTCGAGTTCCAGCCGGGCGAGACAAAAGACTTCTAGCCCCCCGCCAAGGGCGCGGCGGGATGAAA
>JBHIBA010000048.1:0-20877 GCA_046758845.1 Nitrospinota bacterium
CTAGGTACAGTTCCTTAATTGTGCTCTTGCCTGTACCCCAAGAGCCGAGCAGTCCGATACTGAACGGTGGCAGGTGATGCTCTGCCTCAATCAGGTCACCCAGTAAGTCGGCATAATGCTGGTGACCAAATGCGTCTTTGGACCGGTCTGAGAGCTCTCTATCGAGAACGCTCCACATGGCGTGTTGACTGGTTTTGCCTGCCGTTTGGTTCATCGAATTGTCTTAGTCGCCGTGGAGAACAGGATAGACCTTATGACCGGAATTTCCCATATCAACTTGCTTGGGTGGTTTCCGGCCCCCTTTCCCGATGAAAACCATTTGATCCCCTTCCGGTGGGCTTGTCACCAGCTTTCCAACCCTCCGCAACAGGGGGCTGACGGCCATCGGCTGGCCCAAAGGGGTGGAAGGTGCCACGGTAGGCCCGACAAACCGTCGGGAGACCCTGGACGTAGAGTGGCGCGCTTGCCTGAGTGGGCGCGGGGGCGGATTGGAGCGCGAGCGGGTGTGATGTGCTCGCTCCCTGCCAGGGTGTTCATATTGAGGTTCGCCGCCGAGAGGAGATTGCGGCATGTACCATTTTGAGTGCTTTACGCCCGGGACCGTAGAGGAGGCGATTTCTTATCTCGCCGATCATGGTGAGGAGGCCCGGCCGATCGCCGGCGGCACCGCGCTACTCATTCTCATGAAGACGCAAATCCTCACGCCTCGCCGGCTGGTCAATTTGAAGCCCCTGAGAGACCTGGAATTCATTCGGCCGGACGGCGACGGCTTCCGCGTCGGCGCCATGACGACCTACAGGGTGCTGGAGCGCAGCGAGCCGCTTCGGTCGAAGCTTCCGCTCCTCACCGAATGCATCCATCATGTGGCCACGAGCCGAATACGCAACGTCGCCACACTCGGTGGAAACATCTGCAACGCGGAGGCGGCCTCGGACCCGCCGGCGGCCCTCCTGGCCCTGGAAGCGGAAGTGAACATTCAAGGGAAGACCGGCAAGCGAAACGTCCCTATCTCGGAGTTTTTCAAGGACTATTACGAAACAGCCTGTGGGGCCGACGAACTCGTGACGGAAATTAGAATTCCGGGCATGCCCCCCCGAAGCGGGAGCGCCTACGAGAGCTTCACCGGAAGATCCCAAGAAGACAAGCCGGTGGCCAGCTGTGCCGCTGTCTTGGCGCTTTCGGGGAAAAATGGAGTCGTCGACGGGGCGCGGCTGGCCCTCGGAGGCGTTTCTCCCACGCCAATTCGGGCGCGCGCCGCCGAGGAGCTGCTTCGCGGCAAGACGCTGAGCGACGATCTGATGGCCGAGGTCGAAGGCGCCGCCGTCGCGGCGGCCAACCCGGCGAGCGATGTGCGGGGCAGCGCCGAGTTCAGGCGGGAGATCTGCAAAGTCATGGTTCGCAGGGCGGTGCAGAGGGCCTATGAGCGCGCCCGCAGGATATGAGGAGCCGTGGCATGAAACAAATGATCAACCTCACAGTGAACGGCGAGAAGCATGAGGTCATGGTCGAGCAAAATAAGCTCCTCACGGACGTGTTGCGCGACCAACTGCAACTCACGGGAACTAAGGTCAGCTGCGAAATGGGCGCCTGCGGGACGTGCACCGTTCTCGTCGGAGGTCTTCCCGTCAGCGCGTGTCTCATGTTGGCCGTCCAAGCCGACGGTGAGGAAATCGAAACCATCGAAGGGCTCGCCAGCGAGGACGGCCTCCACCCCGTGCAGCGGGCCTTTCTGGATCATGGGGCCGTCCAGTGCGGATTCTGCATCCCGGGGATGATCATGACGGCCAAGGCGTACCTGCAGGAGAAGAGAAATCCCACCGAGGCGGAGATCAGCGAAGAGCTAAAGGGTAACCTCTGCCGGTGCACCGGCTACGTCAAGATCATCAAGGCCATCCGGGAAGCGGCCAGGCTGATGGGCTGAGACTGAAGCCCGAGACGGATCTGGAGGCGCCGACTTTTCAAAAGTGAGGAAGGCCAAAATGGCGACGGTGGCGGAAGCGCGGAAACGGTACCGAGTGGTTGGAAAGAGCTTTGAGCGGGTGGACGGCACGGAGAAGGTCACGGGCGAAGCGTCGTTCGCCGTGGATATGACCCTTCCCCGGATGCTCCACGGAAAGATCGTCAGGAATCAGGTTGCCCCCCACGCCCTGATCAAGAACATCGACACCTCTTCGGCCGAAAAGCTGCCGGGCGTCAAGGGGGTCGTGACCCCCGCCAACACGAAAACCGGGCGCTGGGGCGCCTGGCAGAACGACTACCCCGTCTTTCCCATCGACGGCCGGGTCCGGTTCTTGGGGGAACCCATTGCGGCGGTCGCTGCCACCGACCCTGACATCGCCGAGGAAGCCGCGAGTCTGGTCCGTATCGAGTTTGAAGAGCAGCCCGCAGTCTTTGACCCATTCGAGGCGCTGAAAGACGGAGCTCCTATTCTTCACCCGGAGCTCGAGAACTACTCCGCCGTTCCAAGCTTCCCAGTCATCCGATATGGCAATGTCGCCACCGAAGTCCGCATGAGCATAGGCGATGTGAACAAGGGGTTCTTGGAATCCGATCGCATCTTCGAACACAGCTTTAAGACATCCAGCCATCACCAGTGCTACATGGAGCCCCACGCGGCCATCGCCCAAGCGGATCGCTCGCGTAATGTGACTGTGTGGACAAGCACGCAGACCGTATTCGACGCCCGCCGAGAATTGGCCGACGCCTTACAGCTTCATGCCGGCAAGATCCGCGTCATCGCCCCTTACGTGGGGGGCGGGTTCGGCGGAAAGCTGGACATCCGCGTGGAACCCTACTGCATCCTCTTGGCCCAGAAGACCCACCGGCCCGTCAAGATTGTTCTGAGCCGAGAGGAGGAACTGAGCACCGGCCACCCCCGTCACCCTTTCCACGTAAACATCAAGATGGGAGCCAAGACAGACGGAACGTTCCTCACCCGCGAGGTGAACGCGGTCATGGATTCGGGGGCCTACGCCCACCAGGGATCGGGGGTTTGCTCTTTCTCCTGTCTTTACGGCGGTAGAGGGCCTTATAACATCCCGAACGTCAAGATAAGGAACCGTCTCGTTTACACGAACAAGCTTCCCTGCGGAGGGTTCAGAGGGTTCGGAAATCCTCAGATGCATTTTGCCGGCGAACAGTTGGTCGACATCATCGCTCACGACTTGGGGATAGACCCTGCGGATCTCCGGCGTAAGAACGCTTTAAAAGAGGGAGACCGAATGGCGACCGGCCAGGTAGCCCACAATGTCGGGATCAGGGAAACCATCGACGAATGCGTGAAGCGTTCAGGATGGGAGAACCCAAAAACAACCGCTAAGGACAAGAAATTCGGTCGGGGGATCGCCTCAATGGTTCACTGTGCGGGCATTTTCACCTCGGGCGCCATTGTCCAGGTGACAGAGCACGGTTCGCTTGTTCTGATGGCCGGTTGCAGCGAAATCGGAGCCGGTCAAAAAACGGTTCTCTCACAGATTGCAGCCGAGGAGTTCGGGGTGGACCTCAAGGACGTCTCCATCGTCGTATCGGACACCGGGGTTACCCCCTATGACTGGGCCACCGACGCGAGTCGCGTGACCTACAACGTCGGCAACGCCATCCGAATCGCCGCGGCCGACGCAAGGGAGGACTTCAAGAAGATTGCCGCCGACATGTTTGAATGCCCCGTCGAAGACCTGGTATTTGAGAATAAGACCATGTATCCAATCGGGTCTCCCGACCAGGCGAAGTCCCTGGAAGAAATCGCCCTCTACGGCCTTTATGTCAAGGGTGGGACCGTGATCGGCAAAGGGTCCTTCTTCCGGACCCCGCCCTTCTCACCGGAAGCCGTTGTGGAGGGAACGTCCTTCGCTCCATTTCCGACCAACATCTTCGCGACCCAGATTGCGGAGGTGGAAGTGGACGAAGAAACGGGCCGGGTGAAGTTACTGAGGTTCACGTCAGCCCATGATGTCGGTTATGCCATTAATCCTGTAATGGTGGAGGGCCAAATCGAAGGAGCGTCGGCGACAGGCATCGGGTACGCGACGATGGAAGAGGTCATGGTGGATGAAGCGGGAGCTGTGGTTAACCCGACGATGCTCGATTACAAGATGCCCACCACCGTGGACATGCCGGAGGTCGTACCCATCTACGTCGAGAACCATGACCCCACAGGCCCCTTCGGGGCGAAGGGCGTTGGAGAACCTGGGCTTGTGCCGACGGCGGCCGCCATCGCCAATGCCGTTTATGACGCCGTTGGGGTCCGGATTACCGAACTCCCCATTACACCCGAAAAGGTTCTGAGCGCACTCAAGCAAAAGAAGCAAAAAGGCTGAGGGGGAGCTCCGCTGTGGCCTCGCAGAAGGGGCTTCTGGCATACTGTGTTGGATTGCGAAATTTTGACTACAAGCCCGCGGCTTCCTGCGTGCCGCTATGCATTACCCTCCCATTGGGCAATCGAATGATTGCCTGCTAAAGTGCTGGATTGGGTGACCCCCTTCGGGTCATGCCTCAGAGCCCCAGTTTCTTACCTTTCAGAAAACCAGGCTTCTGATGGTTCGCCCAGTCCGTCAGACTTTCCCGACAACGACTTGGATTGCCTTAATGATGCTCGCGTACCCTGTGCATCGGCAAAGATTCCCCGCGAGGTGGTGTCGAATCTCCTCGAGGTTTGGTTTTGGATTTTCCGACAGGAGCGCCTTCGCGGCCATTATCATTCCGGGCGTACAGTATCCGCATTGGAATCCCCAGTGCTCGATGAATGCCTCCTGAAGCGAGTCTAATGTCCCATCCTCCCCCTCAAGCCCTTCGATCGTAGTGATCTCCTTGCCCTGGCAGCGGACGGCCAGCGTCAAACAGCTAGAGATGGGTTTCCCATCCAGGAGCACAGTGCAGGCTCCACACACGCCGGCCCCGCAGCTCTCTTTCGTGCCGGTGAGGAATAGTTCCTGACGAAGTGTATCTACCAGAGTTTTCTTCTGGTCCACGACCAGTGGGTATCTTCTTCGGTTTATCGAGAGAGTGATCGCCTCTTTTGCCATGTTCGACCTCTTGGTTCCGGCGTACAATATCTTCCAAAAAGTTCGGCGCTGCTCAACTCGATTCCCGAGAAATGCCTTGTAGGATTTTATCAGGTGTGATGGGGAGGTCTCGGACTCTAACCCCCACAGCGTCATATATCGCATTCACGATGGCCGAAGCCGGGGAGTGAATGGTTGACTCGGCCACACCTTTGGCCCCGACGCCGATCGACTCCTCCGTCTCGACGAACTCAACCGCACCCAGCGGAACATCCAGCGTAGTCGGAAGCTTATAGTCTCCGAAATGGGCATTTTCTACCGCTCCCGACGTTTCGTCGATTACAAGATGCTCGCTCAATGCGAGACCGATTCCCTGGGCGAATGCGCCCCAGACCTGCCCAGAGGCGCCGAGAGGATTTATAACCAGTCCGATGTCATGGGCATCCGCCATTTCCAAAAGCTCAACGTTGCCGGTCTCCACATCGACGGCCACTTTCACGCACTGGACGCCGAAAGAAGGCGGGTTCCCCGGGGGTTGTGAGGTGGCGCTTCCAACAATCTCCTTCATTTGCTTGTAGTGCACGTGCTCGGCGATTTCCTTCACGGTGAGAGATTTCGTCCGTGAGTCCACAGAGGAGACGACGCCATCTGCGATCTGGAGGCTTTCCGGAGATACGCCCAGAATGCGCCCTGCCGCCTCAAGAATCTTATCCTTTGCCTCCAGCGCAGCGAGGCGGGCGGAGTAGCCCGCGGCGAACGTAATGCGGCTGGCATGGGTCGGAGCATCATAGGGAGAAGAATCGGTGTCGGTGGGTGCGACAACGACGCTTTCAATCGGTATGCCCAGCGTATCGGCTACGATCTGCGTCAAAATCGTTGCCTGGCCCGCCCCCTGATCGACCGACGCAATGATCAGAGCGGCGCTCCCATCTTCATTGATCTTGACCAGTGCCCCGCAGTACTCAAGGATCTTTTCCTCCAGTTCTTTTCTTCCATGAACTCCCGAGTTTTTCATGCCGCAGAAAGACATACCCACGCCCACCTTCACGTTCGGGCGGGTAGAAGTTCTTGTTTTAGGATTGTCCCACTCGATGAGCTCTCTCGCCCGCCCGGCGCACTCCGCTATCTCGCAGGAGTCAATTCGAAATTCCGTCACGGGTGAGATGTCACCCATCCGATAGACGTTTTTCAACCGGAATTCGAATTCATCGAAACTCATCTCGCATGCAATGCGACTCATGTGGTTTTCAATGGCGAAGTTCGTTTGAACCGCTCCATAACCTCGCATCGCACCCGATGGAAAGTTGTTTGTGTAAACGGAAAAACCTTCAAAGAGATAGCTCGGTGATTTGTAGGCCCCGATGAACACTCCACCCCCTACCTGAACGACCGAAGGACCATGATTTGCCGAGGCGCCGCAGTCCATCCAGGTCTTCATATGGCGAGCGGTAAGCGTCCCGGACTTCTTCAGACCCGTCTTGAGCCACATGCGGGCGGGGTGCCGGGCGCTCCGCATGAATTCCTCTTCGCGGGTGTGTTCAATTCGCACCGGCCGCTTCAGCCGAAGCGCAGCCAAGGCGCAAAGAGGCTCACTGAACACCATATCAAGCCCCTTGCCGAAGGCGCCTCCGAGAAAGGGTCGGATGACACGGAACTTGTTGGGTGAAAGACCCAGGGCCTCGGATAGACAGGAGCGGAGACCAAAGATAGATTGCGTCGTTGAAAGGACTGCCAGTCGATTCCCGGCTTCAGGCCAGCAGCAGACCACGTGCGGTTCAAGGGCAACCGGGTTGACCCGCTGTGTTTTAAGTTCATCCTCGAAGATGTAATCCGCCTCCGCAAATCCTCTCTCGACGTCACCTCGGGCCAGGTGAATGGGACGGTCCGCCTTGCGGTACCCGAAGCTGATGTTTCCCTCGCCGCCGGGCTTTACAATGGGAGCGCCCGGCCGAAGAGCGCTCTCCATGTCGAACACTGCCGGGAGCTCTTCCCACTTCACCTGAATCAAGGGCAGAGCGTCTTCCGCTTGGTCTTCGGTATCCGCGACCACCAAAGCGACGGCCTGGCCGATGTAGCGGACCACGTCATCCAGGATGACCTCGTCCTTGACCAGCAGATCAGTGTGGGGGTTCGCCTGGTTGTAAATGGGATTGAAGGGACGCCGCGGCACATCCTGGTACCCGATCGCCATGTGCACGCCAGGCGCCTTCTGGGCGTCTTCAAAATCTAAGTGCGCGATGCGTCCGTGTGGGATCGAGCTTCGGAGGACTTTCCCAATTAGACTCCCTGGGGGTACCGTGTCGCTAACATACTGGAACCGCCCGGTCACCTTGTCGCGCCCCTCCACTCGCGCGATAGGCTTTCCAATTACGCTTGCCATGAGAACCTCCATGCTCAGGGGTGGCTCGATCCACTGGGATTGTCATTCCGAACGAAGTGAGGAATCTCCTCAAGCTCGAAACCCGTTGTTTTTTTGGGGAGTTGGAAACAGACCCTCTCATCCCAACGAGATTCTTCGCGCGGGTCGATGACCCACGCTCAGAATGACAGCAACGGCCAGTCCGAGGGCCTCAAAATTGTTTTTCAACACCCTTCCATGAGCGGTGCTCAAAACGGCCGAAGACGACAGGTTCTCCATCCTCCACCATCTTGCTCCCCCGGGCGTAAACCGCATCGATGTGAAGGCCCTTGTCAAATACAACGATGTCCGCGTCGGCTCCCGGGGAGAGGCTTCCCTTCCTCGGATACAGACCCAGGACTTTAGCCACGTTCTCGGTCACAGTCCCCAGAACCTCCGGAAGCGGCAGGTTCTCCTCTGTCACCGCCGCCCGAAGCTGCTCGGAGAGAGCAGAAAGTGGCCATCTGATGAAATCTCGATCATCCAGGGACTCGGAGAATCCCGTGAAGATGCCGTTGCCGTCCGTGCTGAGGGTCACGCGCTTCAGGGAAACCCCTTCCTCCCGAATGTACGTGAGCGCCTCAGCCGCAGGGACGGAACTCGAAAGACCCCGAGCGGGAGTGAAGGAGGCCGTTAGATCGATGGTCCCCCCTGCCTTGGCGAAAGCGGCCGCCTCTTCCAGCAGGTTTCGCGTCCGATTCAGGTGGGTCGGAAGGAGCTGCGTGATAGGGACCTCGCTCACCTTGCAGACCTCGAACAAGGGTTTCAACCTTGCCCTCCCGGCGCCCACATGCAAATGAAGCAGCCCCGGCTTTCCCGAGATTCGGCCTCCCATGCGCGCCTCTGCGGCGAGCCGGACGAGTTCCTGCGTGGTGGGCTCTGTTGAGCGGACATCCGAAATCGCAACCTCTCCGACGCCCAGCACCTTCTCCACCAAAACCAGATCCCTCCACGCCGTTCCCGTTAAGGTCGGCGGGGGATAGAAATAGGCGCCGCTCCATATATATGTGGTAACCCCCTCTGCCTGAAGCGCGTGGGCCTTGGCCAGCAAGGCCGTGAGATCCCTCGTGACTCCGTCTGTCCCGACTACACCGACGACCGTTGTCGTTCCAGCCAAGGTGATCTCGCTTAAGGAAAGCTCGGGCCCCCGCGAGGAAAACCCATCCGCCCCTCCTCCTCCTAAGAAATGGACATGCAAATCGATGAAGCCCGGCGTGAGGATCTTGCCTTTCAGGTCTACAACTTCAATCTCGGGCAGGGAGTTTAGTCGGCTCAAGTCAGGAGCAATTTCCGCAATCTTCTCCCCGGCGACCAGAATGTCCCTCTGACCCATCTCGGAGGGTCCATAGAGAGAAGCTCCGCGAAGGAGTTTGAAGAAGGACAAGGCGACAAACCTCCTTGGAAAAGAACGGCCCGCTCAGCCCTCCCGAGCGGCGGCCTTTTTCATCGGTTCGATGACGTGCGCTCCGAACTCGCAAATCAGGTCATCCGGAAGCGTGTACGTGTTGTAGCTTCGTAAGAAAACCTGCGTGATTCCAAGTGATTCCAGCTCGCGGACGCGAGGAAGCGCCTCTTCCGGCCTGCCAACCAGGCACAGTCTTTCCACCACCTCATCCGGGATGAACGAGGCGGCATCCATCGCCTCTTCGGTGCTGAGCGCGTGATACAGATCGGGGAACACCCTCACCGTGGGACGCCGCCGGGAGGCCTTAAACCCCGCCAGTTCTACGAGGCCCGGCGCGGCTGCATAAAACCAGGCCGCAAGGGGTTTCCCTCGAGCCACAGCAAGCTCACGGTCGTTGTCCAAAGAACAAAACGTCGAGCAAACCAGGTCCAGGTGTCGGAGGGACCGACCCGCTTTCTGGGTCCCTTTCTCGATATGCTCGAGCGCGAACTCCATACACCTTCGGTCGATCCCCGTCTGGATAATGACCCCGTCGGCCAACTCTCCCGCCAACTCCAGCATCTTCGGACCCGAAGCGGAAACGTAAATGGGTATTTTCCGGTGGGCGACTTCTACTTTCATCGGCACGCCTTGGAAGGATGCCTCTTCACCGGAAAATAAGACGTTCAAAAACCGTACGGTCTCTCTCAGGGCTTTCCGCCGCTCCCGGTGTGTACCCCTCATCTTTGCCAGAGGACTCCCGATGGTCCGAAGCGCGCTCCCTCCCGTCCCCATACCGAGGATCGATCTCCCCCCTGAGAGCTGATCGAGGGAGACCATCGCGCAGGCGGTGGCTGCGGGATGACGAGTAAAGGGATTGCTCACGGCGATCCCGAGGCTCACCCGTCGGGTTGACTGGACACAGGCGGAAAGGCAGACAAAGGGATCCAACAAACGCCACGCCAGGAGCTGAGAGTCCATGGTCCATACGAAATCGAACCCCTTTTCCTCGGCCAGACGAGCGCTTTCCGCAACCCTCTGCGGAGTGGCGCAAGGAGGAAGACGTATTCCGAAAATCAAATCGCCGCTCCTCTCAAGAGGCTTGTTTCAATCCCGTATACTTTTCCAGAAGAATTCTTTCTCGTGGTTAGTTGCTCAAGTCCGGGTAACACTCTTCGGTTGTTCCCGGGCGGACGATTTCTCTCGACCCCCCGGCGTAGCCGCGATTTGAGCACATTCGCTTCGCTCAGTGCAGGCTCCGCTGAAGTCGCGGCCTATGCACCTGCCCCGATCTCCGCTACGGGCTGCGCCCGCGGGGTCTGCGACCCCTCGCTCAGATCGGGGCTACGATGTGACACGAACTTTCACAACCAAGCACGAGTCCGTTGGATCTCAGTCTCAAGAATAAAGTTTCATGCTCGGCCAACCCACGCAAGTCCGCACTCCCTCTTGAGTCGCCCTCTGCGACCTCCCATATTTCCCCTTTTCAACTGTTCCCAGGTCAAAAACTAAATGCGCTTTTTAAGGGGGGGACCGCTCGAGCGGTCTAACGGGGGATATCTTCATCTTCGCCTTGCCAGCCAGCAGCCAGCGTCACTCCTCCTCAAAAATTGCCACCGCCCTCACCCAGCCGGCGCTCGCCTGAGCTACTTTCACAGGAAAAACGGAAACTCGGAAACCGAAGGGCTTCGGAAGTAGATCAAGATTTGCTAACTTTTCAATCTGGCAGTACTCCCGTTCCCTTCCCACCAGGTGAGCCGCCCAATAGGCCTCTCGATCTCCAGCCCTAAAGTCTTTCGCCATTTCCGCAAGAGGTCGGTCAAGCGTCCATGCATCGATTCCCACGATCTTGACGCCCTGATCCAAAAGCCACAAAGTGCTTTCCCGGCCCATACCCGGCTGGCAAGCCAGAAAGTCCGGTTTCTCATAATGTTTGATGGCATCCGTTCGGATCAGGGCAATGTCGTAAGGTTTGATCTGATAGCCGATCTTGCGGACCGCCTCCTTTAGGTCATCGGCGGTAATGAGCTCGCCCGGACCTTTGTGCGTGAGGTCGAGGACGACACCATCGGAGAAACACCACTCCAGCGGGATTTCGTCGACCGTCCGAGAGGGGAGCCCACCACACGTCGGCCCATAGTGCCAAGGGGCGTCCAGGTGAGTACCGGTATGGGTATGAAGGGTCACTTCTTCCGCCGCGGCCGCAATGCCATCCGGCAACTGATCCGGGTCGAAGTTTTGAGCCCTCGAGACCCGGCGTGCGCCTTCTCGATGATTCCAGTAAAAGATATGGGCTGAATCACGCTCCATGGAGAAGTTGTGAACGGGTACACTCAGATCGACACACCGAATCCCTCGCCGTTCTGTCCCCGAATCCGTCATACCGCAAACTCTCCAATTATCTGTTTTGAACCTTCCGCCGAGACGAACGGCCAACGAGGTTCAATCTTGAACGGAACTTTTTCAAGCAATCGTTCGCCAATTTTTTGGGCTCGGGAAACCAGTGCGTGTTCATCCGTGAAAAGGATTTGCCGGTCCCGCATCAGAACCTTCCCGTCAACCATGGTAAATGTGACATTCGCTCCATCTCCCGAATAAACCAGATTTGGAATCAGAGAGAAATCGTATATCGGACTCAGATTGGACTTGTGGAGATCCACCGCAATTATATCGGCCCGTTTCCCCGGCTCGATCGAGCCGATGGCGTCTTCCCAAAGCAGCGACTTCGCCCCTCCAAGGGTTGCCATCTCCAGAACGGCCTCGGGGGGAAAGAGTTCTAACCTCAGACGCGCCTCTTTGTGTCCGATGCACGTCAGGTACATGGCCCGAAACATGTCCAGGGAGTTGTTGCAAGCCGCTGCGTCGCACGCTAAGCAAAGGGTGATGCCCTCGGCCGCCATTTCGGGGAATTTGCCGCGGCTTACGGCCCCCCTCGCGTTGTGCATGGAAGAGCCGGGCGAGTGACATACCTTGACATTCCGAGCCTTCAGAATCGGAATCTCGCTCTCGTCAACCCAGCCGAGATGGGTCAGGAGCCAGTTCGGCCCGAGAACCCCGAGACTCTCAAGATACTCAACCGGTCTCCGGCCCGTCTCCTCGATTACCCATTTCACCCTGTTCGGAGAAACCGCAAGGTGAATCTGCACCGTCAGGCCCCGCTCGCGGGCTCTCCTCCCTACCTCCTGCACGAAGGCTTGAGAGGCGTTCATCAGGACGCGAATACTATACCCGCACCGGACCCGATCCCCTTCCGCTCCGTGCCAATCATCGATCAACCTCTCAGAGGCATCGAGCGCCCATCTCGTTGGATCTTCGTGGAGGATTGAAGCAGGAAGGGGAAACCCCTCGGACCACGTATCCATTCCTCCCACGGAGAGAACGGCCCGGATGCCCGATTCCGCAGCCGCTCTCGCCACTGGATCCATCAGAACCCCCCCCGGGTCGGCAAAGCAGGTGACGCCGTTCCGGACCAGTTCCGCCGCCGTGAGAAGGGCCCCCACGTAGATATCTTCCTCTTCCAGGATGGCTTCCCACGGATAGATTCGATCCCAAGCCCAGCGGACCTTGACCTCATCGACATCATCGGCCAGACCGCGACCAAGCATCTGCGTCGCGTGCTCGTGCGCATCGACGAGGCCCGGCAGAAGCGCATGCCGATCAAACGTGAGAAGCTCCGCATCGGGCGCAAGAGACCGGAGTTCTCCCACTGTCCCGGCGGCCGAGATGCGGTTGTCCCGGATCATGACGGCTCCGTCTTTCAAGACCCTTCGGTCCGCGTCCATGGTGACGATCCACGGCGCGGCGAGAATCTTCGCCCCGGGATGGGATCCGCCGTCCGCCATCCTAAGATTCTCCCTGCGTGAACCGGAGACCCGTTCAGTCGCTGACCGGCGCTCTAGCTTCCAAAGGAGATAAGGACCGGAATTTCCCGTTTCAAATCCGGACAGAGACATGTTACCCATTTATGGCCGCTTGGACGGATTACACCCCTTTGCAACGGGCCTGTCAACAGCGTTGCAGCCCTGGCCGCCATCACCCGAAAGCGCTGCGTCCCGCCGCTGGAGGACGACGCGATGAGTCGCATCGCTGAAGGCGTCGGGTCTCATCCCCAAAACGGCGAGGGGCTGGTCGTCAACCGTCCTTGACAGATGGCATCTCTGAAACCCAAGGGCAATAGGGGGAGGCCGGGGATGAAGGTTTAGCCGAGGAATCAACCCCTTTACTTGGGTCGATTGTGGTGTCGGTTTGTCCTTAAGCTTTCTCGATCAGACGACCCGCGGCAAATTCCAAGAGGACCTTATCCTTCGACGGGCACGGGACCTCCCTCAAGAAAGACTCTCCTTGACGAGGTTGTCCGGGCGACGATCTTTCCCTTCTTGATTACGAAAAGACGGTCGGCTCGCTGACGGTACGCGTCTGCAACATCTGAGCAGTCGAGGATGATCAAGTCAGCAGGATTACCGATGGCAACGCCGTAGTTTGGGATTCGCATCAATCTCGCGGCCCTGTCCGTTGCCATCTCAAACAGTGTTTCCAGCTCTTCCGGTAGACTCCACTGAATCGCGAAAGCTCCGATGAGACCGATTTCCAGCGGGTCGGCTCGCCCGAAGGACGGATTGAACGGGTCGAGAATGTTATCGGAGCCGTACGCCACGTTCACGCCGGCCTGGAGCAACTCCTTGACGCGGGTCAGTCCACGTCCGACCAGACCGCGATCTAGGCGACGATGGAGTAAGAGATTCAGCGAAGGACATGTGATCACATGCATTTCCGCTTCTTTCATCAGCGCGATCAGTCGGGCCGCATAGTAATCGTTGCAGACGGCCAGCAGGATGGCATGACTGGCGGTGATCCGACCCTGGTAGCCCTCGGCGATGGCCTTCAGGGCGTAGTATTCCAGGGCGCGGGACGTGGGGTCGTGGCTCAGGTCGATGTGGAGGTCGATGTCGGCGTCGTGACGCTGGGCGATTCGGAAGACCGCATCGATATGGGCGCGGTAGTCCCAGTCCTGCAATGCCACCTCGGGACCCCCTCCCATCACATTTGCCCCCAGCCTCATGGCCTCTTCCAAAAATTCTTCCGTTCGTGTGCTCGGGAGAATACCTTCCTGTGGGTAAGCCACTATTTCCATGTCCGCCAAATCATGATATTTTTCCTTAGCTTGCAATACGCCATGCAAAGAAGTTAATCCGACGATCGGATCAATGTCCACATGAGTCCGAATGTAAGTGGTTCCGTTTGCAACGGCGGACTCGATGGTCCGACCCGCCCGGTCGGCCACATCCTCGATGGTATACCGGGCTTTGCTTTCTCTGGAGAGCATCACAGCCTCCCCGACAGTCCCGGATAGGTTAGGGCGGGTATCTTTACTTGTGAATGCCTTGTCTAGATGTAGATGGGGATCGACGAAACAAGCAGTTGTTAGGCGACCGCGGGCGGGCAGTTCATTTGTACTCTTTTCAGTAATCGTAGATGCGATCTTCGCAATTTTTCCTCCCCGGATGCCGATGTCGACCAGACCGTCGGTTCCGCGGAGGCTTGCGCGGCGAATAATCAGGTCCATCCCTCTTTACCTTACTCACGCGTTTCTCACCCGAACGAGCGAGCCGGAGAAATTCCGGGCGAAGGCGATGGACTCCTTTCGGAACTGTCCTTTAGACGCCGGTCAAATCCGTGAGGCATGGGGTAGGGCTAAAGGCCCTGGCCCCCTCCGCACTTCGCGTCCGGCGCGCAAGGACGCCGCCCTTCGCCGTCCGCGGGCCGGCCGATGGTGCGGTCAGGCGATGTACATGTCCTGAGGGCCCGGGGTGAGACGTTCGGCGTCACCGTCCGTAACCAAATAGCAGTCCTCGATGCGAGCCCTGCACGTGTTGATCTCCATCAGGGCCGTCTCAACGCAGATCGTCATGCCTTTCTTGATGATATATTTTGGCGCCCACCCCGACAGGATCGGGGGCTCATTCTTCATGAAGCCAATTCCGTGCCCATGGAGGACATGAGTCTGCTGGCGACGGTATCCGCACATCTCGATGGCGGTATAGTAGGTTTCGCAGAGCTCTCCCACAGTGACACCGGGCTTGAGGGCCTCCACCATGGCTTGGTGCCCGGTCATGGTCGCCTCAAAGATCTTCTTTTGGGCCGCAGAGGGCTGTCCGATGACCGCGGTCCGGGAGAGGTCGCTTACATAGCCCCGATAGGTCACGCCAGGATCAATCATGAGCGTGTCCCCCTTTCGAAGGCGGCGCAGGGTCACGGAGAAGGGCTTATTGGGGAGCTCAGATCCTGGAGCGGTTTGGGAATCCACGTGACATGTCGAGGCCTCATCCACTTCGGCTCCCCGGTCACAAACGGCCTCCCAAAAGGCGGCATAGTACTCATGTTCCTTGCGGCCTTCACCCAGCGCGCCGTAGATGGCCTCCACCCCATCGCTGACTACGGCATTGGACTTTCGGATCATCTCAACGTCGTAGTCGGTTTTGATACTTGTAAGATCCCAAAGTAGACTGGAGGCATCATCGAGCTTTTCTTTGCTTAGGGCTGTTTTGAACGTATGCTCCAATACCGAGGGAAGAAAATCTCCCTGCATACCATGCCGACAAAGCCCAATGCGTCCTCCTGTCAGCCCCCTCTCCTTTAGGGCGCTTTGAAGGTGAGGCACCATGGCCGAATAGCGATTGGCCTCTCCAAAATATGCATAGGCCCGAACATCCTTGATGGGTGAGCATTTCTGAACGAGTGGAACCATGTGAGTGAAATTGATGATGAAGCAGGGTTCTCCTTCCACCGGGACAAGGATGAAGGATTCCCCGTTCCACAGGGGCTCCTTGTAATTGGCGAAGTAGCGAGCCCACTCCCGCCCCGTCAGAACCTGACCCCCGGAGTAGACCAAGATGGCGTCCAGTTGCCCATCCTTCATCAAGGCGCGGCATCGGGCGATTCGGTCCTCCCAGACCCCTGCCGGAAGCGGCGGACAAAGTCCTTTGCCTATGGTTTCCTCTAGCTCAACCCGTTCCTCTTCTGTGAGATCCAGGTACATAGCAATTTCCTCTGTCTTCTGCCCGGCTCGGTGGAACACCAAGCACTTCGGAACCCGATTAGGGGCGGGAAGCGATGGTGGACACTCCCAAATCTACTTGGGAAGCTTGCCCACGAACCCTTCGACCAGGAATCCGAGTTTCCACGCCTCCAAATAAGAAAGCTTCTTCCCGGCGGGAACCCTCACCGCCCCTTTTTGATCCCGGATGGGTCCAGTGAAGATGTTGAGGCGGCCTTCTTTGATGGCCGTTGTCCGCTGCTCGATGAGTTGGCGAACCGATGGGGGAACCGCTTGGCTGAAGGGGGACAGCTCCACGGCTCCCTCCTTGAGCCCCCATAGGTATTTATCATTCTTCCAGGTGCCCTCGTGGACTCGCTTTACCACATCATTGAAGATGGCTCCCCAGTTCCAGACTTGAGAGGTCAGGTGGGCCTTGGGTGCGAACGCGCTCATATCCGAGTAGATGCCAATGGAATACGCGCCTCGCTTCTCGGCCACCTGCTGGACGGCCGGGGAATCCACGTATTGAGCCACCACGTCCGCTCCGACGTCTAAGACGCTCTCGGCCGCCTCTCGTTCCTTGGCCGGGTTATACCAGGACTGTATCCACACCAGGTGGACCTTCGCCTTTGGGTTTACGGACCTCACGCCGATGGCGAAGGCGTTGATGTTCAAGACGATGTTGGGAATGGGATGGGAACCCACAAAGCCTATGATATTCTTCTTGGTCATGCGGCCAGCGAGGATGCCCGCCAGGTAGCCGACCTCAAAGTCGCGTACGTAATAGGTCGCCATGTTGGGGGCGGTCTTGTAGCCACAGCAGTGCATCATCACCACTTTTGGGAACTTCTTGGCCATGTTCAGGGCCGGATCCATGTAACCAAAGCTCCCTGCAATGATGACGTGGTACCCCTTGCGAGCATACGTCGCGAACACGCGCTCGGCCTCCGCGCCTTCAGGCACGGAATCCGTGTAATGGGTTTCCACGTAGGGAAGGGCCTTGTTCAGAGCTTTGAGAGCCCTCAGGTGAGCGAGGTTCCAACCCGCATCCCCCACGGGGCCGGGGAGGACGAGGGCAACTTTCACCTTCTTGATGGGTCCCTCGGGTTGTGCCCCGCTGGGTCCCGTCATGCCCCCCAATAGGATGCAAACAAACGCCATCGCTGTGAAGATGGGACGAAGCTTCCGTTTCATGGGTGACCCCTCCTTCCTCCAGTGAAACTCAGGCTGTTTCGCCAACCCCTGGAAATCGAATCACCCGGCGTTCCGCAAAAAAAGAATTCGACCAGCCTGTACTTTTTCGGGGTCAAGCGCCGGGGATTCTCCCATGCTTTACGCGATGCTTGCGTCAGATACGCTGCACAATCTGTTAAAGCCTTCCCATCGAAAGCGACGTTTAACATTTGAGCTTTTTGAGCAGCATACCACCTTTAGGGATTAGGGGGAATGGGCGTCTAGTTCTCCCATTCTCGATAGATGGCCTCGCACTCCTGGGACATTACGCCGGTAACGATCTTTAGTTTTCGCCCGGTGAGCTCCACGGGCCGCTCAACAGTGTTGTCGTGAGGGTCCAGCGGCCCCTTGGTAACTGACCGAAGGCTTGAAAACCGAGCCCCGAAAGCACGCAGGCCGTCCTGCATATCATCAGAGACCCAGTGCCCGATGCCGTCGGCTACCGCTTCTGAGGGAGGAACGCATTCGTATAGACCTCTTCAGGGGTCGGCACCTTTTTGACGTTGAAGGCGGAGACAATGGTATCGATGGTGAACTGCATCTTCTTCCTGTCGATCCAACCAAAACCCGTCATCTGACGCGGCTTGCTTCTGAGCAGCTCCACCGATTCGTCCCATTGGCCTCGGGCAATAGCGGGACTGACCTCGGGATGACGCTTCAGGAGGGCGTCCACGGCTTCCTTGGGGTTTTTCACAGCATGTTCCACCCCTCGGTAGGTGGCCTCGAGGAAATTCCTCACCAGGTCCGGCGTCTCTCGGATTGTCTGTTCCGAGGCCATCAGGCCCAGGCTGTAGATATCAAGCCCCCAGTCCGACATTCCGAGGAAAACGAGCTCCTTTCCCTGTTTGCGCGCCGCTAACCTGAAGGGGGGCAGATTGGCGCCTTTCCAGGTGGCCACGACGTCCACGTCCCCTCGCACGAGGGCAGGGATGTGAACGCCCCCGTCCATGGTGATCACCTTAATCTTGTCTAGAGCCAGTCGGTTGATCCGCGCGAAGACCGGAATGAGTTGCCGCTGCGTTGTGAACGCGGTCATCGCCAACTTTGTGCCTTCGAGGTCTTTCGGCTTCGTCAAAGGCTTCTCCTTCAGGGAGGCAAACCCGGCCGGGCTGCGCTCAGCCAACATTCCGATGAGCTTAATGGTGCTGCCCTTGGAGCGCGCCATGACGGTCATGATCGTGTCTTCCATGCAGAACTTGGCCAGCCCCTGGTCGACGGCCAGGATGGATTTTCCCCCTCCGTAGCCCCGCTCGAGCTTCAGGGAAATCCCTTTCTTCCGGTACGACCCCTTCTCGATAGCAATGAAGAAAGGGCTGTGTTTCCCCCCGAACGCCCAGTCCAGCATCACGACTATCGGCTTCTTTGTCTGGGCTTGTGAGGGAGGCACGGTGAAGGGGAACACCCAGGTGATAGTGAAGATCAATGCAAGCAGTGCGCAGCGCTTCTTCATTGGCTGACCCTCCTTGTGGGTTATTCGGGCTGTTTCAGGAAGGGACGAATAACCCTCTCTTCCCTTCGAGGCGATTTTCCCTTCCGCACCAGACATTGGATCCCTAGGAAGGGACTCCACCCCGGGTCAAATGAATCATGGAGGTATCATACCACGCAACAGTTGCCACGTTTAGCTGATAGGGGATTCTTTCCGCGTAGTTCTGAATTTCTTCGATGAACACGGTCCGCTTTTCATCCTCGAAGCCCGCCACGCCTCGGGCCTCGATGAGCCTTCCCAGTAAGTTCCGAATTTCTTCAAGCGAGACAGTCAATTCCTTCGACCCAGGAACCCCGTCGATGGGAGTTGATAGCCCTCCTGCCGGGGGAACCAGTAAAATCAAAGGGTTAGATTGACTGACCAGCTGACCCTTTTTGTTCTTGTGCCCGTTTACGTTTGAGGTGATGGAAATGCCGAGATTCGTAGAGAGGCCACAACCCAAGAAGGGGGCCCGCGGGCCCCCTTCTTCACGGAACAGGGGGTACACTCTTACGCCGTCATATCTGGTATACTTTTATACCGCCCTTGACAGTGAGTACCGGGTTTGCGTCCATCAACATGAGACGAAGGGGATCGGGACAAGACATAAAGTCAAACTTGCAATATGGATTTTCCGGGTGCGGTAGGAGAAACGCTGAAGAACGGCGGAAAAAGGGGCGGGGGGTCATGAAAGCCAAAAATCACGCCAATCTGAACGTCGGTGAGAAACGCCCATCTTGGTTCACCTTCGCCTTCCGGGCGCTCCTGTTTCTGCTCCTGTTCTCATTTTCCTCGCTGGGCTTAGCCCGGCCTTCCCCTGCCGAAGAAAGAGACCCCTGGCAATATGTGCCCGCGGACGTCAAAAAGCCGATGCTTGAGGTTTCCGAGCGGGCGTCCAATCTGGTGAACAGCCAGCACACTGGTATCCGTTACTCAAAAGGAGGCGGAGTAGACACCTTCTCCCTGGCTCTCTACGGTTGGGCCGTTAGGGAGAGCTTGGCGCTCTCTTGGTACCTCCCGGGTGTGGAGAAGAGCGGGGAGCCGTGGGACCCAAGCAGCAAGAAGCACCGGCGCACTCATGAATTCGGCGGGAGTTTCTTCCGCCTTCTCTTGCAAGACATAAAGGGCATGACCTCAAACGAGGCGGTGGACAAGATCGAAGAGGCCCGGCGGTTGCAGGAGACCCGCAATTCTTTGGAAATGGAGGCCTTCTGGCTGCTCTACAACGTTGTCGTAAAAGAGTCCAAGAAAGCCAAGGAAGCTGGGGAAAAGGAAGCCCAGCAGCTTCGGAAAAGGGCGGATAAGGTCAGAGCCGACGCGGAGGAACAGGCGAAAACCCTCAAAGAACGGGCGGATGCGTTGTACAAGCAGGCCAAACGGATCTCGGATGAAGCAAGGACTCTTATGCGCAGCGGGCGGTCCGCGACTTCTAAGCTTGGGGACGCTGCCAGGCAAAGACTGCGGGAACAAGCGTGGGCGAAGTCGCGGGAGGCCAATCGGGTGAGTGATCGGGCCACCGCCCTTGTGAAGCGGGGCAAAGAACTTAGATCGGATGCCTCGAAACGAGAGACGGAATTGAGAAACCAGGCTTATGAAGAGAAAAAGGCGGGGGAGAAGGCGGCGCTGCGGAAGCTCGAGGCCGAGACGAAGGCGAAGCTGAAGGAAATCATACCGAAACTTGAGAAGGCAAGAGAGGAAGAGCAAGCCTACCGCAAAGCCGGGGAGCTTGCGGCCCTGGAAGTTGAAGAGGCCAACGTCAGGGAGAGATACCAAAAAAGATTCGAGAGCTATCAGGAGTCGATTAAGAAATATCGTTCGAGAGCGGAGAGCGAGACAGACCCCAAGCAAAAGCAGACCTTAGAGAAATCGGTGCAGCTTCGCCTCAATCAAATCAAGTCTCTCAACCAAAGGAAAGAGAATGAGCTTAAGCAGATCAGGGACCGAAGGGCGTGGCTTGAAGGGAAGCCCGGCGCCCGAGGAAAGCCAAAGCCCCAGCAGGGCAAAAAACGACCCAAGACGGCTTTAGAGAAGCTCCTTGAGCCGACGACTGAGAAGACGAGCAGCTTTCTTTACAGGGCAAATTCGGCTCTGGGCTCTCTCCGAGGCCCTGTAAAGGCTTGGAGCCAGACGTTCTCCACGCCGGGCGGGGAGGGCTTGATATTGGAGGGAAGATTTCTGGCCTCGAGCAGACGCAGTCGGAGAATGGCAGCCCATTGGACCTGCGGCCGTTACCTCGTGAGTCTTTCTACTACCATCGAAAACCCTATCTTAGAGTGGGCGAGGATTGAGAAGTCTTACCGTCTCAAGTACGACGGCAAGCACAAGTGGGTGCCGTTTCTGGGGGACCGCCTCAAGCAG
>JBHIBA010000049.1:0-20360 GCA_046758845.1 Nitrospinota bacterium
AGACGATAACCGGCACCCTCGGCTTCCAGGTAGTTCCCCTCAATCAACTTTGGCAGCCGCCAGGCCAGTACCCGGTCCAGTTTCTTTCCAGCGCCGTAAAGCCCGAGGATTTCCTCCCGGGAGAGCTCTCCGCCCTCAGCGAGCAGAACCATCAGGTTTGCGGAGAAGCCCGTCAGGACAGTTGTATAGACAGAATCCCAGAAACCGACGAATCCCAGGGTAAGGATCAAAAGCCCATTCAGGAAGTCGAGCGTCCGGTGGGGCTCCAGCCATCCCGGGGGAACGAAACCCAGGTTCTCGGGAAGGGCTCGGTACAGAACGATGTAGAACCCCACTGCCAGGGCGAAGGCGCTCAGGAAAACCTTGTAGTGCTTCTTGCCCCGATAAAAACGCAAGAGCACCACAGACAGGGCAACCAAGAGGAGAAACGCGCCGGCGGCCAACAGCAAGCCCTTCACGAATCGCCCCCATGTGTGTGGGCGATCTTCAGGACTGCGCGTTTCCGCCCCCGCCAGGTCATCCCCATCGCTACCGCGGACGTTCGACATAAGCCGGGCGGGACCGATGCGATTTTGGCAACGCCAAAGGCTGGCGTCTCGGCGTTTGGCCAAACGGCGGATCGAATGGGAATGAAGAAGCTCACCTCAACGGGTTCGCCGGTTTTCATCCCTCCTCCACCCTGAGAGGAACCGCCGGAAGACTCCCCGTCCGGTTTCCAATTCCCTGATTCTTCGTCAACCCGGCGCCTCGGCAGCACGCTCCACGAGCTTATGTCGGTCCGCCCTTTTCGTCACGGTGGAGCTTTGCATACATGACCACAGCCGTTATTGTGAGGACGTCGACGATCTCCTTCGAGAAGATCATCTTCAAGCAATCCGAAAACGGAACCCACACGCACGTTTTGATCTCTCGAACGTCTCGAGTTCCTACCTCCTCGAACTCTTCGCAGGAGAAGATGTGCGTCTCGTTGCTGAGGACATCCGTTCCCGGGTGGTAGCTAAAAACGGGTCTGAGGGTTGAACACCGCACGCCTGCCTCTTCCCGGCACTCGCGGAAGGCGGCCTGCTCCAGCGTCTCGTCTTCTTCGACCCTTCCCCCGGGAATTTCCCAGGAGAGCCGGTCGATGAGAAATCGATACTGCCGAACGAGGAGGACGGATTCATTCTTCAGTAAGAGAACCCCAACGCGCCGCCCGTAATCGGTTACGTAGTACCGCTTGGAAAAGGACCCAAAGTCCACCGCCACCGAATACAGTCGAAGGTGCTGGTTCCGGAATATCTCGTGGCTTTCCGAGACGCCGATCGGTTTCATCCCCGCCAAGTGTCCTCCCCGGCAAACTCGATGATGGCCCTTCCCACCTCCCCCCTCTCCAAGGCCTCGAAGGCGGAGTCAATTTCCCCAAGCCCGAAGCGGTGGGTGATCATCTCGTCAAGCCGCAATTTACCCGCCAGATAAAGTTCAACGTAGCGTCGGAAATCCCTCTCCGGCCTGGTATTGCCTCCCCAGCTTCCGACAATCTGCTTGCCGCAAATCAGGGCAAACGGATCGATTCGAATGGTCATCCCTCTGGGAAGATTCCCCACCAAGACGGCCATCCCGCCCCCGTTCCGAACGGAGAGAAAGGCCTGTTCCATGGTCTCTTGCAGACCCACGGCCTCGATGGCGTAGTCGGCTCCCCGCCCCCCGGTCAGATCGAGAATTGCCTGAACCGGATCATCCTTGCGGGCATGAACGGTGTGCGTGGCGCCCATGGAGCGGGCGCGCTCGAGCTTCTCATCCCGCACATCCACGGCGATGATGGGGGTGGCGCTCATCCAGGCGGCGGCCTGAAGGGAAAAAAGCCCGATCCCCCCCGCCCCGTAGACGACGACGCTGCTCCCCGGATTGACGTTCGCCGTGTTCAGCACGGCCCCGGCCCCCGTGGCCACTGCGCAGCCCAAAAGCGCCGCCATATCCAGGGGCATGTCCTTCGGAATCGGCGTCACTCGATTCTCGGAAGCCAGGGTATATTCCTGAAAAGTGGTCAGAGCGCCGGCGTTGATGGGTTGATGGTCCTTGAAGTAGGTAGGGGGAGCTGCGTTCACTCCAGGACCGGCGATCCAGGAGAGGACGACGTGGTCGCCGACGTTGACCCGACTCACTCCCGGTCCCACGGCCTCCACCACCCCGGCCCCTTCATGGCCCAACAGGTGCGGCAGGTAAGGGTCCCGGCCGCGCTGGCCGCAGATCTCCAACAACTGGGTGTGGCATATCCCACTGGCGGCCATCCTGGTCAGAACCTGCCCGTACCCGGGCTCCGGCACCCGCACCTCCTCAATCCTGAGGGGGGCGTTCAGCTCATACAGGACGGCGGCCTTCATCACCTTCATTCGGTAATGGTCCAATAGAAGTCACCCGTGTAGCCCTCTTCCCGGAACAATTCCTTCCACTGATCCGTACTATAGATGAGCTCGGCCGTCAGCTGCCACTTCTCCAAGTTCTCTTTTTCCTCCTGGTTCCGAAAGGAATCCACCTGCACATATTTGAACTTCCGGCTTGCTCGCTCCATTTCGCGGATCGCGCGCCGGCATTCCTCTTCAACGAGATTGTGAACAACGTTGATCGAGATCACCAAGTCGAAGCAATCATCCTTGAACGGAAGATCCTTGGCGTTGCCCTGAAGGACATGCGGCTTGACGTCTTCCATCGCGTGCTCGACGCCATAAGAGGAAATCTCAAGACCCGCGACCTTCAACCCCGGCATCAGCTCCAGGAAATCATGAAGAAGGAAACCTTTCCCGCTTCCGACATCAAGGATGCTCTCGTTCCCCGTCAACCCATAATGTTCAATCATGCGCTTGGCGACCGCCTCCCAGCGACCGTCATAATAATATCCGCCGTATCCCTCGTCCCGCGTCCCGTCAAAATACTCCCGTCCGAACCGCTTCGCGATGGCCCGGCTCTGCTCGGACCGCGCCTTCCACTGGGCCCGCTCTTTGATCGGACGCTTGATACGCGGATAGGTATCCAGTAGATCCACTTCTCTCATGGGAGAGGCTTCCCTCGTTCCGAATCAGTTGCCAGCGCCAGGTAGGTCTGCCGGATTCCCAGCTCCAGAGACGTGAAGCGAGGGTCCGGAAGCGCCCGACGCAAGCGGGCAATGTTGAACCCTTGGTCGATCAGCGGCCGGGTCCGTTCCGCCGACGACACCCCGAAGGATCTGGAAGTCACTTTCCGGAGGACGTCCAGGATGTGGCGATAGGAGTGGCTGCTCCCGGTGGCCACGTTGTAGGTGCCGGAGAGGTCTGAGGGGACCAACCTGCCGACGAGGCGCGCCACATCCTCGACGAACACGTGATCCCGAAGCTCGCGGCCGTCGCCGTACAGGACCACCGACCCCTGCTCGAGCACAGAGCGAAGAAATTGCGTCGGCCCGTAGGACGCGCGCGCGTCCCCCGGGCCATAGACCCGGCAGGGCCGAAGAATGACCAGCGACATGCCGTTGGCTTCGGCGGCGCGGCGAAGCAAAACCTCACCCTGCGCCTTGGCCGCGCCGTAACGGGAGGCCGGGGCGACGGGCATCTGTTCGTCGATGGCCAGGTTGCTCGCGGCATCTCCGTAAACAGAGGCCGTGCTGAAGTAGATGCACTTCCGGACGGGTTGACCGGCTAAGAAGTCGGCCAGGTTGGTCAGCATCGCGAGGTTTCGCTCGTAGGTCTCCGGGGCGTCGTCCCGCCTGCGCGTGGCCGAGGCCACGATCAACACCGCATCCGAACCCGCGACTTCCTTCAAGGAAGCCACCTCGTCCCTGCGGGTCAGGTCCAGCGCGGCCGAGGAGAGACCCACGACCGGGTGGGAACTTTGACGGCGCAAACCTTCAAAGAGGGCTCCCCCGATGAAGCCGGTGTGGCCGAGGACCACGACCTTTGAGGGGACCATGCACTAGACCTTATGAACGTACTCCAGGGGGTGTCGGAGGATCTCGTCCCAGCTCTCTTCCACCCATGCGATCGCGTCATCGAGTCCGTCTCGGAGGGACACCTGCGGCGCCCAGTCCAGTTCGTCCGCCGCTTTCGACCAGTCCAACAGGTACTGGGTGTCCTGACCCAATCGCTCCCCCACCGAGACCGTGGCCGAGCGGAAATCCTTTCCCATCTGGGAGCAGAGCATCTCCACGATCTCCGCAACCGTCTGGCTGTTCTTCGTGGAGAAGTGATAGACCCCCGCGGGCGGTTCGGCCTCGACGATCTTCATTACGCCGGCTGCCACGTCCCGAACGTGCACGAACGACTTCACCGCCTTGCCGCCCCCGTGGAGCTCGATGCGCCTTCCTTGCCTGAGGAAAATCACCGTGCGAGGGATGATCTTGAATGGCTGCTGGTGCCTGCCGTAGACGTTCGTGGAGCGAACCAGGCTGACCGAAAAGTCGAAATTTTTCCGCAGGGTGAGCAGGTACATGTCGGCGGCGGCCTTGGAGGCCGCATAGGGAGTGCTTGGAATCAGCGGGGCGTCTTCCTTCACGGACCCCGTGCAGTTTCCATACACCTCGGCAGAAGAGATGTGCACGTACCGGCGGAGGTACTCCCGAGACCGCAATTCGTTGCAGAGATTGACTACGCCCAGCGTGTTGGTCTGAAAATACTCCAGCGGCTGGAAGTTGCTCAACGCAACCTCGCTCAGCGCCGCCACGTTGATCACGCACTCGGGTCGGGCGTCGTCCAGGATGTCCAGGAGACGGTCCCCTTGCCGAACCAGGTCCACCTGGTAGAAGCGGAAGTTCGGCGAGGGTCGCGCCTTGTAGGGCAGGAAGATCGCCTCATATTCCCGCGAGCGGCTCAGCCCCACAACCGTCCACTCGGCCCCCAACAGGGCGTCCACGATGTGGCTGCCCGTGAAGCAATTGCTGCCGATCACCGCTGCGACCCGGTTCAAGGCCTCCCTTTCCTGCGATTCACCCGTCCGGTCCGTTGCGTCCCTGGGGGTGAGCCGTCGTCGGCCGGGGCCTCGGCCATTGGTGAAAGGAGGCGGGCGCGCCGGCTACGCGGCGCCGCCCTTTCCGGAGCGTCGGCCCCCCCTGTCGCGCCCGATTGCCCGCCCCGCGGCGGGTTTCCCTCATCCCCGACGTACTGCTGGCCGGCAAGGCTAGAAGGGGCCGGTAAAACTCGGATCCGGAACATCCAGCGGGACGGACGCCGTCGCTTCGGGCGCCGGCTCAGGGGCGTCGAGCCCCAGCATCTCCCGAGCCGCTGCGATGATGTGGTCGGCGCGCGGATAATAGTGATTGGCCAAGGCCGGGGTGCTGGGCGTGGGACAGTCCGGCAGGGCCACCCGGCGGGGAGGGCACTTGAGGTCCCCGAGGGCCTCCTCCGAGATCCGTGCGACGACTTCCGCGCCGAAGCCCAGGGTTTTCCATCCGGTGGTGGCCACGATGAACCGCCCGGTCTTGCGGACCGACTCCAAAATCGGGGCCTCGTCCAGCGGCTTCAGCGTCCGGATGTCGATGACCTCGGCCCGGATCTCCTCCTGGGCCAGCACGTCCGCCGCCCGGATGGCCTCCAGCGTCATATAGGAGGAGGAGGCGATGGTGAGGTCGCGCCCCTGCCGGGACACGTGGGCCTTTCCCAGGGGGACGCGATAGACCCCCTCCGGAACGTCCCCCGAGAGGTTGTGAAGCCAGCGATGCTCGATGAAGATCACCGGGTTGTCGTCTTCGATGCTGGCGATGAGAAGCCCCTTGGTGTCATAGGCCGTCGCGGGCATGACGACTTTGAGACCCGGAACGTGGGCGTACCAGGCTTCCAGGCTTTGGGAGTGCTGCGGCCCCTGCCCCCATCCCCGGCCGACCACCATCCGGATCACCAGCGGCATGCTTCTCTGCCCGCCGAACATGTAATACCACTTGGCGGCGTTGTTCACGATCTCCTCGACGGCCAGCAGGGCGAAGTCCAAGCGCTGATGCACCATGATGGGCCGCATCCCGACCAGGGCCGACCCGATCACCACACCGGTCATGGCATTCTCGGAGGTCGGCATATCCATCACGCGCGCATCGCCGTATTTATGTTGCAGGCCCAGGGTGCTGCCGAATATGCCCTTGGGATCCGGCGCCCCCAACCCGATGAGGTAGACGGCCGGGTCCTTGGCCATGCACAGGTCAATCGCTTCGTTGATGGCCTGAAAGGACTTCAGCCGCCTGCCCTTCACCCGCGCTCTCCTCGCCGTGATCCGGAGCGTAGATGTGCTCCAGAAGATGCGACCTTTCCGGGAAGGGGCTCCCCTTGGCGAACGCCACCGCGTCGTCGATTTCCGCTTTCAGCTTCGCCGCCATCTCCTCAACGTCCCGGTGGGAGAGAACCCCCTCTTGCAACAAACGCGCCCCGAGCCTTTCAATCGGACAGAAACGCTTCCAGTGCTGAAACTCGCTTTCGGATCGATAACCCAGGTCGTTGTCATAGGCCGGGCCGCAATGCTCTCGCCAGCGATAGGTCCGGAATTCCAGAAACGTGGGGCCACCGCCCTGTCGGGCCTTGCGAACCGCCCGTTCCGCCAGCCGGCAGACCGCCAGGACGTCGTTGCCATCGTCCTGAAAACTCTCCACGCCATGGCCCTGGGCTAAGCGGAACACCTCCCGGTCCGGAGGCTGCCGCACGGAGAGCGGGGAATAAACAGAGTAGAGGTTATTCTCGCAGACGAACACCACCGGCAGGGACTTGAGGGCGGCGAAGCTCACGCTCTCATGAAATGCGCCCTCCTCCGTCGCCGCCTCTCCGAAAAAGCTCACCGTAACGTGTTGTTCACCCCGCATCGCCGTTCCGAACGCGGCCCCCACGGCGATGGGGATGGTGCTGGCGACGGTGGGTGTGGCCCCGAGAAACCCCACCGGGAGATCCACCAAATGCATGGAGCCCCCTCTGCCACGGGAGCATCCCGTGGCCCTGCCGTAGATCTCCGCAATCATGGCTCGGAGATCGCCGCCCTTGGCCAGGTAGTGCCCGTGGGACCGATGGCCGCTTTGCACATAGTCGTCGCGGGAAAGGTTCGCGCAGACGCCCACCGCGACGGCCTCTTGCCCGATGCAAAGATGCACCGGACACCTCATCTCTTGCTCGGGGTAGAGCTCGGCAATCCGCTCCTCGACCATACGAATCCGCACCATCTGGTAGTACAGGGACTTTAGGCCTTGGGCATCCATGCCTTTGCGTCCTGCTGCCGCGCCACCGGCGGCCGAGTAAAGTGTGAATCCACCCCGATCTCCGCTACGGGCTGCGCCCGCGGGGTCTGCGACCCTTCGCTCAGATCGGGGCTACGACCTTAAAATTTGTATGCGAATTTATGAACAGCAGCACTCTGCGTCCTGCTGCCACGCCACCGGCGGCCGGGTAAAGGGCTTAGCGCCGCGCCGAAGCCCGCTCGGCCGCATAAAACGCGCCCACCTCGGCACAGACCTTCTCCACCTGGGCTCGGGTGAGGAACTGATGGACGGGCAAGGAGAGGATCCGGCCCGCCTGCCGCTCGGCGGCGGGGAAGTCCCCCGGCCGGTAGCCGAGCCCCCGGCAGCACCTCTGCAGGTGGATCGGTATGGGATAGTGAACCCGGGTGTCCACACCCTGGGATGCCAGGGATGCCTTCAGCTCGTCTCGGCCGTCGCACTGGATGACAAACAGGTGGTAGGTGTTGTGCTCCTGAGGCCGCTCGACGGGGCACTCTACCACCGATGACAGCGCGGACCGGTAACAGGCTGCATTCCGGCGCCTGGCCTCGACCACCTCGGGGAACCGGCGCAGGCGGACGCGCAACACCGCCGCCTGAAGGGCGTCCAGCCGGGAGTTCACCCCCCACACCTCCGACTCATCCCGGCTCCGAAGGCCATGATTGCGGAAAAGGCGAAGTCGCCGGGCGAGGTCCTCGTCGTTGGTCGTGATGATCCCGGCATCTCCCACCGCGTTCACGTTCTTCAGCGGATGAAGGCTGAAGCAACCCGCAAGACCGAACGAACCCGCCCTCTGTCCGTCCAATGACGAGCCGACGGCTTGAGCGGCATCCTCGATGACCGGGACACCCCGTCGGTTTGCGACCTCCAAAATGGCGGCCATATCGGCGCACCGGCCATTCAGGTGAACCGGCAGGATGGCCCGCGTCCGGGGGGTGATGGCGACGTCGATCCGGCCGGGGTCGATGTTCTGGTCCGCCCGGACGTCCACGAACACCGGACGCGCCCCCACCTGAACGACTGCTCCCGCCGTGGCGATGAAGGAGTTCGGGGCGGTGATGACCTCATCCCCGGGCCCGACCCCCAGCGCCTTGAGCGCCAGCATGAGGGCGTCGGTCCCGTTGGCCACCCCGACGGCCGCCTTCGTTCCGCAAAATTCCGCAAACTCCTTCTCGAAGGCCTCCACCTCTTCCCCGAGGATGAAATTCCCCGCGGCCAAGACCCGCTCCACCGCCTCCAGGGTCTCCTCCCCGGACTGGCGGAACTGACTGGGGAAGTCCGTGTAGGGGACCTCGAACTTCAACAGACCTGCCTAGCGCTCCTGTTCAGAAATTCGCATAGAAATTTTGAGGTCGTAGCCCCGATCTGAGCGAGGGGTCGCAGACCCCGCGGGCACAGCCCGTAGCGGAGATCGGGGTGGATTCACACGCCGCGATTTCCGCTGCGCTCAAATCGCGGCTACGCCTTTTGTGAAAGAGTGCCCTGTGGATCAACGCGTTGCCTGAGCCCGACGACATCGCAATACGTCACCGTAATTCCGGCCGGGAGTACTAGCGGTGACGATAGAAGGAGTGGACGGCCTCGATGGCGAATTCGATCTGCTCGGACGCCAGATGCTGGTCGGCCGGCAAGGTCAGAATGGACCGGGCCTGCCGTTCCGCTTCCGGGAAGTTCCCCTCTTTGTACCCGAGGGGGGCCAGCCCCGTCTGAAGGTGCAACGGGATGGGATAGTGAATCTTCGCCTCCACGCCCTGCTCGCGCAGGTAGCGGTAGAGGTCGTCTCTGCGCCTTGCCTCAATCATGTAAAGGTGGAACACGCGCCGAACATTCGGCCTTCGGGGAGGGATCGCCACGTCCCCTTCCAGCTCGGCGAAGGCCTCATCGTACTTGGCCGCATTGGCAATCCGCTTGGCCGTGATATCCTCGACCTGTTTGATGAGCCAATTGCCCACGATGGCCTGGATAGAGTCCAGGCGGCTGTTGTAGCCGAGAGTTTCCACTTCATCCCGCGATCTGAGCCCGTGGTTTCGCAGCAGCCGCAGCCGGCCGTCGAGGTCACGGGAGTCCGTCACCACAATCCCCCCGTCTCCCCACACGTTCAGGTTCTTCAGCGGATGAAGGCTGTAGCCGGCCGCTGCTCCGAACGTGCCCGCCGTCCGCCCGTCCACCTTCGCCAGGATCGCCTGGCATGCGTCTTCCACCACGGCCAGACCCCGCCGGGAGGCGATCTCCATGATGGGCTTCATGTCGGCCGGCTCCCCGGTCAGGTGGACGGGCAAAAGAACCTTTGACCTGGGCGTAATGGCCTCCTCGACGCGCCCCGGGTCAACCGTGAAATAGGGGGTGACGTCCACCAGGACCGGCCTGGCGCCAACCGCGTTGATGGCTCCCACGGTGGCGATGAAGGTGTTGGCCGCCGTGATCACCTCGTCCCCCGGCCCGACGCCCAGGGCCTTCAGGCTCAGCATGAGGGCATCCGTCCCGGATCCGACGCCCACGGCATGCCGAGTCCCGATCAGCGCGGAAAAGGACTTCTCGAACTGCTCGACCTCCGGCCCCAGGGTGAAATTACACGAGAGGAGATGCCGGCGGATTTCCGCCAGGATTTCCCCCGACTCGGCGAATTGCTGGGGGAGGTAGGAGAAGCGAACCTTCCATCCCAATTCCCGCACTGCCACAGTTTCGCTTCTTGCAGCCTTCACCGAAGACCCACCGTTTGCATGGTCTTGATGTTGTAATAGCGAGGGTCCTCAAGGGGGTTGGGGATGTGCCCCTGGTCATAGGCCTCGCAGATGGTTTGGACGGCGTCCTCAATGCTCCACTGCGCCCGAAAGCCGAGACGTTCGGCGATCTTGTCCGAGTTGATGTGATAGGAGCGGGCATCGACGATGGGTTCCACACGGATGGCCACGGACGGGTCTCCCACCACCTCCTTGACGATCTCGGCGATCTCCGCCACCGAATGGTTTTCGTAGCCCGCGTTGAACGTCTCGCCGTGGACCTTATCCGCCGGGGCCTCAAGGAGCAGGCCGTAGACCGCGACCATGTCCTTGATGTTGATGTTCGGGCGCAGCTGCCGACCCCCGTACACGACGATCTCATTTCTGGCCAGGGCGTTGATGCTCAAGATGTTGACCGTGAGATCCAGCCGCATCCTCGGGGCGTAACCGCACACCGTCGCGGGCCGGAGGACGATGAATTCACAATCCCCGAGCTCGCCCGACCTCAAGGCGTGTTCGCACGCGAGCTTGTACTTGGAATAATCGGTGAGGGGCTCGCAGGGGCTGCCCTCCCGCACGTCCGGTTCACTCCGGACGCCGTAAACGCTGGAGCTGGACGCGTAGATGAGTCGCCGCGCGCCGCTGTCGCGGGCCACCCGCAGAAGGTTCAAGAAGGCGTCGTAGTTGATGGATCGGCCCAGGGCGGGGTCGAGCTCGAAACTCGGGTCGTTGGAGATGCACGCCAGGTGAATCACGCAATCGACCCCCTCCAAGGCCCGCCTCAGCAGGGATTCGTCCCGGATGTCCCCCTTCACCATCTGTAGAGACCGCGAACGCTCCATGCCGTCGAAGACGTCCTCCCCGTACAGGAAGAGGTCGATCAACGACACCTCATACCCCCGGCGGATCAGGAAGGGCACGAGCGCGCTTCCGACGTAGCCCGCGCCGCCGGTAATGGCCACCCGCGGAAACCTCAGCGCCTCAGTCATCGATCCCCCGCCCTCGATCCTCTCTGGCCAGGATCCCTTCCTCCAGGATGGCGTGAAGCAAAGAGAGGTGGGTGATCTCTACGATGCCATAAGAGTGGGAGGGTACGTAGAAGTTCAGGTCACCCGTGCGGCGCAGGGCGTTGGAGTCGTCAAATCCGGACAGCGTCACCACCTGGCAACCCACCTTTCGGCCCACCTCGACGCCTCGAAGGATGTTGGGCGACCGGCCGGAGCTGCTGACCGCAACGAGGAGGTCCCCCGGCCGCCCGAAGCGTTGAATCGGCTCGGCGAAGACCCGCTCGTACCCGAAATCGTTACTGATGCAGGTCAGCAAGGCCGCGTCGTTGAAAGCCAGGGCCGGGAGCCCCCCATTCTTCCAGTAATCCACGGCCAGGTGGCTGGCAATGGCGGCGCTGCCCCCGTTGCCGATGAACATCAGCTTCCCGCCGCTCCTGCCCGCTTCCTCCACGAGGTCGAGCACCCCGGCGAGGCCCGCCTGCAAGCCCATTTGCGCTCCGTCTTTCCCGGTAACAACCACCGCCCGGCGCGCCCGCGCGAGGTCTTCGAGGAAGGACAACCCGACGCCCCCGCGAGCCCCTGTCTCTCGAACCGCCACCTTGGGCCTCCTTCACATCATCAGGTGGCCGATGAATTTCTGAAGGGTGCGCGGATCGACTGGTTCCTTGTTGCCCACCGTCTCGACGGCCAAAGCCCCCACGCAATTCCCCACGAACCCCACCACCTCCGGCGAACACCCTCGATAGACGCACGGCGCCGTCACTGAGAACAAGGCATCCCCGGCCCCCGTTCGGTCCACCACCTGAACGGAGAAGGCCGGCGTTTCCTCCGCCCTTCCGTTGCCCTGCAGCAGGACCGAGCCCCTGGGGCCTCGCGTCACCATCAGGTGATCCGCCTTGAGCCGGGACCGCAATCCCTCTGCCATCGCCCGCAGCTCTCCGTACTGAGTCCTGGCAGCGAGCCTCACCTCCCCCTCGTGCAGGCAGACGTAGTCTGCCCGGGGATACTTCGTGACCACGTTGAAGCCGAGGTTGGCGCTGTTGGTCTGAGTGTTCAATGCCACAAACCGATCGGAAGAGCAAATCAACTCCCGGGTTGGATCAGTGAGCAGGCCGTGACCGAAGTCCGCCACCAGGACCAAATCGTGCTCGGGGAGATGGTCCTTAAGGAGGGAGCGCACCTCACTTTCGACCTCGGCGGGGATCGGCCTGTCGTCCAGATACTGGATCTCGAACATCTTTGCCAGGAACGTCGGATCCACAAACCGCTGCTTCACGATCGTTCCCCGTTCCTTCGTGGGAACCGCATGCAGCTGGACCCTGGGATGAAGCTTGGAGCGAATGAAATCCGCTTCCGGTCCGTCCTGACCCAGACAGGTCACCAGCGTTACCCGGCCACAAAACCCCGCCAGGTGATTGGCGATGGCCAGGACCCCGCCGGGGAATCTCTCCTCGGAGGCATACTTGGTGGCAATGATGGTTTCCTTGGGAGACTTCCCCAGGGGCGTGCAGTAGGAGTACTTGTCCAAGATGGCTTCGCCCACGACCAGGACCGAGACCTCCTGCAGACCCTTGAGGACGCCGATCACTTCCTCCCGCGAGCAGCGACGCCGGAAGCCCCTCAGGAAGGCATCCGTGTTCGCCGGCAGCCGGCTAAAGTGTTCATTGATGAGGTTGCTGGCGCTGAAGGACTCCTCATCGGTGAAAATGATCCGCCCGCCCACGGCGCGAACCGCCTCCTTCTCTTCAACGATCTTGCCCGTGAGGTCATCTGCGGGATCGGCGTAATCGGTCCCCTTGACGTAAGCGTGCGGCCTCAACAGGCGAATCGTCTCTACCGCCGTCGACCATTCGTTGAGCGCCACATAGTCCACGCACTCCAGCGCCGCAACCGTCTCCAGGCGGAGCCGCTGATTGAAGGCCGGCCGGCCGGGGCCCTTGTGCACGAACTCGTCCGCCGTCAGGGTAACCATCAGGACGTCGCCGTGCTGGCGGGCCGCTTTCAGATGCAAAACGTGTCCGGGATGCATCAGGTCGAAGACGCCGTGGCACAGGACAACTCGCCTGCCCTCCTGGCGCGCCCTCTCCGCAACCACTTGCAGGTCGGCCAGAGGCAGGACTTTTTCTTGCCTCGGCATAGGTCCCTACCTCCTCTGCAGGGAAGGCGCCAGATAGCGAAACCAGCCCCGGGTCGCCTCGGCGATCGATTCCGGGGTCCAGACCGGAGCGTCCCCCCAATAGTCAATATTGCGCAGAAGCTCTTTGACCCCCTCCTCCAGGGAGACGGTGGGATGCCACCCCAAGGCCGCCTCGATCTTTCCGGTGTCAGCGTGGGTGCGGTCCGGCTCACCGGGCCGCTTCGGGACATACACCACCTCCCCGCCCAGTAACTCCACCAGGCGGTTGACGCTGCAGGGCTTCCCGGAGCCCACGTTGATCACCTCGTCTTGAAGTCCTGAGCCGGCTGCCCGCACGCAGGCCTCGACCACATCCTTCACAAAGACGAAATCCCGGACCTGGGTTCCGTCTCCGACCACCGTGAAAGGCTTCCCTCGCAGCTTCTGTGCCAGGAAGACCCCAAAGACCGCGCCGTAGGTACCCGACGTGCGCGAGCGAGGCCCGTAGACGTTGAACAGGCGCAGCGAGATGGCCGGTAGCCGGTAAACCTGGCCCCAGTGCAAAACACACCGCTCCCCCAGGGTCTTGGTCAGGGCGTAGGGGTACTGCGGGCGGTTGGGCGCCGTCTCAGGCGTTGGGTAGTCCTCTGGAATGCCGTAGCAGGACGAAGAAGCCGCATACACGAATCGCTTGACCCCTGCGGCCCGCGCAGCCTCCAGCACCTCCACCGTACCATCCACATTGGCCCGGTGATAATCCCTCGGCCGTTCTATGGAAGGCACGATGTCCGCCAGCGCCGCCAGGTGAAACACCCACTCCACTGCGGTGAAGTGCGGCCCGATGGCCTCCCCATCCGTTACGTCGGCCTCCACAACCCGCAGGCTCGGATGCCCGGCATGCTGGGCCAGGTTCTCCCGCCGACCGGTGCTGAAGTTGTCAACCACCGTGACCCGGTGACCGTCCTCCAGCAGACGGTCCACCAAGTGACTACCGATGAAACCGGCCCCGCCGGTGACCAAGACTTTCACTTGACTCTCATCCTGAAGGAGGCCCTGTGCTCGGTCACTACCCGAGGCCCTGCCCTCTTTCTCGTCTCGTCATCCCGACCGACCCAAACATGTTAATGCCTGATCATCGCCATCCCGGACAAAGAAGGGAAGAAACCCCTTCCTCAGCCCGGGGAACTTCAAGACTTCGAAGGTCTGTCCAACACGTGATAATCGGATTCGCCCAGCAAGGGGCCTGACCCTCGACCCCGATCACGAATTTCTTTCAGAGGGCTCCAAGGAGAAACCATGACCCGCTCGCCCTTCGGATCCTTTCCCTGACCCTGGTCTCGACCCTCGAAGGTCAATGCCCCGGTTTTCCCCTCCCTGCGGACAACAGGCCCGTTGAACTTTTTCCAACAGGGCCTTGTCGCCCAGATGACGGGCGATGCGCTCAAGGACTCCTCTCTCTTCCGGGTATTCATCCCGGAAAGGAGAGGGGTGAGGACAGGCCAAAAGATCCGCAGCCTTGGCGATGGACGCTTTGACCTGTCGGCGCCCCCCTTCGTCAAGACTCTCCCACCGAAAGACCCCGTGAAGAGCCAGGGCGTAGTGAAAGGCAAACCGCCTCGGCTCCCACGTGAGTGCCCTCGTCAAGGTCTTCCAGGCAAGACGAGCGACCGGCTCTCGAAGGCGACGCACCGTTTCGGCGAATTCCCTCCCCCTGCCCTGCGCCGCCTCCTCGCCCCCCCCCAGGGAGCCGGAAGACAAAAGGGCGTTGCGCCTGACCATCCAACGATCCAGGTTACTGAGGATCACCGCCTCCGCAAAGATCATATTCCCCGAGGCGGGATGCAGGAGCTGAGCTCGGCCCGCAAGCTCCAGCGTCCGCAGGGCCGAGCGCAGCCCTTCCTCCGGCTCCCTCAACTGATCCAGCCGCATCCGGAGCTCCTCCGCAGAGAGGAGGGCCAGCATGTAAGTCTCATCCTGCGGCTGGACCGATACCGCCTCTTGAAGAAGGGCCCGGCGTTCTTGCAGACCTAGGCGGCCGGGGAAACTCCGCCTTGCGGCCGTCCGGAACCGGAGGGAATTTCGAAACGTCGTCGCCGTATCCCAGATCAAGGCGAGGAGCACGATACCCGCCAGTCCGCAGCAGACCACGCGGAACCCTTTACGCGAAAAGGGTCCCCCTTGCCGTCTTTCCGCCCGCAAGGGGAAACGCGGCCTGTGCAGAAGGCCTATCGCCAGCCCCGCTGTCAGGGCGAACAGGTAAGCATTGGCCGGCATCCGAAGGCCGAACCCGCCGACACTGTGAAGCAGGGCGCTCCCGAGGCCGATGATGGCCGCCCCGGTAAACACCCGCACAAACGGGTCTTCCCTTCGTCGCCGAAGACGAAACATCTGCCAGAAGAGTGCGCCGATGCCCGACAGCACCAACCCCAAACCCACCGCCCCGGTTTCGGTCCAGGCTTCGAGGAGGTCGTTGTGAGCGTTGCGGAATTTCAGCAGGGAACCTATCGTCTGGTATCTGGGATACACCACCTCAAAGGTCCCAAGGCCGCTTCCCGTCAGGAAAAAATCGCCTCTCCATGCACGGGCATCCGACCACACTTGCAGGCGAAAGTCCTTCAGTGGGGACTGAAGCGAAACCGGCAACAGCCGCCGCATCGGCCGATCAATTCCAACCCAGAGCGCGGCAAGGCCAAGAAACCCCAGGAAGGCAAGGATCACCGAGGCGGACCCGAATACCCGTCTCTTCCGCAAGAGAAAGGGGATTCCGCAAATCGTCACGAGGAGGAGGCTGGCGATGCCCATTCGGGACTGGGTGTATAAGAAGGCCAGCAATCCCAGGGCGAAGGCCAGCGAGACCAGGACAACCCGGGCCCTCCCTCCTTGACGGATCCGGCCCAAAGCCTCCCTCCAGTCTCTCGCCTCTGCCGGCCTGTCCGCCAAGAAGAAGGAGACCAAAAGGGCGAAAGTCAAGGGAAGGGCCATTTCCAGGTAGAGGGCGAAGTGGTTGGAGTTGATGAAGGTTCCCGAAACCCGACCGCCGGCCCACCGGGGGGCCCAAAGAACGTGAAAGGCGCCTGTAAACGCTTGATACAGACCGTAGGCGGATATGAGCCCCGTCGTCCCTGCGAGGGAGGCAATGAGCCGCCTCGATTGGGACCTTGAACCACCCAGATTGGCCGCGACGAAAAAGAGGAGCAGCGGTGTGAGGAGGCTAAGGGAAGCCTGACGGGTGCGCCAGGGGTCCACGGAAAGGGTCGAGGGAACCGAGGCGGCGGGAGCCCCCTCGTTCGTCCCGACCACGTACGCCCGAAGAGGGGAGAGAAGGGATCTCTCGAGTTCTTCCCTCCACTGGAGCACGTCTTGGTAACGAGCGGAGGCCACCGGGGAAAGCATCTTCAAGACAGACCCTGGAAGGAGAAACACAGAGAACAGGACGTAGGCCAGAAAGAGGGCGGCGGGGAGGGAAAACCACGTCCAAACCGGGCGAACCCTCCGGCAGATGACCAGCCGAAGGACGCTGAGTCCCACCAGGAGAAGGATTAGTGCTCGAGCCGGCAGGTACGCCCAATCGGAAACCGCGCCGAAGAATATAGGGGAGAGGACGAGGAGGAGGTGAAGGCCCACCTCGGTGCCGTTTCGAAGGAGTTGATCCGCCTTCACTCCAAGACCGTGCAAGAGATTGACCGCTCGGGACCGCAGTCAAGACGGGCCCGTGCACTGGTCATCACGTCCCCCGGAGGAGATGAGCTCCTCCCCGGAGGTCTTCAACCCGTGTCGCTCCCTTTCGCGTAGTAATCCCCATAGTAGTGGTGATAGTAGTAGTAGCCGCTGCCGCGACGCCGAGTCACCCGATTCATCACAACACCGAAGAAGGTCTTACCCCCCCGGACCTCTTTCAGAATGTTGATCCCCTGTACCACATGGCGGCCCGGGGTGCGGCCCGCCCACACGACGAACAGGACACCATCCACTTTCGGCACGAGCGTCAATGGGTCCGCCACGCTCAACACCGGCGGAGAATCCACCACGATGTACTGGAAGCGATTGCGCATCTCGAGGAGCATCTTCTCCACCCGATCGGAACTTAGGAGATCAGCCGGGTTTGGAGAGTGATGGCCCGCAGGAATAACGAACAGGGGGCCCCGGTCTGTATCATGGAGGACGTCCCCCAGCTCATTGCGCCCAACGAGCAAATCGGTCAGCCCCGGCTCTAGTTTCAGGCCAAACAGACGATGCAATCTGGGTTTCCTGAGGTCCGCGTCTATCAGGAGAACCTCTTCCCCCAGGTTCGCAAGACTCAAAGCGAGGTTGGAAGCGATGAACGTCTTCCCCTCTACCGGAGTTGAGCTGGTGACCAGGAGGACTTGTCGCTGCTCGACCGGGGCGGAATAGAGGAGATTGGTCCGCAGGGTATTGAAGGAGTCCTTCGAATAGCCGGCTGTCCTCCTTTCCAGGATCACCAGCTCTCGCTTCTTTTTGCGCAGGTTGCCCAGATGGTCGACGGTCGCCATGGCCGGAACGCCTAGGATGCGTTCCGCCTCCTCGGGGTCTTTGAAGGAGGTGTCGAAATACTCCACGGCGAATGCGGTCCCGACCCCCAGAAAAAGACCCAGGACCACGGCCATAATCAGGTTCCGGCCCTTTGCCGGCCGAACGGGCGACTTGGGGACGCTGGCCCGGTCGACAATTTGGATGTTCGTCACCCGAAGGTTCGTGGCCAGGTTCGTCTCCTTAATCCGACCTAGAAAGAGCTCATAGAGCTTTCGGTTGCTATCCACTTCCCGCTTAAGAACTCCCAATTTGACCGTCTTGCCTCCCAGTCGAATCACCCGGGCTTTCTCTTCCTCGAGATTTGTCATCAGAGACCGCTCGCGCTTTTGGGCAACCAGGAAACGTGTCTCCAGCTTCTTGACCGCCAGGGAGATCTCCCTCTGCAGACTGCTCTTCAGGTAGTCGATCCTGGACCTGAGTTGAACAATGGTCGGATGTTTCGGCTTGTAACGGCGGGAGAGGTCGGCATACTCCCGCTGCGCTTCGGTCAAATTGACTTGGAGGTTGGTGACCAGGGTGGCTCCACCTAGAAGCCCGACGGGGATGTTTTCCAACTTTGTGCTCGTTCCGTTTTTTCCGAAGTAATTTGTGAACTCTCGATAGGCCGCCTCGGCCGCAATCCGCTCGCTGCGGGCCTCCATGATCTCACGGCTCAGGGTCCCCAAGGCGCCGGTGATGACCTCTGGGCTTTCGGCCATCTCGACCCCCGTCAAATTTTCAGACTCGCGGTACGCCTGAAGGGCGCGTTCCGATTGTTCCACCGCCTTTTTTAGCTCGACCAATTGACCTTCCAGCCATTTCGTCGCCCGACGGGTGCTGAAGAACTCGAGTTCCAGATTCCATTTGATGAACTCATCGGCCACGACGTTGGCAATCTCAGCGGTCGCCCCAGGAAAATAACCGCGAATGGAGATGTCAACCAGGCGTGTGCCCCGCGTGGATTTCACTTTCAGACGGGAGAGAAACCCGCGCACCAAGGGATCCCGGCCATCCTCCGCTACCAGATGGGAAGAATCGACAGAGGGATTGGAAGAACCAGAGACAAAACTGAAGAGGCTTCGGAGACGCGCCTGAACCACCCCTCTCAGCTTCAGATACCCATCGTGATACCAGTCCCAGACGACCGATTCATCCGCCGGCCGAAACTCTTTATGTCCTTTGAGGTTTAGGGCGGAAATGACCCGTCTGGCGAGTTGTTCGCTCCGGATCAGCTGCATCTGGGTCTTGAGGTAAGTATCCGTCTCGTAGCGCTGGCTGACGACTTTCTTGACGTCAATCACGCTGGGTTCGGTGGACTGCAAGAGAAGACGAACTTTGCTTTCATACTCCGGGCGGGTCGCTAACGTTGCGAAGAGGGTCACCACCACGACCGCAATCCAGATACTCAGCACCAACCCAAGGTGCGCCCAGACATAGCGCAACAGGATTCGTAAAGAGGTGCCTTCCTCTTGAGGATGTCGAACCTCAGCCATGACCTCGCTCGCTGCCCTTAGAAGAAACTTTCCGGAACAAAGACGACGTCTTCCGCCACCAACCAGATGTCTTTGGACTTGTCCCCCTTGAGGATGTCGTTCAGCGGGACGTTGATGACTCGCTCCTTCCGCCCCTCGATACGGACCACCCGGGTTCGGTTCGCCGCCGCAATCCGCGTCAACCCCCCGGCCATGCTGATGGCCTCTGTGAGCGTAACCTGACGCTCCTGAATCTTGTAGGGGCCTGGTTTCTTGACCTGACCGAAGATGAAGATGGAACCGGCCCGAGGGACAAAGACGGTGTCATTTCCGCCTAGAAGGAGATTCTCAGAAAGGTCGGCCTCCTTCAAGAGAACGTTGAGGTCGACCGTGAAGAACTGATCCTCACCCCCCTTCTCCCTGCGTGGCCTAAGGACCACTACCTTTGAGCCCCCTTCGCCGGGGTCGATTCCCCCTCCCTGGGAGATGATCTCAATGAGCGTTGTCGGCCCGCGAAGGGCATAGGTCCCCGGTTTCATTACAGCGCCGAGCAGTTGTATCTGCTGGCTGCGGAACTCGGCCACCTTGACCGACAGGCTCGGATTCACCAGGTAATCCTTGGCCAGTAAAGTTTCGACACGCTTCTCAATTTGCGCGACGGTCAGTCCTTCCACCCGGACCCGACCCAGCAGGGGGTAGTTGATGGACCCATCCCCCGCGACCACAAACTCCCCGGAAAGCTCGGTTTCCCGATAAACTGTCACCTTTAAAACATCTTTGGGGCCGACGCTGTAATCTCGACGCCGAGGCAAGGACAGGCGGTCGAGGGCAAGCTGCAATGAGCGCTCCGAGAGAGCAGGGGTCTTCCCCCTTTCTCTCGACGGACGACCCTTTGCCTCTTCCACCGTCCGGGTATCGCTCGTTTTTGTCTCCTCGGCCAAGGGTTCCTTGCGGTCCGATGCAATACGCCAGAGGATGGCAAGACGAGGTCCTTCTCGGAAATGTTCGAATTTGGGGTCCTGACCCACCGCCGGCAAGCGGGAGCGAGGATAAATGTGAACCTCTACCGTCTTAATGAGCGCTTCTCGCTGCGCAACCTCTACCCTGGATACGGGACCCTTCGGGAACTCCTTTCTCGTTCCGGATTTCACATCGTAGACGGCGTCTGGAATTCGTACGACGATTGCCCGGAGGCGGGAGTCGGAAGAAATCCGGTACTGAAAGGGGGCATCCCCGTGGATGTCCACTCGAGCACGTCCACCCTCTTCGCTTACCTTCACCTCTCTGATGATCGTGAGGGGCTTTAGAACCTGCTTATCGGGCAGG